>JAHDIM010000057.1 GCA_020630805.1 Anaerolineales bacterium
CGCGTCTGTCTCAGGGCCAAATTCGGGCTGGACACATTGGCTTTAGCATTGGCCCGCGCCTTAATGCAGCGGGGCGCATGGATTCGGCCAAAGCCGCCTATGAGTTGCTGGTCACGAAAAACCCTGAAAGTGCGAAGTCGCTGGCGTGGACGCTAGAGAACCATAATTTAGAACGGCAGCAAACCACTGAATATGTCACGGAAGAAGCGCGTCGGGCTGCAGTCAATGCAGACGAAACGAACATTATGTTTGCAGCGCACGAGACGTTCAACTCAGGCGTAGTGGGGCTAGCAGCGTCGCGCTTGCAAGAAGAGTTTTATAAACCGGCGTTCGTGGCGTCGGTGGGCGAAACGCATACTGTTGGGTCGGCGCGCAGCATCCGCGAATTTCACGTGACCGATGCGCTCGATCAGTGTGCGGATTTGTTAGAACGCTATGGCGGCCACGCTGCTGCGGCGGGTTTCACAGTGGCAAATGAAAACGTTCCAGCCTTTCGGAAGCGATTGAATGCGATTGCAGCTGAGGTCTTGGCTGACCAAGATATTCGCCCGGTAATTTCGGTTGATATGGAAATTGATCTGGCGAACGTGTCAATGGCGTTGGCCGCTGAACTCGATAAATTTGAGCCACTTGGGTATGGCAATCCGCGCCCAACGTTTTTGTCGCGTAATGTAAACGTGATGGGCAGTAAGACAATGGGGAAAGATCATTCTCATTTGAAAATAACCGTTGCCGCTGGCGATAGTCCGTACCTTGACGCAGTCGCGTTTCGCTTTGGACACCGTTTGTCAGAGCTGACGCCAGTCATCGATTTGGTGTATACGGTTGAAGTGAATGAGTGGAATGGGCGGCGACGGGTGCAGTTGAAAGTCAAGGACTTTCGGCCAGCGCTGATTTAGCACCATTTGATTGGGGCATCACAAACGTTGCGCCCATGATCACAATCCATATGGCTAGTGCGGCTAAGCTAATTTGCTTGCCTAGTTGCCAACTGCGCGGCTGATATTCAAAAACCACTTCATGCTCGCCAGCCGCTAATTCAATTCCCCGAAATAGTCCGTTCACAGCTTCAATTTCTACTGGCGTAGCATTTACAAGCGCCTGCCATCCGGGATACATGGCGTCTGCCAAGACAAGCGTGCCAGCACGTTCTGTAGCAACTGAGAGTTCAACGCGCGAATTAGCGTAGTTCGTGATTTCCACGGTCGCCGTAAGTGGCGTGCTTTCAGCGCTAAGTGGCGTTTCTGCAACCATAAACGCGCGCCCGAAGCTATTCAGATTTTCGTAAACTTTTACATCCCCAGAGTGTGCCAATCGATACGGCCCAAGGGTTAACGGCTGGAAGGCGCCTGTTCGCTGATCAATCAAGGCTAAGCCAGTCACATCCCAAGAGCGTTCACTGCGAATGGTAATTTGTTCCAACGTCATCGGGGTTGGTAACGTGATAAATCCTTCACCTGTGACGCTGATGTCTGGTGGAATTGGAATAGAGTGGTATTGCCCAGCATTGTCAAAGACTTCTAAGAACCCAAGGGGGGCGCTGCTCAAGTTCGACTCAATTGGTGTCATCACTACGCCTAGACCGGTAGCTTCAAGCGGTGGGATCTCGCTGATGACGCTCCGACTGGTGGCATCTAAATTGAGCTCATTTTGCAAGTCGTAAAAGACGTTGCCAATCCACACATCGGCGGTTTTGTCCGTGATCAGCCAGCGGGTATCTGTAATGTTGAGCAGCCAATTTTCAGGTTGTTCAATGAGATATTCGCGCAAACGTCCATCTGTTGACGGTTCGGGTTGCTTGGTGAATTGTTGGGTGAACTCAGCGTAGCTGCGTAAGGGTAAGACACCGCCGTCATAACCATCAACTGAAGGAACCTGCCAAACAAGCGGCAGGTTTGGAGAAAGCACTTCTTTGGCCTTGGTAGCCACCAGCGCATCGAAAAGTGGGTCGTCAGGGAGTGTGCCTTCCCAGATACTTTTGAGCTCACCAATGTCACCGGGATCAAACTGCAATTGCGACATGGACAGGAAGCGACCCGGCACGACTTCATTTTCATTGGCGCTCACCATCTGTAGCATGGCGGGGCGCAAGCTGAAATACGTCTCTGGCGTGGTGAGTCGGTTCAATGGCAACACACGGGATGCCATGAACAGTTCTACCGCAATGAGGATGCCAATCAGCGCTGATTTTGCTTTGAAGGCTGGTGCCAGCAACAAGCCTGCGCCGATTGCGGTCGCGATGCCCCAACGAACGTAATCCATTTGCTTTGGGGGACCGGGCGGGCCTAGTTCTCCCGGGGATACAAAGTTGCGGCTGAGATAGTAAATGCCAATTAGTCCGATGACGGTTGCGACACCAAGCGCTGCTGGAATCAACTTTTGCCGGAACGTTTGCGACTGTACCCGAATGACACCAAGCCCAATTAAAAGACTAGTTGCGAGTGACCAAAGCACAAGCCAGCGGGCAGGTGCGCGGAAAAGATCAAAACCGGGAATGATTTCCAGCAAACCCCAGTAGATTGGGTTGTAGCCACCCAGCGCTAATGCGAATCCGACGACATGGAGCACCAAAACGGCGCGTAAGGCCCGCGTATTCCAACTCTTGAATATCCCATTGATTGCAAAAAACAAGGCAATGATGCCAACGTATCCAAGGAATTCACTAAAGAGTGTCCGTGAATAACCGGGTAAAAATCCGCGCCCAATCAGCAAAGGATGCAATGAGAAGGACACGGCTTCATAAGGGCTCATGCCGCCGCTGCGCATTGAGTTTTGAGACAGTTCTAGCGTCGGCAGTAATTGCGCGGCTGAAATAGCAATGCCCATCGCAATGAATGGAATGGGCACCCAGTAGTTTGCAATGAGCGACTTGATCGCGGGCCAGTTTTGCCACGTCTTATTGGCAATGACATCACTAATCAGAAGTGTCGCAACCCAAATGCCAGCGCCAAATAAGGAAATGTACATCGACTGCGTATGACCGGCTAGCAATTGCATGGCGAGAATACCAGCGAAACTTGCGCCAGCACGCAGCCGTTTGGGGAGCGTGTCGGCGGTGACGGAGACATGCGCAGCGTAGACTAACCATGGCAGCCAAGCCAACCCCTGTGCCTGATTGACTTGCTCCACTTTGGTTGTCAGGTGTCCGCTAAGCGTAAATGTCAGAGCCGAGATGCCTGCCGGGATGGCAGGGAAGTTGAATGTGCGGCGTGCGAGAACAAAGGTGCCACAGGCGGCAATGCTGAGGTGAACTAGGGTGCTGACTTTAACGGCCTGAGGCGTATTGAAGAATGCCAATGGCCAATTGAGTGGGTATAAGACCCCAGCTTGGGAATTTGCCAAGAAGGGCGCGCCCATAAATAGGTAGGGATTCCAAAGGGGAATTTCACCAGTCAGTAACGCACGGGCACGGTGCTCCCAATAGGGATAAAAGTAGTAGAACGTATCGCCACGCGCAAAAATTAGATTGGTAAAACTCATCCTCCAAAACAAGATTGGAATGAAGAGTAGCACCAACAAGAGCGGTACTAAGTTGAGTAGGCGTCTGGAATTCAAGGCGTTTGCAGTACGTGCAGTTTTGGCAATTCTAAGGTGTTGGACTGATGCGATAAAGGCGCAAAGAGGTCGTCCCAAACCGCGTTTGGGGCGCTAGCACTAGGTCTATCTGATAGTTCACTGCCGCTAGCGACCGGATTAGCTCTTGCTCTGTCTGCAACTCCAATAAGACAACATAGCGTGGATTTGGATCATTCCGCGCATGGACATCAACATCTTCTGCGATGTTATCTGGCCCTGGCTGCCATGCAATGAAGACATCGCTTTCATACAAATAGAAGCGCCAGTGCCAATCAAGACCCAAATCATACAACACGGTTCCGGTCGGTGTCCCACGAAGTTCCTGCGCAATCTGCTCAATTCCATCATAGGCACCATGGTCGCCGCCAACAGGATGTTGGGCATTTGCGGCTTGTATTCCAGCGATCCCGAACACAACGAAAACGCTAGTCATGATGATTGGGCTCAGATATCGACTTGATCCGTTGTCTGAAATCGATTGCATGAGTTGGTACAGCCCCCAACCAAACAACAGGCACACAAGTGGCGTCAGCGGCAAAAAATATCGATCACGGATATTGAACGCGATTAGCCAATGCCAAGCACAGTACCCAATGACAAAAGTAACCAGAAATAATGTGAGCGTTTTGGTGATTGGCCGTTGCCGTGGTTTGAGAAGCCCCCACAAAATGATTGGTGTACTCGCAATCATTAATCCAATGCTGCCAAATTGATGTTGCCAAAGTGCGCCGAGCGTCAACAGTCTAGCTTGAATTTCATCAGGCCGAATAAAACGCTGCGGGTTGTAAGTGTCAGCGCCAGCCGCCCAAAATGGTGCTGCGTCGGGGCGCAGCAATTGCCAAGCCAAGAGCAGAACGATGCCAGCAGCAAACGCCGCTCCAAATTGTCTCAAGCTTTTCCATATGGTTTGCTTTAGCGGTTGCGAGCTTAAGTAGATCCCTAAAACGCCAAAAACGAGCGGGAAGAAATACAGGGCCGTCGGTTTTAGCGCAACGGCAGTCGCCAGCCACACCCCAAGCCACCCTAATTTTTGATGTGTGCCTGCCAACAATCCAGCGAGCAGCACGCACGTTAATAAGGTCTCTGCAAATAGAGTAGTGGCAAAACTAATGGCGAACGGCGCTAGCGCAAACAAGCCTGAAATGATTAAGGCTGCGTCTAAATTGAAAAGACGCTTACTGAGTTGATAGAGCAAAGCAATTGACACTGTCGCGGCAAACAAATGCGGCAGACGAGCAATGAACTCTGCTAAGACTGGATTTTTAGGATCAATCCAAAACAGGCCGATCGTCGCGCCGGTTAGATAGTAATTGAGAGGTGGTTTGTCTAGAAGCGGTGTTTGTAACCAGACGTTCTGTTGGGAGGCAATCAGTCGGGCGAAGTAGGCATATAACGCTTCATCCTGATGAAATCTATTAAGAGGAAGCTGCCAAGCCCGCAGGAAGAACCCAATAAATAAGGTCAATATTGGCGTGACTTTACGGTGCTTAAACATTTTGTAGAACGTGTCGTTAACCATTCCTCAAACCTTTAATTATTTTGGTTTAGAAATAGACACGTGTCTGAAATATATTAAGCAAACCTGCATTAACTCTTTTAGTAGCACATAGTGCGGATTCGCTATTCTGTTATTGGATTTATCCGAGTTTATACAGATTAGATACATTTTTTCGCGAATTTTACAGGTACTTTCGCTTCGCACACATGAAACAGGTAACACCATCTTCCATTGCAGCACTGCTGCACGCCCATTCAGGTAAGCAAACCACATACTTTGCAGGTCAACTGGTTGCTAGCCTCGGACGTATTTTTATCATCGTCGCGCTTTTGCTGCCCGTTGCATTTGCAGCGAACTACGCAAGCGCAGACGACTCCAAAGACACTGAGCCATTGCCGCAACCGCGCAAAGCCGATTTGTTCGATAACCCGCCCACAGAGTTCAATCCAGATTTTGAATTGGGTGGATTGGTCAATAATCTCGGTCCTGACGCTGTTGTTGCCATGCACCACGCTGGAATGAGCTGGGTGCAATTCGATATTGAATGGCAACCCGGTGACAGCGCTCAAGATTATGTCGATCAACTGACGGAAGCACACAAAGCTGAATTTTATGTGCTTTACACTGTCCGCGGTGAACGTGGTGTGGTGCAACCCAACACGTTTGCAGAATATGCAAACTTCGTCGGGGAGTTGGCCGACGCCGGTGCCGATGGCATTGAAATTTGGTCAGAAATGAACATCGCCGATGGCTGGGTTGAAGGTGGTGTCAACGCCGCAACCTATGTCAGCTTGGTTGAACAAGCTGCTGACGCCATTCGCGCTGCCAATGATGACACACTCATCATCTCAGGCGCTTTGAAGCCAGTTGTGGAATTCGCCCGCTGTACGGCAGACGGCTGTGACGATTTGCCATACCTACGCCGCATGGTGCGCGTTGGCGTGTTGGATCACGTTGACTGCATTGGGGTGCAATATAACGAAGGTTTGGTTTCACCAACGCAATCTGGTGATGATCCACGCGACGAAATTGACTACTACACGCGCTATTTTGGTCCAATGGTGGACTTGTATCACAGCGTAGCGAAGCAAGAAAAGCCGTTATGTTTCACTGACTTGGGTTACCACTCTGGTCAAGGCATTGGTAACTTGCCACGCAGTTTGCAATGGCATCCAGGCACAGACTTCAATTTGTCTCTAAATGAACAAGCGCAATACTTGGGTGAAGCAACCATGTTGGCTGCTAGCAACTCAAACATCCGCTTGATGATTGTCAATAACATTGATATCGGTTCACGCTCACAAAACAAATTGGATGCTGGCTACTCAATTTTGCGCCGCGACTCACGCTGTTCAGCTTGTTTGCCACTTGGCGCAGTCATGCGCTTGGCATTCCCTGAAGGCATTGAACGCTACGAATATATTGCGCCAACGCCGACCCCAACGCCAACAAATACACCAACACCGTTGCCAACGAGTACACCGACAGCAACGCCAACGTTGACCCCAACAGCCGTACCGCCGACAAATACGCCGACGCCAACGTCTGTTGCAAATAACGCAGCGCAAGCACAAAATCCACAGCCGACGAATACACCGACCGCTGTTCCACCAACGCCAACAGCAGTGCCTGCTCAACCGACCGCAACACCAACGGCGGTGCCGCAGCAACCAGCGCCAATTCCAAATACTGGTGCTGTCAACAATGTCAATGCAGCGTTCGAATTGGGTGGTCAGGTGAACTGGTTCGGTGACCGTGCCCAACAAGTAATGAACGAAACGGGCATGACTTGGGTCAAGCATCAAGTCAAGTGGGAACCGGGCATGAATGCTGATGGGGCGAAGTACTACATCAACAATGCTCACGACAAAGGCTTCAAGGTCTTGCTGGGTGTGGTTGGGTATCATGATCACGTCGATGCTTACAAGTATCCTGAATATGCCCAATTTGTTGCTGAGCTTGCTGGCGCAGGTGCAGACGCAATTGAAGTCTGGAACGAAGTCAATATTGAACGTGAATGGCAAAAAGGCAAAATTAGCCCAGAAGCGTACACCGAATTGTTGAAGCAATCTTATGTCGCGATCAAGGCTGCTAATCCAAACACGATTGTGATTTCATCGGCACTGGCTCCAACTGGCTTCTTCCGTGGCACTTGTGGCCCAGACGGTTGTGATGACCGTCCATACTTGGAACGCATGGTTGCAGCGGGCGCAATGAACTACACTGACTGTGTCGGGGCGCACTACAACGAAGGCTTGATCTCACCGTATCAAACCAGCGGCGACCCACGCGGCAATAGCTCGCACTATACCCGCTACTTCCAAGGCATTGTGCAGACCTATCAGCAAATTACGGGTGGGAAGCAACTCTGTTTCACTGAACTTGGTTACTTGAGTGGTGAAGAGTGGGGCTGGTTGCCACAGGGCTTCTCATGGCGTGGTTTGCCAAACCAAGGTGGCATCAACATGACGGTAGATCAACATGCCCAATACTGGGGTGAAGTGGTCAAACTGTCACGCGAACAAGGTGCTGTCCGCATGCTGATTGTTTGGAATATCGACTTCGATTACTTCTTCGAAGATGACCCGCAAGCCGGCTTTGCAATCATTCGGCCAAACGGTGAATGTCCAGCCTGTGGCCCAATCCGAGAAGCGATGGGCTTGCAATAGCAATAAAACTAACGCAATTGACAAAGCGTCTTCCTCCAAGGAAGGCGCTTTGTAGTTAAGATAACAGCTGTCTTCCTAACCACATCCCACCAAACGCAAGCAACATACCAAGCACAACACTGCCCAATACATAGATGAGTGCCATGCTCACTTTGCCATCCCACAGCAGCGTGACGCTTTCTACCATGTAGGTTGAAAATGTGGTGAAAGCACCTAGAAATCCGGTGCCAATCAGAAGTTTTAGCCTTGGATCTCCGCCTCCGCGACTGACCCAAATGGCAGTGAGCAGTCCCAAGATAAAACTGCCAAGCAGATTGACAGCTAGCGTTCCATATGGGAATCCACTTTGGTGACGGGCTGACACCCAAACACCAGTCCAATAACGGGCATTTGCGCCAATAAACCCGCCAATGCCAACAAGGATTGAGGTCAGCGCTGGAGAAAGGTCCATCTTAACTTAGCTGGGGGCTAACTTTGCACGTGGATTAAAGATCCGCGCTGAAAATAGCACAAGTAGACTGATGATGAAGCCCGCGAAAAAGTGCACATCCTGACCAGCAATTTTGAGGCCTAGTGCAATCAATGCGCCGACAACCCATGCTGCATAAGTCCATTTGGTGGTGGTGTACCGTCGTACGAAAACGGCGCCAATCATGACGGCCAATGCCGGTGGCACAATTGTGCCGATCCAGTCAAGGAATGGCAGTAAGCGTTGATCGAACCGGGTGAGGCCCAGCACTAGACCAAGGCCAATGAGTAGCACAATGCCAACGCGAGAGGTTATTGGCAATACGTTTGACCAAGCCAATGCGCCACTATGAACGCTCGACAGCGTTGGTGCAATGAGCGACAGCACCAAGAAGAGTTGCGCTACAAATGCGATTCGTGATCCAGCTAAGATGACTGTTAAGTCCCAACTGCCCGTTGCCCGATACAGATACATCCCAACGAGGACACCAAAAATTAGAGCAACAAAAAGCGCCAGACCGTCGATCACAACGTCTTGACGAGTCTTCAAGTCAAAGGTGAAGTCCGGCACTCGCAGCGCGAATAAGGCAGCAAAGGACGCAATCGTGCCAATTGCCCATAAGATTGTGCGAAAGGTGGTCTGAGGTGTTTGGTAGCCGCTATCGATACCAGTACCAACTGCGAGAAGAGAGAAGATGGCGAGGCCAAGTGCAGACAGACCAGTGATCCACGTCAGCCAATTCCAGCGGTTGACGCTGCTAAAGCTAGCGATACAAACTGTGACTGCGAGTAAGACAATGCCTAACCAATTGGGCAAGCGAAGCAAGACGCCCAGCGCGGTACCAGCAAGGCCAAGTTGAAAGCCATGCCAACCGACCATCCCCACGCCCATCATGAGATTGATGGTCAGTGCGCCAATACCAAACCCAAATGTGGAGACGCTCCAGCGAGCGAGCGGAGCCCGCAGTGACTGTCCAATTATTCCGGCTGCAATTGCCAAGGCCATCAACAGTAGACAGCCAACGGGTACAACCCAAAACAAAGTTTGAAAAGGAAGCGCAGCAGCTAAACCGCCGCCCATTGTAATGCTGGCCGGATTTAGGCCAATGCCAAACCAAATGCCAATCCGGTGATACCAACGCGCGTTGTAGTCTTTCATCGGCGCGAAGTATACCGCTAACTAGAGGCGTTAAAACAAACATGAGCCATCCCGAATTTTCGGGTTAGGTTAGAACAAAAACAGGCCTCTCACTTGAGAAGCCTGTTTTCTATTACTAGATATTAGAGGTATCCACCCGATTTTTGGAAATCCAAAATGCAAATTGAGCATTTGACAGAAACTTTGCGCAAATGCTCACTGGTATTTTGGTAATTTCTAGACTCCAGTGGATGCTAGCGCCTGCGTCTTACCTAAGGACATTGCATAGTGGCTGCGCCACCGTTACGCGAGCAGCAAGGAGTATTGCGGGGAGACAAGTGAATTTTTACATAAGTTTATGAAAAATTCGGGACGCCGCATATTTGTGAAAAGGTAGTGCTATAAATTATTAGGCCTGCGCCATTGAATGCAATTCGTTCAAATCCAGCAGTTCAATGCGTTTACGGCCAATTTTTATCAGACCTCTGGTTTTGAATTCATTCAAGGTTTGGGTCGTGGTTTCGCGGTAAGTGCCGAGGATTTCAGCTAGGTCTTGATGCGTATACCCTTTGATGATTGGCGTTTCGCCATCTTCCTGAATGCGCAGCAGCAGACCTGCCAAACGGGCGGGAATACTTTTGAAAGCAATTTCTTCCAGGCGTTGCTCTGTTGATGACAAGCGCTCACCGATTGACTGCATCAAACGCAGGCCGACTTTGGGGTGCTGCAAAATGAGGCGTTCAAGGTCGACCCGACTCATAACGCAAAGAAGACAGTCATCGACTGCTTCGGCGTATGTGTTGTGCATACCGGTTCCAATCAGCGCCATTTCACCGAAGATTGCGCCTGAGTCTAGCGTTGCCACCACAATCTTTTTGCCAGCCATCGTCATGCGGTAGAGCTGAACGCGACCCTTTTTGAGCAAAAACAAGACTTCGCCAGTGTCTTCTGGCATGTAAAAGATGCGCCCGTTTTCGCAGGTGGTCATTGTGGTTGCTTGATCAATTTCTGCTTTCTGATCTGGCGACAGATCTTGGAAGATTTCGATCATTGATAGATATGAAATTTTGGTGTCAGACATAATGTCCCGCTCAAACTGCAATTATGGCTGGCGGCTGCGTTGCCGTTTATTCAGCGCTTTATTAATCAAGTAGCGCATCTGCTCCAGTTCTGGGTTCCCGAGTGAGACAACCGCATTGTTCAATACGAATGTTGGGGTTGCAAACACTTTGGGATGTCGTTGTTCTTTTGGATCAGCAAAGTCTACAAGTGCTACGTTAATGGTTGGGAACTCGGCTTGGAGTTGTTTCGCGAGCACTTTTGAGTGTTCGCATGTGTAGCAATGCGCTTGAATATAGATCCAAAGCTGGACGGTCGTCGGGGCAATTCCTGTCATACTTAGAGACTATCACTTTCGAGTTTGTTACTCGGTAACCCGACTTACAGCGCTATGTTTGGTTTCTTGACGCAGCTACCCAACAAATGCTTACCTCACTAAGTGAGAAGTTACTAAGATTTTTAGAGGCATTGCGCAGCTTTGGGCATAGAATGAAAGCGATCTGTAGCGCTCACTAGGCAATTCGGTAATACATCTGGCGCTAGAGACGTCCAATACTATTGTAAGACCATCGTATTACTATGTTATTTTGAGAACTATTTTAGGAGTATTGCCCATGAGAAAACATCTAATCATTGGGATGCTTTTGCTGAGTGTGGTTTTGGCAGCTTGTGCCGGTCCAACCCCGCCAGCAGAGGTAGTAGCGGAAATCCCTGAGGTGGCGCCAGAACAAATGGCGGAACCTGATGATAACGCTGCTGAAGTTGTTGAAGCTGTCATTGAACCGACAGCTGTCGAAGCCGTAGCGGAGCCAGATCCTTCTGACTCTGAAGTAATGGCAGACGACGCCGTTGCAGAAGCGGAAGTTGAAAGCGATAGTGCCGCAGCAGACGCGGTTGCTGAAGTACAACCGACTGAAGAAAATTCAGACCTGTTGAATGCTGCTCAATCTGAAAGCGAGCAAATTGCTGAAGAACCAACCGCAGAACCGGCGGCTGAAGAGCCAACTGCGGAGCCAGCTACCGAAGTTCCAACGACGGCTCCAGAACCAACGGAAGAGCCAACCGCAGTGCCGCCGACAGATGTTCCAACAGAAGTGCCGACTGATGTGCCAACCGAAGCACCAGCAGTTGCCTCGCATAACAAAGGTGCTCCACCTGCGTTTACGGAAGATATGAAAGCGAGCCCTGTCGGCGCAGTGACCTTCGGAGATGGTCGACCTAAAGTGGTTGAATTCTTCGCCTTTTGGTGAGGTAGCTGTCGCGCGATTGCGCCCGTCGTGCACGGGCTAGAAATTGAGTATTGGGATCAAGTCGACTTTTACTATCTCGACATCGATGATCCAGCGACAAATGCCTACAAAGGCCAACTCGGCTTTGTGTTCCAACCGCACATCATCTTTGTGGATGGCAATGGTCAAATTGTGAACCAACACCTTGGGTTTACAGATGACGCAGCAATGCGTGCCGCCATTGAGGCAATGCTAACCAACGCAAACTAATCGTTTTCTAGATTAGTACTTCCTAAAGATGCGCCTGTGAATTTGCATGCGCATCTTTTGTTTTTTATCTGAATTTCGTCTGCGGTTGGTTATTGTTGTGCAACCGTAACTTAGCTTACTTGTCAGTTAGGCATTCCTCTACTAAAGTGATTGCCAACGCAAATAATGTGCATTTTTGTAATTTGTGCAAAACAACATGAAGAAAAAATATTCTCGTCGCGATTTTCTCCGCCTAGGTTCCATTTCCGTCATCGGGCTCGCTGCGCTGCCAAAGGTTAGCGGGCGGGCTTTGGCTGCTGGTGCATCTATTCGACGTGTCTCAAAAGAATCTGAACGGATGGGGCGGGTGACGGCACCATCGTTGCAATTGATGTCGCGCCCAGGGCCACATGGCGAACGGATTGAACATCTCTGGCGTGATGACATTGTGCCAATTTATCGAGAGGTTGTTGGGGAAGGGTGGTATCCCCATAACCATGTTTGGTATGAAGTGCCAGGTGGCTATGTGTACTCCTCTTTCATGCAACCATGTGAACACGTACTCCAAACGCCAAAGGCCTCTATTGATCCGCAAGGAGAGTATGGAGAACTGTCTGTGCCAATGGCCGCTGCTCACAAAAATCCGTTTGACAAGTCAGAAGTGACTTATGACTTGTATTATGCCGGGGTATTCTTACTCGATGAACGGTATGAGGAAGAAGAAACGGGCCAAATTTGGTATCACATCTTAGATGAAAACTATAAGCCGATGTGGGTCAAAGCCGAATATATGCGCGTTTTCGATGCAGAACACATTGCACCGATTTCACCAGAGGTAGAAGACAAACGGATTGAAGTCGACTTGCGCCGCCAGCGGTTGTCTGCATTTGAAGGTGAAACTGAAGTATTTCGTACCGTCATTTCATCAGGTCGTGAGTTCTTCGGAGCGGATGGTGTTGGAACGGGCAATGCCTTGACCCAAGCTGGGTCTTATCCAATTTGGAGTAAACGGATTAGTCGCCATATGTCGGGCGGTACTGCGGATGACGGCTATGACTTGCCCGGTGTGGGCTGGGTGACGTACTTTGGCTCGAATGGCGAGGCAATCCATTCAACGTACTGGCACAATGACTACGGTCGCCCGCGCTCGGCGGGATGTCTCAACTGTACTCCTGAAGCCTCACGCTGGTTATTCCGCTGGACACTGCCTGAAGTTGCTTACAATCCAGGCAAAATCACGGTTGAGTGGCCCGGTGGCACTCGCATCAATATCTTCTCGTAAATTTTGCGCCATGCCTTGTCATGGCGCGCTTTTATTAACCCCAATTAAGAATAAGCAAAATATAAGATTGTAGTGTAAGACCAGCGTCCTCCGCTGCGTCTCTCAAACATGCAAATCGCAGCACCTGAATGTGTAAATCCCTACTTGTTTTCAGAGTGCGATCTGTTGCAGAATTGTGAATAGTAAGTGTTTCGCAACAAAACTTAGAAGTAAATGCGATGACAGCATGCGAAACCTTTAGTAAAACCAACTCTGTCTCTGTATTTGAGGACGTTCTGGGTTTTACATAAAACCAAGTATTTGGAGTAATTTTTCTTATGGGCATTGCTGATCTTTCAATTGCTTTCGCATTTGTTGCGGGCGTTGTTTCTTTCTTATCTCCTTGTGTACTGCCACTTGTGCCAGCATACATCAGCTACTTAGGTGGCAAAATGGTCGCCACGGGACCGGGTGGCGTTGCCGTTGTGCAAGAAAACCGTATGGTGACTTTCTTCCATGGCCTGATGTTTGTCTTGGGCTTTAGCACGATCTTTGTGGCCTTAGGCGCGGCATCTACTGCGCTGGGCGGTCTGGTTGGGGGCGCGCGCTTTTCAATTGTTGAAATTGCAGGGCGCACGTTCACCGTGAATTGGTTTACCTTTGTCGGTGGGATCTTAGTGATTATCTT
Source organism: Anaerolineales bacterium (assembly GCA_020630805.1). Classification (GTDB taxonomy): domain Bacteria; phylum Chloroflexota; class Anaerolineae; order Anaerolineales; family UBA6668; genus JAHDIM01. The sequence goes on from JAHDIM010000057.1 coordinate 13,836, forward strand.
TGGTCTGCACACCATGGGCATCATCAACATCCCATTCTTGGACATGGACACACGTAAGCAATTCAGCCCAGTCTCAACTGGCATTGGCTACGGTCAGTCTTATTTGATGGGCGTCTTCTTCTCTGCGGGATGGTCTGCGTGTGTCGGGCCGGTGTTGGGCGCAATTCTGACGGTGGCAGCGAACAGTGGCGAAGGTATTCCGTTACTCATTGCCTACGCGGCAGGACTAGGTATTCCGTTCTTGATTGCAGCCGCAATGATGGGCCAAGCGACCTCGCTCATCCGAAAAATGGGTCCGTACATGAACTACGTCAAGATTTTCACAGGGATCTTGCTTGTGATTATCGGTATCTTGTTGGTAACCAATCGCCTGACCTCAATTGTGCCGCATGACACAGAAGCGATGTTCAACATCCAACTCGCATTAGATAGCTGGGTGCAAAACCTGTTTGGGCAAGGTCAGTAAGCAAAGCTAAGCAAATCATGCTAAATTTCAAAAGCCGATTGAGCCAACTTCAATCGGCTTTTTATTTCCAAGCGCGACGTTCGCGAAGGACAGAATTATGATCGAGGAAGTCGATAGTAAAAAATCTGCAATGCGGTTAGGTCTCATTGCCTTGGTAGGATTATTGATTGGTCTTGGGGCCGGGGCATTCATTTTTATGTCAGGCAATCGGTCTTCAGGTGCTACGAGTGCTGCAAATGTCTCTGCTAACAACACAGACTTGGGTGTTGGCGCCGTCGCACCAGATTTCACAACAATCAACCTTGCAACGGGTGAAGAAATTACATTGTCGGAATTGCAAGGTCGCCCTGTGATGCTGAATTTCTGGGCAACGTGGTGTGGTCCATGCCGAATTGAAATGCCACACATGCAAGCTGCGTTTGAAGAACACGCAGATGATGGCCTCGTCATCCTTGCTGTGAATAACCGTGAGACTGCTGAGCAAATTTCTCCGTTTGTGGAGGAACTTGGCTTGACCTTTGATGTAGGCCTGGATGAGACTGCTGAAATTCAAAATCAGTACCGCATTCGAGCCTATCCTTCCAGCTACTTCATCGATGCCGATGGTAAGATTGCGTCATTCCATCTTGGTGTGTTGACAGAAGGTCAACTTGCCGAGCAACTCGACTTTATTCTGCCGTAAGACCACTTCCTAACGCATGTCTGCAACAGCCCGCATCAACAAAATTGGCGATGGAATCGCATCTGGCTTTAGCCGTCATTGGCTCAAAATCTTGTCGGTCTTGGTCGGGCTGTATGTGGGCATGCCGTTCGCTGCGCCAGTCCTGATGCAGGTTGGGGCGGAACGCCCGGCAAATGCAATCTACGCGTTTTATCGACCGTTCTGTCATCAGTTTGCGTATCGGTCTTGGTTTTTGTTTGGCGAACAGCCGTTTTATGAGGCCCCTCAGTTTCAAGAAATTACGGGGATCCAGCCCTACACGAACGAAGGACGTCTTGCTGCCCGTCGGTTTGTTGGGAATGCAGAAATGGGCTACAAAGTTGCCTATTGCGAACGTGATGTCGCCATTTACATGGGTGTCTTTCTAGCTGGCCTACTTTATGGGGTGCTGCGTCGGCGAGGACGAAAAGTCAAACCGCTGCACTGGGTGCCCTATCTCCTCATTGGGATTGCGCCAATTGGGCTTGATGGCTTTAGCCAATTGCTTTCACAACCCCCATTGCAGTGGCTGCCATATCGCGAAAGCACGCCTTACTTGCGCACGCTGACTGGGTTCTTGTTTGGCATTGCCAATGTTTGGCTTGCCTACCCATATGTGGCCGAAGCAATGGATGATATTCAGGCTGATGTGCAGAAGAAGCGCAAGACTGCAACGTAAACTCTTTGTTGATAGTTGATAGTTGATAGTTGATAGTTGATAGTTGATAGTTGATAGTTGATAGTTGCGCCTCGATCTATATTGCTACTCACTAACCCCTCATCCCCTCACTAACAAATCGCATATTATCTGCGTGGTAGACTCAAATTGTGCAGCACCATTCTCAAAATTCTCTCGATTGGTTCACGTTTGACTCCTTCCCGACAGACGGTCTCACGCATGCGGTATTTGGCCGCAATGGTGGTGTCAGCCCAGAGCCGTATGGTTCGCTCAACATGAGTGTGAGTACGGGCGACAGCGCTGAAAATGTGCGGGCTAATCGACGGCGGGCGTTTGAAACGGTTGGGCTAGATCCTGACCGAATGGCGACAGTTTGGCAGGTGCATGGCGTTGAAACCATTGCTATCAATGCTGAACCGTGTGATTGGGACACCAAAGCCGATGCGCTTGTGACCAATCAGCCAAATATGCCCCTTTGGCTGCGCTTTGCAGACTGTGTCCCTGTTTTGATGTATGACCCCAAACAACATACCGTTGGCATTGCCCACGCTGGCTGGCGTGGAACCGTGGCCGGAGTTGTGCGTACTACTATTGAAAGCATGACACGCGAATATGGTACCGACCCGGCAGATGTCATTGCTGGCATTGGTCCTTCTATCGCCGCCGAGCATTATGAAGTCGGCGCTGAAGTTGCTGCTGAAATTGAAAAAGCGTTCCCAAACCCAGAAGGATTGGTCTTGCATCACTTGGGTCCTAAAGCGCACGCTGACCTTTGGCAGACCAACGCCAGAGCGTTACGTGAGGCTGGTGTCAACAAGATTGAGATTGGTGGTATTTCAACATTTGGTAATACCGATTTGTTCTTTTCACACCGGGCGCAGGGGCCGGTGACCGGGCGCTTTGGCGCAGTTATTTCGCTAGCGTAACGTCATGTCGATTGCTAAGAATTATCAAGAACTTACGGCGCGAATTGGTGAAGCGGCTTTAGCCGCTGGTCGTGCTGTAGATAGCGTCAAATTGCTTGCGGTGTCGAAAACGAAGCCGCTCAACGATATTCAAGCGTTGTACGACTGTGGTCAGCGTGACTTTGGTGAAAATCGGATGCCGGAAGGCGCTGATAAAGTTGCTCAGGCTGATTTTCAGACACCAGATGCGCCAATCAATTGGCATTTTATTGGACATGTGCAGTCGCGCAAAGCACGCGATGTCGTGGCTAATTTTGACTTGCTGCATTCCATTGATAGTTTGAAGCTTGCGGAGACCATCAACCGTAAAGCCAAGGCAATTGACAAAGTCATGCCGGTGCTGATTGAGTGCAATGTCTCTGGTGAAGAGAGTAAGCACGGCTTTCGGGCACGCAACGGTGCTTGTGACATTGGCGACTGGGATGCGTTGCGTTCACAGCTAAATTTCATTTTTGCGTTACCGAATTTAGAAGTGCGCGGTCTAATGACTATGGCGCCCTTTTTTGCAGCGCCTGAAGATACACGCCCCGTATTTCGCGACTTACGCAATCTGCGCGATCGTTTGCAAGATGCCTATCAGCTGGAGTTACCAGAATTGTCGATGGGTATGACGAATGATTTTGAAGTCGCAATTGAAGAAGGGTCGACGCTTGTCCGTGTTGGACGCGCATTATTTGGAGAACGTACCTAAATGACTTTGGCTCAAATTATCAGTTTTGCTTTTGATGTTATTCGCTACATTTTGTTAGCGTGGATTATTTTGTCTTGGATTCCATTGAAACCGGGCAATGTCTTTTACACCATCAAAATGCAGCTCAATCGTTTTATGCGTCCGATTATGGCGCCGTTTCGAAAAATTCTGCCTCCAATGGGTGGCATTAGTTTTGCCCCCATCTTGCTCTTTTTTGCCCTGGACTTCATCCGGGATTTCTTAGTCAACGCGGTCAGATAAACTGACAGACCGCCGTTGTTAGTTAGTAAGGATAAAAATCGTGTTACAAGCGTTTGACGCTATCTTCCAAGTCTTCTACATTGTCTTGTTTGTCTGGATTATCTTGTCTTGGGTGCGTCCAGAGTATGGTTCATGGCTTTGGGACGTCCAGCAAGCTCTCAATAACTTAATGGACCCGATACTTGCGCCAATCCGCCAAGTCATGCCGACTGGTGGTATGGGCATCGACTTCAGTCCCATTGTGCTGCTGATTCTCATGCGGATTTTGAGCAATATGCTTCATAGTTCATTCGGCTAACAACTTTACGAAAATTCTCAAAATTTTCGCGAATTCAATCCCGATCACTGTACAATAGTTGTAAGCTCGACAGTGATCGGGATTTTGTTTTTTATAGAGGGTAGTCGATGAAAAAACGTGCTTTCAATTTCACGGATGGGAAAACGGGGGCATGTCTCGCTGTGCGCGTGATTGTACGGGCCGCGAATGACCATTTTGCAGGCACGACCGAGGATGATGTCGTCAAGGTCCGCTTAGCAAGTCCAAGCGTGACAGCCGCCAATGCGGCGCTCATGATCTTTTTGAGCAAGCAATTGGGGATTGGCGTTACAAAAATGGAAGTGGTTGCAGGAAAAAATAAAGCCCACAAACTTGTGAGCTTTGATGGGTTTACCAGTGCAGAGTTAGAACAGCGGCTATTAGCGGCAATCTAGTGGTTTGTCATATCTGCTTGATTTCAAGAGCAAAATATTCAACCCCTAATATTCAAAATTGGCAAATCACTAGAACTGATTGCAACATCCTTGTAGCGATTGCAAGACGTAATCTCGTCACAATCGATAATCTCTATCGCCGGGGGTACAGTTGCGGGAAGAAGTCGCCTTCAATTGCATCGCCTTCTTTGTAGCCAGCGGCCTCAAACATTTCACGCTCCCCTTTGGCCC
>JAHDIM010000438.1 GCA_020630805.1 Anaerolineales bacterium
GTTGGGGTAATTCACCGCTAAGTTTTACTTAGCTCTCTCAGCGACCTCCATTTCTCAGCGGTTCCATTTCTAACTCGCATTAAGCACGACTACCCAATTTCAAATGAAGTCACGCCATAAGTCCGATCCACTGAAATTTCAGGGATTTCGCCGGTATACATGCGGGCAGTTTCAAACGACATCGCCATGTCGTGCCGTTCGGCAAGGGCGACAGCATCTGGATTGACCGCCGGGACGTCTAAAAAGATTGCATCATTTGCGCCTACTTTAGACTTCAGCGCTCCAAATAACGCCTCGGCCTTATCAGCATCGTCTGCGAACAACGGGCCGATTTTGTACCCCGTTCGACAGGGGCGGATCACACCGTAGCCTGCAAGCTCTCCAGCTTTCAGAATACCGAGCGCATGCGTGCCAGGTTGACTGATCCAACTTTCGATGAAATTTGCGCGATCTTCTGGAAAGAATGCAGCGTCGTAGGCAGTCACTTTTTCAACTGGCAGCGTGCTCAGCACCACAATTGACGGATCGTCCGGCATCGTTCCTCCACCTATGCCTTCATAGCGCATATTGCCATACGCCAGCTTGAAGCCAGACTTCCGATAATTCTCTTGCTGCGCCACAACGCCATCTAACCCAACATTCCGACCCGCAAGATAGTCCATCCCTGCATTCCAGATCTGAATGCCATAACCCTGCCCACGATAGTCTGCCTTGACAATGTAGAAACCCAGAAAGCCAAAAGACTCACCATATTTCACGACTGAAATCGAGGCGATTGGTTCGTCGCCTAACATGCCCATCAGAAAGCCGTTGGGGTCGGCGTTGTAATAACAGCCTGCATCCTGCAAGCCGGGATTCCAGCCTTCTTGCGCGGCCCATTCAACCGCAATGTCTAAGTCGGCACGGGTCATTGTCTTGATTGTGTAAGTTTTGTCAGTCATCATGTGGCTCCTCTGCGGTGATATTACTAAGGGCTGTAGCAGAACACAACGCATACCGATGGCAATTTTCAGAGTTAGGGCAACGGGGAATCAAAAAGCGCCATCCGTAGATGACGCCTCTCATAAGGTCGCAGTTAGCACAACTACATCTCACGTCCTTGGAGCATGTAAATCCCCGTGACTAGCAAGATAGATCCGAATAAAGCGAGCTGAAACACAAAGCCACCGCCACTCAGTAATGTCCACACCAACACGCCGAGACAGATCCCGCCAATCCCAACGAATGCCCAGCCTATTGAGCGATTATCATCCATAAGATTTCCCCTTTGTTTGCGAATTGCTTTAGTTAAGCCTATCGCGAAAGGCAGAGTGTCGCCATTGAAGGCAGTTGAATCAAAAAACGCTACCGATATTGGCAGCGTTTTTACATTTTTCAATTCTGCGGGATTAGCGCACTTGGACTAACGGTAAGTCAAACCAGAAGCGTGTCCCTTTATGCGGTTCGCTATACACGTGGATTTTTGCATTATGGCCTTCCAGCAAGCGATACGCGAGCGCCAGACCAATGCCAGTGCCCCCAAAACGGCGCGTGGCGGAACCGTCAACTTGATAGAACTTATCAAAGATCCGTTCGAGTTTGTCAGCCGGAATGCCGATACCGTGGTCGATCACTTCTACATGTGCCACGCCTTTGTCCGTATTGGCTTTGACGCGAATAATCACATTGCCGCCGTTGGGACTAAACTTGACTGCGTTATCTAGCAAGTGTCGGAAGACACGGGCCAATGAACGCATTTCGCCTTGTACCAACACAGTCTTTTCAGGATATTCAATCACCAGGTCGCATGGGCTGTTGGCGATGGTACGTTCCAACATACTGGTTGCCACTTGAATAGAGTCGCGCAAATTGATTGGACCCAAGTGGATCTTGCCAATATCAGCGCCGCCAAAGTCAACAATGTCTTCAATGAGGCGTTCAAGTCGCTCAACTGCCGCCCGTGTGGTGGTCAGACCCTCGGTTTGATCTTCATTCAAAGGACCAAGAATACCGTCAGCCATCAGCGCCACGTAGCCTTTGACATGCAACAACGGCGTGCGCAATTCGTGCGAGACGTTCGCAATAAATTCAGACTTGAGCCGATCCAACTCACGCAGTTCTTCTAATGCTTTGCGCAGTTGAGCAGTACGGCTGGCAACAGTCTTTTCTAGAATGCGGTTGGAGTCTTTGAGTTGATCACTCAAATGCTTGACCCGCAGCAGCGACTTTACACGCGTGACCAACTCAAGATAGTTGAACGGCTTGGTCAAGAAGTCATCTGCGCCAACTTCTACACCTTTGATCTTTTCTTCAGTGCCTTTCAGTGCTGTGATCATAATCACTGGCAAGAAAGCCGTTTCTTCGTTTGACTTAATCAGACGGCAGACTTCGTAGCCATCTAAGCGCGGCATGATGATGTCAAGCAGCACCAAGTCTGGCTGCACGCTTTCAACCATTTCCATTGCTTGTTCGCCATCGACTGCGGTGAAGAGTTGGAATCCCTCCATTTGGAGGAATTGGGTCATAATGTCGCGGTTCGAAGCTTCATCATCAACAATGAGGATCTTCGATTCTTGCGGGGGGCGAACTTGTGGAATCATTTAAATTGGTGTTTGGAAGAATGCGTTAGTTACAGTAACAATCATGCCAAAAATAGCACGAGTTGTCAGTCAAAATTTTGGGTTGGGTTTCCGCATAACTACTATACAGGTTTGCGAATTCACAACGCAACCATTGCAATATTTTTGCCTAAGTTGTACAAAACCCAATCTTTGGTTATAACCAATTTTGAAATTGGAGTTACGAAATCAAACAAAGCAGGTTTCTTTTCCAAATCCAACGTGCCAAGTAGAAACCCGCTTCTTAAATTAGCCCTAGAAAAATAGCTGCACACTACAAAACAGCGTGATATAATCTTGCGCCTGTGCCGGGGAAGTGTCGGAATTGGTAGACGAGCCTGACTTAGGATCAGGTGCCGCAAG
>JAHDIM010000439.1 GCA_020630805.1 Anaerolineales bacterium
ATCACAGCGAGGTCTAGATAGGCATCATAATTGACGATTTCCGCAACGTAGGTTGGAACGGGTGGTTCATCGGCAGAGGTCGTCAATGCGACGACTAGTGCTTCTGGTGTGTATTCGTAGTCAGGCAACACGACATGCGCGTTGGTCAGAATAAGACCGTCTTCGCTGACAATTGAACCAGAGCCGTGCCAGTAGCCCCCGCTTTCAAAATTCAGCGGATCGTCATAAAAGGCGAAAATCTGGACTGAGCTAGTGGTTGGAATTTCTGATGGGCCATCGGCGATGGTGGTGTCAGCCGCTGCCTGCGTATCTGCGGCTTGCTCAGCGGCTTCCGTTGCTGGCACTGCGGTTTCGACCAACGCAATGGTCGTTGGCGTTGGTTGGACATTTGCAATTGGCAAACTGACGGTGGTGCTCTTGTTAGACAAACCGCTGTAGACCTGAACTTCAACATCCAGCGTGACAGGGTCATCTGCTACCCCCACAAATTCAAATGTCTTTTGCTCGTTGCCAGCCAGCGTTTCAGAATAGTCAAATGAAAGCCGATTTCCGGTCTGATCTTGCCCAGTCGTTTGAGGCAAGACTGCCTCTACAGAAAGAATGGTCCAGTGATCGCTAAGAAAGTCGACTTCTGAAATATCGATAGCTTCAGTGCCAGTGTTGCGCACCGACACGTTCAGCGGAAAGCGTTCGCCAGCGGGGATGATGTCTGGAATTTCGGCTGAGACTTCAAGGCTTTCAACATCGTTCAATAAAAAGCCAGCAGCCCCTAGACCGCCCAGTACAAAAAACAGCGCCACAATGCCGCCGCAAAAAATTAGTCCAGCGCAGCCAAGCGCCAACATGGTGTTTCGTGACATATTGAAAGTAATACTCCGATGAAATGCTATTCAAAGGATAGCAGATTCAGCCCCTCAAACGCTATGTTAAAAGGAAAACCCGTGAGTGCGCTGAGGGAGACCGCAATAGTCAATGGTCAACTGTCAATTTTCAATGGTCAATTTTTGGCCTTAACAACAAAGGAGCGCTCAGCAATTGAACGCTCCCATTGAGTATTGACTATTGCGTATTGAAAATTGACTATTCTCACCCCGCGCGGCGTTCGCGCAACCCCGCTTGGATCTCTGCCAACTTCTCACGCGTAATTGGATAGCGCGCAACCACGACCATACTGATCAGCAGCAGAACAATCGGCACGATGGAGACCATCACCCGAATAGCAAGCAATGCTGACTCTGGCTGTACAGCCGCAACGCCGTTTACTTCAGGAATGTACCCCGCCCATTCCAAGACCTGACCTTGGAAGAACAACCCGAGTGAAATCCCCAGTTTTTGTAGGAAGACGAAGAAACCGTAGAAGATCCCTTCGCGGCGTTTGCCGGTGCGCAGTTCATCTTCATCGACCACGTCTGGTAGCAAACTCCACGGAATAAGGAAGCCCAGTGCCACCCCAATCGCAGCGACGACAGCCAGAATGATGACCAAATTCGTTTGCCCCGGCTGCACAAACCACAGCCCAATTGCGCCCAAGATCCACACTGGTACGCCAATGAGGAAGACGCGCTTGCGGCCCATGCGCCGACTGAGGAACCCCCAGATCAGAATAAAGACAAAGATGGAGCCTTGCAGTGCGAACAAAACAGCCGTAAATGCCGCCGGATCGCCACCGACATAGTCACGCCAGTAGAACAGCAGCAGCGACTGTACAAATTGGATCGCGATCCACGTCAGCATGTAGATAGCAGTCACATACATAAATGGACGACTGCGCAAGGCGGTGATTAGCCCTTCAAAGAACGGCATGTGATCTTCGTCTTCTTGGTTGAAGTCGTTTTCACGCGTGAAGGCAAACACAATGATGTTTGAAATCACAATCACAGCCGCAATGATCAGACCTTGAATTAGGTTACCTAGTTCAGGGTCGTTCTTGTTCAAGCTGTTGACCACCACGTTGTACATGACAGCTGCGACCAAGCCCCCCAACACAGAGAAGCTAAAGCGATACATGTTCAAGTCGGTGCGGTCTTGTTCGGCCTCAGAGAGTTCTGGCGTCAGCGCCGCATATGGCACGTTGACAGCCGTGAAGCCGGCATCTAGCAGAATGGCAACGACTAGGTAATACCAGAACAGCCCGCCTTGGCTAAGCGGCGGCACAATAAAGTGCAAGACATAGGCAATGGCAAACGGAATCGCGCCAAATAGCAACCACGGACGACGACGCCCCCAGCGCGTGCGCGTCCGGTCGGTCAGCGTCCCAACGATGGGGTCATTGACCGCATCCCAAATTTTTGAAAGTAATAAAACGGAGCCAGCGCGGGCCGGTGAAAGCCCAGCCACATTGATGAGGAAATTGAGCAGAAAAAAGCCCTTGATCATCGACACCATTGCTGGCCCGAGATCTCCCGTCCCATACGCAAGCTTGGTGCCTAACCCAAGGCGGCGTGTTTGTGCAGTCATACAGTTGTCCTTCCTTTTAATATACCGTTTGAGATTGGTATGTGTAGCGAGGATATTGTAACGGATATAGGGGAATAATTGCTTAATTGGTGAATTGTTGAACGGATAATAGTTAGTGAAAGGTCACTCAACCCCAGTGTAGTGAGCGACCTTTCACTAACCATTCAGCAATTAAGCAGTGCACCAATTAATAATTTCTCTTCCGGCCATGTTCAAACCAATGCCACACCCTCTATAATTCATCGTCAACTAAAATTTCTAAAGAACAAGACCATCAGCAACGTCTAACAATGCTCTTTTCAACATCCCGCTTTTCAAAATTTGTAGCGCTCTGCTGCGCCTTGCTTACACTTGTTACCATGTTTGGGCGTGCGCAGGCCGCGACCATCACTGTGTGTGCCAGTGGGTGTGACCATACCACCATCGCCGCCGCTATTGCTGCCGCTGCAAATGGCGACACCATTCAGCTCAGTGCGGAAACGTATACCGAAGC
>JAHDIM010000058.1 GCA_020630805.1 Anaerolineales bacterium
TTGAGTCATTCAAAGCTTTGGTAGACAAACTGCGCGCAGAGGCTGATGCGTAGCCCAACATAGGAGCTTTCAACATGGCTGAACAAGTATTTCGTATCCTCCAACATCGCAATCCAGGAATGGAAAACATCGCTGATCTTGATGAATACATCAAGCACGGCGGGTTTGAAACCTTCAAAAAATGCGTCACCTCGATGACCCAAAAGGAAATCATCGACATCGTCAAGGCTGCTGGCCTGCGCGGTCGTGGTGGTGCAGGGTTCCCAACTGGTGTGAAGTGGGGTTTTCTTACGCCTAACAAATATCCGCGCTACGTTGTTGCCAATTCAGATGAATCTGAACCAGGTACCTTCAAAGACCGCGAAATTATGGAAAAGAACCCATTCCAATTCTTGGAAGGGTTGATGATCGCATCCTTCGCTGCTGAAGCAAATGTTGCTTACAACTACTGTCGCGGCGAATTCTGGGAAATTGTTGAAGTTCTAGACGGCAAAGTTGCCCAACTCGAAGAACGCGGGTTGCTCGGTGATAACTTGTTCGGAACGGATTACTCCCTGCGGGTTTATAACCACTTGGGTGCAGGCGCTTACATTTGTGGTGAAGAATCAGCATTGCTGAACTCACTCGAAGGCAAGCTCGGGCAACCACGTATCAAGCCGCCGTTCCCTGCGGACACCGGTTTGTACGACATGCCAACCATTGTGAACAACACAGAAACGTTGGCAAATGTCCCGCTGATCTTGAAGAATGGTGCGGACTGGTACCGCGAAATGGGCACAGAAAAGAGCCCAGGCACCAAGATCATGTGCATCAGCGGTCACTCAGCAAACCCAGGTAACTATGAAGTGCCATTGGGAACTACCTTGCGCGAATTGTTGTACGACATTGCAGGTGGTATTGCAGACGACAAGAACTTGAAGGCAATCTTGCCATCAGGGGCCTCTGCACCAATGATCCCAGCAACGGACAAAGTTCTAGATACTCCGCTGACCTATGAAGAAATGCGTGAGATCGGGACAGAACTTGGGTCTGCATCCATTATTTTGATGGACGAAACAGTCAACATGGCTTGGGCTGCTGCTAAGGCAACCGCTTTCTTCAAGCATGAATCATGCGGGAAGTGCACGCCATGTCGTGAAGGCACGTTCTGGATGAACAGCATCTTGCAACGTGTTGAAGCTGGTAAGGCTTCAATGGACGATGTCAACACGTTGTATGACGTGGCTGGCAACATTCAAGGTAAGTGCTTGTGCGCACTTGGGGAATTCTCAATCAACCCAGTTCGCTCTAGCATTGACTTGTTCAAAGACGATTTCAAAGAAAAGGTCGCATAACGCACCTTTGTAATTCACTATTACTCTAATAGAGCGCTCAATGGCTGATTTAGTTACGCTCAAAATCGACGATCAAGAGGTAGAAGTCCCAGCAGGTACGCTGATTGTGGACGCTGCCAAGAAGATCCAAAACGATATCCCGGTCTTCTGCTACCACCCAAAGATGGACCCTGTCGGCATGTGCCGGATGTGTCTGGTGGAAGTTGGAACGCCGCGCCGCGATCGTGAAACCGGTGAAACCATCACGGAAGCGGATGGTTCGCCAAAGATCTTCTACTTCCCGAAACTGGTGACGGCTTGTACCCAACCAGTCTCACCTGGCATGGCTGTCAAAACCAACACCAAAGTTGTAGATGACGCTCGCCAAGAAGTGCTTGAGTTCTTGCTGACCTCGCATCCGCTGGACTGCCCAATCTGTGACAAGGGTGGGGAATGTCCGCTGCAAAACTTGACGATGCGCCACGGTCCAGGCAATTCACGCTTCCTCGTTGATGAAAAGAAGAAACTCGCGAAGCACGTTCCACTTGGTGATCTGATTTACCTCGACCGCGAACGCTGTATTCAATGCGCACGCTGTGTTCGCTTCCAAGAAGAATTGGTTGACGACGCCGTGATTGGCTTCAAGCAACGTGGCCGTGCATTGCAAATTGTGACGCTCTCAGAACCAGGCTTTGACAGTAAATGGTCTGGGAACACCACAGACATTTGCCCAGTCGGTGCGTTGACCACTGCGGACTTCCGCTTTGGCGCACGCCCTTGGGAATTGCAACACAGTTCATCGCTCTGCACGAACTGCGCAATTGGCTGTAACACGCACTTGAACACCCGCCGTGACGGTTTGTCAGGCGATTTTGTTGTCAAGCGTGTCATGCCACGTCAAAACGAATATGTAAACGAAGTCTGGATTTGTGACAAAGGTCGCTTTGGCCATCACTATGCCACAAGCCCAGATCGCATTACCGTTCCAATGATCCGCCGTGAAGGTGGGTTGCAAGAAGCAACTTGGGACGAAGCACTCAACTTGGTTGCTGACCGCGTAAAGGCTGCCCGCGGCGCTGTCTCTGTGGTTGCTGGCGAAGTCTTGGCAAATGAAGACATGCACGTGCTCAACCAACTCGCGAATAACGTCGGTGGTAGCGCAGTTGCATGGCCAGGTGTCATGGGTGGTGCCGATCAGCTTGCCGCTGTTGGTGCAGGTGTCGGTACGAACTTCACTGATATGGGCGCAGGCACCGCAATTGTCGTGATTGCCAGTGACTTAGATGAAGAAGCCCCAATGTGGTGGATGCGCGTCAAACAAGCTGCTGACAAGATGGGCGCAACGCTCGACAAGAGCAAAGCTACTCTGATTGTCGCCAATGGCCGCAAAACCAAGCTGGATCGTTACGCGACCCACAGCATTCGCTACACCTATGGTGACGAAATCAACACCATGTTGGCACTGCATCACGCAGCTGTCGGCGAAGGTGCTGGTTTGGCTGCTGACTTGGCCGCAAACGATGACGACGCTATCAAGGCGGCGGGGCAAGCGATTGCCGACGCAGAAAACGTCATTGTGATCTACGGTCGCGAAGGCCTAGACTACGCAGGCAGCGACTCGCTCGCACAAGCCTGTGCAAACTTATTGATTGATACAGGTCACTATGGCAAGCCAAACAACGGATTGCTTGGGGCCTTACCAAAAGCGAATACCGGTGGCGCATTTGCACTCGGTATCCCTGCAATGGCAGATCGCTCTGTTGCCGATGTAGTTGGTGACGCTAAAGTGGTCATTGTCGCTGGTGCTGATCCAGTTGGCGAAAACGATCCATTGCCAGAAGGTCGCTTCACAGTCGTGTCTGAACTGTTCATGACTGAAACTGCACAAGCTGCAGACGTGGTGTTGCCAGCGCAATCTTTTGTTGAACGTGAAGGGTCAATGACTAACAGTGAACGTCGCGTTCAACGCTTCTTCCCTGCATTGCCTGCGAAAGGTCAAGCCCGCCCAGATTGGTGGATCTTTGGCAAGATTGGCAACGGTGCAGATGCTTTCAAGAAAGCACCAGTCGCTGCTGGGCAATTGATGCAAATGTTGAGCCGCACCAGTGGCCCATTCAAAGGAATTGACTATCCAGCGCTCGCCAAAGTTGAAGAACAATGGCCAGACGTTGGTGGTGAAGACAAGTACTACGGCGGGAACGCCTTCAAGAACTCAGCTGGCTTGGGTGTGCAATATCCAACGTCATCTGAAAACGGCAAAGTTCCAACCAAAGGTGACGTCGCCCCAGCTGCTGCTGAAGGCGGTGCGTTGCGTGCAGTTCCAACAACGTTGATGTACAACCGCGGCACAAAGATCATGCGCTCTGACTTGTTGCATCCACGTTTGCCACAACCTTATGTGGAAATTAACGCAAGCGATGCAGAGGGTCTCGGCATTGCAGATGGCGATAGCGTTTCAATCACTGTGGGTGATACAAGTGCTGTTGTGACTGCAAACGTCAATGGTAAAGCGCCACAAGGTGCTGTACTAGTGCCACAAAGTCTTGGATCTGGCGTTATCTTCAACGGTGTCAAAGCCGCAACGGTGTCAAAGGCGTAACGCCAACTAGGGTAATAACCACATGAGCGAAGTCGCTATTGTAATTCTCGAAGCTGCTATCAAGAGTGCCTTACTGGCATTCGTCTTGCTGACAGCATTTGCCTATACTACCTTTGCAGAACGTAAAGTTGTGGCTTGGCTGCAGGTCCGTCACGGTCCAAATCGCGCTGGCCCATTGGGGATTTTGCAACCCGCTGCCGATGGTGTGAAAGCAATCTTCAAAGAAGAATTGGTGCCAGATGGCGCCGATAAATTCTTGTTTGTCGCTGCGCCAATTCTGACTGTAATTCCAGCGCTGATTATTATGGCAGTTGTGCCATACGGTCCAGACGTATTGCTTGGCTCACGCACAATTCGCTTAGCCATTACCGACATCAATGTCGGGTTGCTCTACATGCTGTCAGTCGCATCGATTGCAGTTTATGGCGTTGTGTTGGCAGGTTGGTCATCCAATAGTAAGTACTCCATGATGGGGGGCTTACGCTCAACGGCACAAATGATCAGTTATGAAATCGCACTTGGGATTTCAATGGTTGGTCCAGTGTTGTTGGCTGGCTCACTGAGTTTGAAAGATATTGTGGTCGCACAACAAGCTGCTGGTCTGACTTGGGGTGGTTTCGGTGGTTACTGGATCACGCAACCGATCGGCTGTATCGTGTTCTTTATCGCGATGTTGGCTGAGGTCAACCGGGCACCATTTGATATGCCAGAAGCTGAACAAGAACTGACAGCTGGGTATCACACTGAATATTCCGGGATGAAATTCTCGCTGTTCTTTATGGCGGAATATATCAAGATGATCGCGGTAAGCGCAATGTGGATCACGTTGTTCTTTGGTGGTTACCTTGGCCCGTTTGTACAAGAAATTCCAGTACTCGGCATCGTCTACTTTGTCTTGAAAGTTGCCGCAGTCCTGTTCTTGATGATCTGGATCCGGGCAACAATGCCGCGCATGCGCTATGACCAACTGATGTCATTTGGCTGGAAGGTCATGTTGCCACTGGCACTGATCCAAGTCCTGATTGTTGCAGCCATGGTTGTATTTACCGCTCCTGCTTAGTCAAGAGATACGAACGAAAAAAGCTGACTGCTGATAGCTGAAACCTGAGAGCTAAAAAATGTTTGTAGAACTAATTAAAGGGATGGGCACCACACTCAAACACATGTTTGAAGAACCGGTGACCGTTCAATATCCTGAACAACGCAAGCCAGACAAGGCCCGCTTCAAAGGCAAGCACGAACTCAAGCGCTACGACAACGGCTTGGAAAAGTGTATTGGCTGCGCATTGTGCGCTGCCGCTTGCCCCGCAGATGCGATCTTCGTCCAAGGTGCAGAAAACTCTGACGAAGTCCGTTTCTCCCCTGGCGAACGCTATGCGAGCGTGTACGAAATCAACATGTTGCGCTGCATTTTCTGTGGGTACTGTGAAGACGCTTGCCCAACGGAAGCAATTGTCTTGGAAAGCGATTACGAACTGTCTTTCTATGACCGCGAAAGCGCTATTTACACCAAAGACATGTTGCTCATTCCACCACCAGAAGGCAAGCCAGACACGCCAATGGAAGTGGAGCCTGGTAGCTTTGACTGGTCAATTCCAGAAATGAAGGATCCTAGCTAAGCCATGACCTTGCAACTGATCTCTTTCTTTGTTCTGGCGTTCATCTGTATTGCGGCTGCAATTGGGATGCTCACCACTAAGAACGCAGTCTACTCTGCACTGTACTTGGTCGTGAACTTCATTGTCATCGCGATCTTCTACCTGATGCTAGGGGCGCCGTTTATTTCGATGGTGCAAATTACAGTGTACGCAGGCGCGATTATGGTGCTCTTTATGTTCGTCATCATGCTTATTGGGGCGGACTTAGTGAGCGAGCGCGGTGGTCTAAATGCTTGGCAACGACCGGTCGCACTGCTTATGGGCTTCGGGCTAATGGTCTTGACCGTCATTACCATTGCGGTCTCTGCGTCTCCTGCTGCGCCACGCGCACTGGGTGAAAGTGGAGCAGCTTTTGGTAGTCCGGCTCAAATTGGGGAAGTGCTGTACTCAAATTACATCTTCCCATTTGAATTGATTTCATTCCTGTTGTTGGCTGCAATGGTCGGCGCAGTTATTTTGACAAAACAAGATCGCAAGAAACGTCGCGTTTTGCGATCATTGCGTAACAAGAATTAGCGCGGCTGCGCTGATCTCATCTTGTCGCGAGGTCACGCAACACGCAACAATACAAGTCGCTAATGCTTATTCCAACTTCTTACTTCGTAATTTTATCGGCGGTTCTGTTTACCATCGGTGCCACGGGCGTGTTGTTCCGCAAGAACGCCATTGTCCTGTTCATGTCAATTGAGTTGATGCTTAATGCAGCCAACTTGGCATTTGTGGCCTTCTCCCGAGAGTTTGGTAACTTGGACGGTCAAATTTTCGTCTTCTTCGTGATGACGGTAGCAGCAGCTGAAGTCGCCATCGGTCTTGCACTGATCGTGACCATCTATCGCAACCGTGGTTCTATCGACGTTGACACCGTAAACTCGCTGAAGGGGTAACCGGACGACCATGTTCGAAATCGCACCACTTATTCTTCTATTTCCATTAGTCGGGTTGTTCATCAATCTGGTTTTTGGTAAACGGCTCGATGAACGCCTGATTGGCTTCTTCGCAATTGCAGCGAGTGCATTAGCGTTTGTGATTGCAGTCTTGCAATGGCAAGGCTTGAACTTGAACCATCATGAAGCGATGGTTATCATGATCGCAGACTGGATCCATGCTGGTGATCTCTGGATCCCATGGGAAATGCGTGTTGATACGCTGTCTGTGACCATGATGTTGCTCGTTACCGGTGTCGGGACGCTGATCCATATTTATGCGTCTGGCTACATGCACGGTGACCCACGTTACCAACGCTTCTTCATTTATTTGAACCTGTTTATCTTCTCAATGCTGGTGCTTGTCACCGCAAACAACTACCTGATGTTGTTTGTTGGCTGGGAAGGTGTTGGTGTGTGTTCCTACTTGCTCATTGGCTTTTGGTATGACAAAGGCGAAGACGGTATTGGGAATGCAAAAGCTGGCCGCAAGGCATTTGTCGTCAACCGGATTGGTGACTTTGGCTTCCTGATTGCAATGTTCTTGCTCTGGTGGACCACTGGCTCTCTCCGCTTTGATGAAGTTATTCACTTCTTTGAAACCCACGCTAGCGACTTCGTCTTCAACATGAATGTTGGTTGGATGACTGTCGGCGGCGTTGCCACAATTGTTGGCTTGCTGATGTTGGTTGGTGTTGCTGGTAAGTCAGCGCAGGTTCCGTTGTTTGTCTGGCTACCAGACGCAATGGCAGGCCCTACGCCAGTATCTGCACTCATCCACGCGGCGACGATGGTTACCGCTGGGACATATTTAGTTTCACGCTCAGCACCAGTGATGGTCCACGCGCCAGCCGCCATGCAAACCATTGCAATTGTCGGTGCAGTTACCGCCTTCATGGCAGGTACGGTCGCAGTGGCGCAATGGGATATGAAGAAAATTCTGGCCTACTCAACGGTTAGCCAGTTGGGCTTCATGGTTGCGGCAGTTGGGATGGGCGGCTATTTGGCAGCTTACTTCCATCTTTTGACGCACGCGTTCTTCAAAGCATTGTTGTTCTTGGGCGCTGGGTCTGTCATTCATGCCATGGAACACGGTCATCATCACCTGCACGATCATCACCACGATGATCATGGGCATGACGACGGTCACCATTCTGATGACGCTGCTGAAGGTGTCAATCACGACGACTTTGATCCACAAGATATGCGCACCATGGGTGGTCTTCGCCACAAGATGCCAATTACCTTCTGGACCTACATGATTGGGGCAATTGCTTTGGCAGGTGTGTTCCCATTTGCAGGGTTCTGGTCAAAAGATGAAATTCTTTTGGACGCTTGGGTAAAAGGTGTTGAAGGTGGTGAAACCTATGCACTCATCGTTTACATCTTGTTGACGATTGCCGCAATCTTCACTGCGTTCTACATGACCCGCCAGGTCTTCTTGGTCTTCTTCGGTGAAGCGCGCCACGAAGCTGCTGAACACGCTCCTGAAAATCCACCGCGCATGACTATCCCGCTCATCATTTTGGCAGTGATGTCAGTCTTTGGCGGGTTGCTCAACTATCCATTTGGTAAAGGTTTCTTTAGCCACCGCTTGGAACACTGGTTGCACTACACCCACGTTTACTTCCACGCTGAAAAGTTCAACTTTACAGTGGCAGGGATTTCAACACTGTGTGCGTTAGGCGCAATTGCAGTCGGGTATATGCTGTATGGCCGCAAGCCAGTTGAAGATGCTCACGCCGCAGATGTGCTTGAAAAGCCACTCGGCCCACTCTGGAAATTCCTGAACGGTAAATGGTACTGGGATGAACTCTATGATTTCATCATTGTGCATCCGTTCAATTGGGAATCTAAGTTCTTGGCATTCACCATCGACTGGGATTTCTGGCATGACTGGTTCCACGACACAGTACTTGGTGGGTTCTGGAATTTCTTCTCACGCTTCCTTTCAAACGAAGTGGATCGTGGGATTGTAGACAACACCTTTATGGGGTGGGGTTACGCCATGCGCGGGATTGCCAACGGTTTCCTAAACCGCATGCAGTCTGGGTTTGCACGTAACTACGCACTCAGTTTGGCAGTTGGTGTACTAGCCCTCATGGCTTACGCACTAATCGCTTTCGTCGGATAAAAAAATTACTGCCCACGAAGAACACAAAGCGGCACCAAGAAAAAATTCTTAGTGAACTTTGTGATCCTTCGTGGGCGATAGAAAAAAGAAAAAATCTCCTTCGATAATTCTTCGTGGGAGAAAAAACTATTGTTCGCCTAGAAGAGGCTAAATTGCTATGTTCTTGAATGTGCTTACTGCAACACTCACAGCAGTCACCTTTTTCCCACTCGTTGGGGTGTTGATTTTGCTGTTTGTTCCAAATGAGCGTGAAGATACCATCCGCTGGATTGCAATCGCAACGGCACTCATCACCTTTGTGATTTCACTGGTGATGTTGGGTCAATACAACCCAGCCGATCCCAACATCCAACTTGAAGTATTGGTTCCATGGATCAGCTTCAATGATGGGTCGATTGGTTTCCACCTCGGTCTAGATGGCATTAGCATCCTAATGGTGCTGTTGACCACGTTCCTGATCCCAATTGCAATGTTTGGCTCTTGGACCGGGATTACCGAACGCGTGAAGGAATACTACATCTTCTTCCTGTTGTTGGAAGTTGGGATGGTAGGGGTCTTCTTGGCACTCGACTTGTTCCTATTCTATGTGTTCTGGGAATTCACCCTCGTGCCAATGTACTTCTTGGTCGGCATTTGGGGTGGCAAGCAACGCATGTACGCTGCAATCAAGTTCTTCCTGTACACCATGGCAGGTTCAATCTTGATGCTGTTGGCAATCATGTGGCTGGGGATCAACCAAGGCACGTTCGATGTGGTTCGCCTCATCAACAGCACGATTGACCCAGAAACACAACGCTGGCTGTTCTTGGCATTTGCTGCGGCATTTGCCATCAAGGTGCCAATGTTCCCATTGCACAGCTGGCTACCAGACGCCCACGTGCAAGCACCAACCGCTGGTTCTGTCATCTTGGCAGGTGTCATGTTGAAGCTTGGGACTTACGGTTTCGTACGTTTCAACTTGAGCATGTTCCCAGATGCATCTAACTACTTTGCGCCAATGATGGCAACCTTGGCGGTCATCGGGATTATCTACGGCGCGATCGTTTCCTATCCACAACAAGATGTGAAGAAGCTGGTTGCTTACAGCTCTGTTAGTCACCTTGGTTTCGTCATGCTTGGTTTGTTCGCCTTGAACAGCCAAGGTATTCAAGGCGCGATCTTGCAAATGGTCAACCATGGTATCTCAACTGGTGCACTCTTCTTGCTGGTCGGGATGGTCTACGAACGCCGCCACACCCGTGATATGAACGAATACGGTGGTCTCTGGACGGTAATGCCAATCTACGGGACGTTGATGCTGATCGTGTCACTGTCTTCGATGGGTCTACCTGGTTTGAACGGCTTCGTTGGTGAATTCACAATTTTGCTTGGTGCCTTTGGCTCTGAAGCACTCGGTTCAAACATCTACGCAATCATCGCAGCAGCTGGTGTTATTTTGGCAGCGATCTACATGCTGACCATGTTCCAAAAGATGTTCTTGGGTCCTGTGACCAACGAAAAGAACATGCACTTGGAAGACATGAACTGGCGCGAACTGGTCGTGGTTATTCCATTGCTCGTGCTGATCTTCTGGATCGGTCTTTACCCAACCCCATTCTTCGATCTGATGGGTGCTTCTGTTGAACAACTTACCGCATCGCTTGACTCTGTCACCGCGATTGCAGGCAAATAAGCTTAGTCTGGATAACTGCTCATGAACATAGCAGATTTAAGTCAAATGGTGCTAAGACCCATCACCTTCTTGGGGTTATGGTCTTGTATCCTTTTGATTGCTGACTTGTGGGTCCCGAAAGACCGCAAAGACATCACAGGCTGGTTTGCACTGCTTGGTTTGGTGTCAACCGGAATTGTGGTGGCCTACACAACTGGTGCTGAACCAGTTGCAATGAACGGCATGGTCAAAGCTGATGGGTTCGCCTATATGCTGTACTGGATTTTCCTGCTGGTTTCCAGTCTGACCGTCTTGCTGTCCATTTCTTACATCAAAAAGAACAACATCGATCGCGGTGAATTCTTCAGTCTAATCTTGTTTGCCACCATCGGGATGATGGGGATGGCAATGGCCAACGACATGATTGTGGTCTTTGTCGCACTTGAAGTGCTCTCAATTCCACTCTACGTGTTGGCAGGTTACCTGCGTGGCAAGTCTGAGTCTGAAGAAGCAGCAATGAAGTACTTCTTGCTGGGTGCATTTGCATCTGCCTTCTTGGTATACGGGATTGCACTCGTCTACGGTGCAACAGGGACAACCAACTTGGAAGCCATCAACGCGACCATTCAAAGTGGTGTGACGAGCAATACGTACTTGTACGGCGGGATCGCACTGATTTTGGTCGGTCTTGGCTTCAAGGTCGCAACCGTTCCATTCCATATGTGGACGCCAGATGTGTACGAAGGTGCGCCATCAGTGGTTACCGCGTTCTTCTCTGTCGGCGCGAAAGCAGGTGGCTTTGCTGCACTGCTCCGCGTGGTCTACGTGGCATTTGAACCACTGACCGCAGACTGGGCACCAGCAATTGCAATTCTGGCCGCACTGACGATGATCTTCGGGAACATCTCAGCGATTACCCAAACGTCTATCAAGCGCATGTTGGCATACTCGTCAATTGCGCATGCGGGCTACATTCTGATGGCTGGTGTTGCGGGTGGCTTAGGCGAATTAACCAATCAAGCAGCAGCTGCGGCTGCGTTCTACTTGGTCGGTTATGCCTTTACCAATATGGGAACCTGGGGCATTGTGATGGCAGTTGAAAAAGAAGCCAACACAAATAACGAAATCTCAGCCTTTGCTGGTCTTGGCAAGAAGCGTCCACTGTTGGCAATGTCCATGGTGGTGTTGATGCTGTCTCTGACTGGGTTGCCACCAACAATTGGCTTTGTCGGGAAGTTCTATATCTTCATGGCTTCAATTGAAGCTGGCTACCTATGGTTGGCATTGGTCGGTGTGATCACTAGTTTGATCTCTGCATACTACTATTTGCGCGTCATCGTTGTGATGTACATGCAAGACGGTGATGTGGAAGCACAAACGCCTTGGACACTGCAACTGGCAGTGCTGGGCACGACTGCTGCAACCTTCATCTTCGGTATCTGGCCGCAAGCCTTGCTAGAGTTTGGCAACAACCTGATCGCAGGCGTGTTCTAAGCGAAGCAATATTTTGAAAACAATGAAACGGACTGCAATACGCAGTCCGTTTTTGGTTAAGCCCGTGGCACGAGGCGGTGGCCTTCAAGGCCCCTGTCTCGTAATTTGACGGTAGAATATTTCTATGACAACCTCTCAAGAATTCGACGATTGGGCCTCAAGTTACGACGAAGACGTCCAAGACGAAAGCGGCTTTCCTTTTATGGGCTATGGCAATGCGCTGAATCAAGTTGTGCAGCATTCGAGTGCGCAACCGTCTATGTCAGTGTTAGATCTTGGTGTTGGGTCGGGTAACCTTGCGGCGCGCTTTGTGATGCAAGGCTGCAATGTGTTCGGTGCTGACTTTTCACGAGAAATGATTGCGCAAGCCGAGGCGAAATTCCCGTTCTTAGAAATTGTCCAAGCCGATGTGACACAGCCGTTGCCAGCGCCACTCAATCGATATTTTGACCGGATTGTGTCGGGCTACATGTTTCATGAATTCCCGTTGGAAACAAAGGTTGAAATCTTCAAACGTCTCGCAGATGATCACCTTGCACCAGACGGTCATATGATCATTGCCGATATTGCCTTTGAAACGCAAGCTGACATGGACGCGGCGCGTATTCGCTGGGCAGACACTTGGGATGAAGAAGACTTTTGGGTGATCGAGAGGGATCTGCCAGCACTCAGTAAAGTCGGTTTGGAAACAAGCTGGTACAAGATCTCAGACTGTGCCGCAGTGTTTGTCATCACACCGCTCATTCGGCGTGACGGCACCATTCCATTGATGGGATAGCGAAAAAACTAAATAACCTGAGTTCTGGATAAGCAATACACATTGCTCTCTGAAATACCCTTCCTGAGCTTGCGAAGGATCTCTGAAACGTTAGAAATGCTATTACCTTTCATGGGGAATCCAAACCTCTTCTGCCCATTACAGTCTTTTTCTGTGCCAACACAGCGGAGATCCTTCCTGACGTCAGGAAGGTGTTGATCTGGGCAAGATTCCTTATCCAGAACTGAGGTTAAATATCAAAATAAGAACCGGGCTACATTGTGTAGTCCGTTTTTGTTTCTAGGATTCATACCAATTTATAACGTGTTCTCAAGCGAAGCTCAAGCAAATAGTGTGCCTGAACACAGTAATATTAGTCATATACGGTTTCGCAGTAGTCAAACGAACTATTCAAGCCAAGACGTTTGAGAAGATATTTCTTCAAACATTGCAAATAACAATACATTCAGAATATTTAGTATAGGTATCTCAAATGAAAAAGCTCATCTTTGCAGCTCTCGCAGTCGCTCTCACTACGTTCAATGCCGCCGCAGTTTTTGCGCAAGAAGATGCACCAGTTGCAGACATCATTGAATTTGAAAATGAAGTCATGGAAATTGAGCCGAGTGCTTGGTACGTGGCTGCTGCAGAGGCAATTGGTGTCTCAGTTGAAGACTTGAGCAGCGAGGCCACCATCGCGCTAGTCGCACAGGAAAACGGTGTCAAAGTTAATAAGGTCATCAAAGCTGTAGAACGTGTTGCACTTGCTGAAGTTGCTGAACAAGTTGAAGAGGAAGAATTGAATGACCGCAAGGCAACGCGCTTAGAGAACCGCGTCAAACGCGCTGTTCGCAAATTCGTCCGTTCTGAACTTGGAGACCTTTCAAATGCAGATATTCAACGCATCCGCTGGGAACTGAACGGCTGGGATAACTACACCTTCAAAATCTATCGTCCTTGCTTCTGCTTAGTTGAAGAGTTTGACGCTGAACCATTGACGTACTATGTCACTGTTGAAAATGGTGAAGCTGTGAAAGTCGAAAAGAAAGTGATTAGCTTCTTTGCAGACGTAGATAACCCAGAAGTCCGTGAAGAAGAAATTATTGTTGAATTGGATCGTGCAACGAGTGAATATTTGTTCATCACACTGGACGATGTAATCCAAATTGCTGAAAATGCTGAGCTGGAAGGCGTGGCATCATTGGTCACTGAATATCACACGATGCGCGGCTATCCGACCTTGGTTTCAATTGACTACGACTCACGCATTGCTGATGAAGAACTTCATTTTGAAATTAGCGAAGTGAAACGCACGCGCAACTAGGATTTCTGCCGCAAGGTGGTAAAATTGAATACATAATGGGAAGGGTAGCCAATGGCTGCCCTTTTTTTGCGCGTGAGCGCTTGGGTCTGATGTTAGACAGATTGTGCTGTAGGTAAAGTGATGCACGAATTGTCGAAGACATCATATTGACAATTTTTTCTCGCTTTACAGCATTGCCGCCTGCTTCTGTTGCGGCCCAAATGACAACTCAAAATTTTTCTGACCTCGGCCTCCACCAAGAGTTGGTGGAAGGCCTAACCGCGCTTGGATTTTCCGAGCCAACTGCAATTCAAAGTGCAGCAATTCCAAAACTGATCGCTGGACAAGATGTCATCGGTCAAGCTCAAACTGGCACAGGGAAGACCGCAGCCTTTTCGCTCCCAATTCTGCAAAATTTAGAAGACGGTCTCAATGCTCCCCAAGCATTGATCGTTTCACCAACCCGTGAACTTGCGTCACAGGTTGCGCAGGCAATTTATTCTTACAGTGAAACGCTTGGTGTGCGTGTGCTGCCTGTCTATGGTGGACAGTCTTATGACCGCCAAATCCGACGTTTGAAGAAAGGTGTTGACATTGTGGTCGGCACGCCTGGGCGTCTGATTGACCTCATGAATCGCGGTGTACTCAAGCTTGGGGAACTGAAGACCCTTGTGCTCGATGAAGCTGATGAAATGCTCAGTATGGGGTTTGTGGAAGACATCGAAGCAATCCTTGCGAACACGCCAGAAGATCGGCAGACGGCGTTATTTTCGGCGACAATGCCCAAAGAAATCCGTCGGCTGGCCACGCAATACATGCGTGATCCAGAAACGATTACAATTGAAACCAAGCAATTGACCGTCGCATCGATTGACCAGCGTTACTACCTAGTTAATGAAAAAGACAAGCTGGCGGCGTTGACACGCTTCTTTGAAGTCGAAGAAATTACGCGTGCCATCATTTTTGCCCGTACCCGCATCGGCACGGATCAACTTGCAAATGAATTATCCTTACGTGGTTTTAC
Organism: Anaerolineales bacterium; assembly: GCA_020630805.1. Classification (GTDB taxonomy): domain Bacteria; phylum Chloroflexota; class Anaerolineae; order Anaerolineales; family UBA6668; genus JAHDIM01. The sequence goes on from JAHDIM010000058.1 coordinate 14,857, forward strand.
CGCTGAAGCGCTCAATGGCGATCTCGCGCAAGATGCCCGTGAACGCGTCCTAAATCGGTTCCGACAAAACAAGCTCAAAATTTTGGTCGCGACTGACGTTGCCGCGCGAGGTTTAGATGTAGATGACATTTCTCATGTCTTCAACTTTGATCTCCCAACAGATGCGGAAGTCTATGTGCACCGCATTGGTCGCACGGGCCGCGCTGGAAAATCTGGTGTTGCTATTTCATTGGCGACACCAAAAGAGCAATATCGCTTACAACGCATTGAGCGTTATACCAAGCAAAAGCTCAGCAAAGGCACGATTCCGACGGCTGAAGAGATTAAGACTTACCGCGATGAAAAGCTACTCGCTGACTTTGAAGTTTGGTTGAATCGGGGGCGTTGCAAGCACGAGCGTGAAATTATTGAACGCTATGTGGAAGAAGGGCATGATCCAATTCAACTAGCTGCAATTGCGCTCAAAGTCATGCGCAGTGGCGAGAAGCAGCGTCCAATTGAAGAAATTGGGCCGCTCAAGTCTGGTAAAGGCCGCGCTGAACGTCGTCGCGAAGATCGCCGTAAACAACGTGGAAATGAATCGCGTGACCGGGGAGACCGAAGTGAACGGAAACCTCGTCGTCAGCGTGGTGAAAAAGAAGAAGGTATGGTGCGCCTCAAGATTGATGTCGGTCGCAAAGAAGGCATTCGTCCGGGCGAAATTGTGGGGATGGTCGCCTCAATGGCAAACATCCCTGGTTCAGCCATCGGTCGGATTGACATCGAAAATGACCACACGTTCTTCGATGTCCGTGAAGAACACCTTGGCAAGGTCATGGACCAGCAAAGTCGCTACCGCGTAAGACGCCAGAAAGTCGCCGTGGAAGTGGCAAAGTAATAACTTGAAATATGCGCCGTTGAGTATAGGAATTTACTCAACGGCGTTTTAGAATTTGCAAATGATTATTCGCGCTTGGCGCTGCGTAGCGCCCACTCAGCAAGTTGTCGATGACTACGTTGCGCATCTCGAACGATCAACGTTCAAAGAGATGGCCGAGCTTCCTGGTTTCGTCAGCGCCAGTATTTCGAAGAATGTACTCGCAGACGGACATCACTTATTGGTCATGAGTGTCTGGGAAGACATGGATGCTGTACAACAGTTTGCCAAAGGTGCTATTGATGACGCCGTGGTCAAACCGCAAACGCAAGCGGTACTGTCTTCGTGGGACGCGAAGGTGGAATACTTTGAAGTGCTGGGGTCGAGTGAATAGCTTATCTTTTTTCTGCAGGCCTAAGGCAGAGGAGCCACCTTGGCTCCGTTGGATAAGACTGTAACTGTGCCCGGAGCCTGGGAGGCTCCTCTGCAGAGTATTTCAAAATTACTAGGAAAACTTCATGAAAATCATTCTAATCGGCGCAACTGGTGACATTGGGCGCGCGGTCTATGCCGAACTCTCACCACGGCATGACATCATTACCGTTGGCAGCAAAAGCGGTGACTTGCAATGCGACATGGCTGACCGCGCATCGATTGCGGCCATGTATAAAGCCGTTGGTAAAGTGGATGCAGTCGTTTGTGCTGCTGGCGCTGTGCACTTTGGGCATTTGACTGAATTTACCGAAGAGCAATTCATGCTGGGCCTGCGTCACAAGCTCATGGGTCAAATCAATCTGGTATTAGAAGGCTTTGACTATGTCAACGATGGCGGTTCTTTCACGCTGACTAGTGGGGTGCTAGACCGTGACCCAGTCCGGCAGGGGGTTGGCGCTTCTGTCGCGAACGGGGCACTTGGGGGCTTCGTGGTTGGCGCAGCGATTGAAATGCCACGTGGACAACGCGTCAATGTGGTTAGTCCAGGGTTACTTGAAGTTTCTGAAGAGCGTTACGGGAGCTTCTTTCCGGGGCATGAACGCGTGTCTTCAGCAAAGGTCGGGCGCGCTTATGCTAAGAGCGTCGAAGGCTGGGGAACGGGGCAAGTCATCATTGTGGAATGAATTTCCTTTGCAAGATAACAATCGCTTGAAGACGCGAATGCTAAGCTTGAGGAGCTGGAGCCGGAAAAGTCAGCTGAATAGACGTGCCTTGGTTCAGCCCTTGCGAGTCGGCGCTTATCTGGCCACCCATTGCTTCAGTGAGGCCTTTGGAAATGGCAAGGCCTAGCCCCATTTTGCCTGACTGCGCGCGGGTCTTGTCTTCTTGATAGAAGCGGTCAAATACAAACGGCAGTTGATCTGGCGCAATGCCAACGCCACTGTCACGCGTGGTCACAGTCACAGACTGTTGCGTTGCAATGGCGGACAACACGATTGTGCCGTTAGCTGGCGTAAACCGAATAGCGTTATTGATGATATTGCCGAGGACTTGCATCAGTCGCTCGCTATCGAGATTGAGCGTAGGGAGTGTGTGTTCTGGTAGCTCTAGGACAAGCTGAATGTTGTTTGCAACGGCCAACGTTTGAAATGAATTAACGACGTGTGTCAGCAGCGTCTCTAAGACAATGGGTTCTAAATGCAGCGACAGGTCTTTGTTATCCGTGAGCGCGAGCAGATCTAGATCTTCGATAAGGCGCCTGAGATGGTTCAGTTCTGTAGCCACAATGGAAAGCCGTGGATTTGTGGGCGCCAGATCGCCGTCTAGCATGGTGTCAATGTAACCAGATGCAATATGGAGCGGTGTGCTGAGATCATGTGCAATATCGGCAGTCATTTGCTTGCGACGCATGGTCGCCAAAGAAAGTTCTTGGCTCATACTATTGAAGCTTTCCGCAAGCTGACCCAGTTCGTCCTTTGACCCGAGCGCTATTTCCTGTTGAAGCTCACCCAGTGTCATCCGTTGCGTAGCATTAGTAAGCGCGGTAATCGGACGTAGCAGCAAATTTGCCAACCAAATTCCCACTAGGATTGCCACACATACGGCCATCACAGCGGCTATAAGCACACCGCGCTGTGCGTTTTGTAAAAAGATCTGCTGTTCTGCTTGCAGACTGATGCCAGTGTCATCATCAGGCAAAATCCAAGCAACTGTTTCGCCTTCTACAACAATTGCGATTTCATTTCTGAAGAAGACCTCTGGAACAATTTCCCCAGGCGAAAAATTCAAATAGCGATTGAGCAACCGTTGCTCGTTGTCAACGATGCCATGTTGCCCACGCGGCGGAGGCGGTGGGTCTGCGGAAGAACCGGCGTTGGCGCCTGCTTGTTTACCCGGTGGAGGTGGATGAAGTGCTAAGAAATAGTCGTTGAAACCGTCCCAGTTACGTTCGGCTTCATACCATCGCTCCACTTCTGCTTGTAGTTCGATTAGCTCTTGATCAAGAACGGCAGTCTTGAGCCGTTGGGCAACTGTGAAGTAGATCAGACCATAAATGAGGGCTGCTGTAAGCAAGGCGATTGCGAGGTAGGAGAAAACTAGTTTGCTACGCAGGGAGTTCATTGTGGATGTTCAAGCGATATCCGCGGCCAAATACCGTTTCAATATAAACAGGGTGGCTGGGATCAGGTTCAAGTTTTTTTCGCAGATTGTGGATATGAATTTTGAGCGTGTTTTCTGAACCAGAAAAATTATGCTGAATAAGATGTAAGGCCAGTGCGCCGCGATGAACAGGGG
>JAHDIM010000440.1:0-1547 GCA_020630805.1 Anaerolineales bacterium
CAACTATGCGTCATAAGTTGTTGCTGACCCTTTCATTTGTATTTACTTTGGCCTTGGCCGCTTGCGCCAGCGAGCCGGACATTGTGCCAACGCCGCAAGTCGTGGCAGAAGCTGAACCGACGGACACGCCACCTCCAACGGCCACCGCCACGGATACGCCAACGCCAACCAATACGGCGACCCCAACGAATACACCGACGCCAACTAATACGCCGACCAACACGCCAACGCCGACCAATACGCCGACAGCGACTCCAACGCCAACGGCAAACTTGGTGCAACCCACGTTGGGCTACTTTGCCTCAACGCCGGTCAAGCCGCCACCCACTGAAATTCCGCCCCCTGTACCAAAAATTGAGCTCGGTGAAGACGTGATCAATGTCTTGCTGCTGGGCACTGACAAAGGCGAGGGCGGTCAGCAGCGCACCGATACCATCATCGTAGTCTCGATTGATAAGGCTCAAAACACGGTCAAGATGATCTCTATCCCGCGCGATATGTATGTCTTTATTCCGCGTAACACGATGGGCACGATCAACACGACGATGGCCGGTACGCGCTGGGCACCCGACGGCCCGATTGAATTACTCAAGCAAACCATCTTGTATAACACCGGCATTGGCATTCACTATCATGCCCAAGTCAAGCTGGATGGCTTTGTCGATGTGATTGATGAAATGGGAGGCATTGAAGTGCCGGTCGCGTGTGATTTCTCAGACAGACTGTTGAAAGCAGGTGAAGACCTTGATCCTTGGGATGATGACAATTGGGAAGAATTTTTTGTCCCCCAAGGCTTCCAAACGCTAGATGGGCAAACGGCCATGTGGTATGCCCGCCTGCGTAAAACCACGGATGATCAGGATCGCTCGCGCCGTCAGCAAGACGTGCTGCGGGGGATGTACAACAGCGCTAAAAGTGTTGGGATGTTGGCCTCAGTACCGGGTCTGTTTGGGCAGTATCAGCGGATTGTTGAAACCGACATGGGCCTTTGGGACGTGATGCAGTTCATTCCAATGGTCGACGATGTTTCGCCGGATACAATCCAGACTTTTACAATCCGGTCGCCGTATGTGAATGCGTGGTTTGGCGATGAACAGTATCCCTCTGCGTTGCTGCCAAATTACGAATTTTTGCGTTTCAAACTCAATGAGGTGTTGACCACTAATCCGGTCTCAGAAGAGACTGAAGAACCGTTGTATACAGTTGAGTTGATTGACAACACTGGCACTGAAGACGCCGCTGCCTTGGCCGCATACACGCTGGGTCAGTATGGAGTCGCCGTGACGTTTAGCGACGCGGATGTCAGTTATGAGGCAACGACGCTCATCGATCACACTTTGGAAGATGACAACGACTCACCAAGTGATGATGTCAAACGGTTTATGCACATTGTCAAAGACAATTACATTGCCGAGCCAGACGAGGCCGCAGAGTATTCTTTCCAGTTGGTTTTGGAAGAAGACTTTGACCCATGTCCGCTGAATGGCAACTCGCCTTATTACCCAATCGAACGATTTGGTGTAGAACAATAGTTTGGTAGTATTTAG
>JAHDIM010000440.1:1647-2949 GCA_020630805.1 Anaerolineales bacterium
TCAAAAAAACAGCCAAATGACACTGCGCCTGCTAAGGCGCAAGTGACGGCGTTTACTGAATTGTCTTCTTTGGCTGCGATGCTGGCGGCTTGGCAAGAGCATCTGCGCAAGTCTGGCCTCTCCCCGAACACAATCAAAAACTATGCGATTGATATCAAACTATTGATTGATTTTGTGGGTCCCGGCGTTGCGATTGGTGGCTTGACGACCAATACGCTCAACGAATACATTGAATGGATGCGCTATCGACGCGGCAAGCCGTGCTCAGATAAGACTGCGGATCGGCGCATTACGGCGTTGAAATCGTTTTATCGCTGGGCGTCGGCAGCAGCGAAGTTGAAAGTCAATCCAGCAGAAGATGTCGTCAATATCTCGGTGCGTAGTCCGCTGCCGCGTGTCCTGTCACCGGAAGAGATTGAATCGGCACTGACGGCGGCAATGGTGTTTCGTGGCCGCCTGCGTAAGCCAGACATTCGCCCGTGGATCTTGTTCACGCTGGTGCTGGAAACAGCACTGCGCAAAGGCGAAGTCACGCGCTTGGTGCCAAACCATCTCAATTTAGAAGACGAAGGGGACTATCACCTCTACGTGCGCTACAGCGATAAACGCCACCGTTATAAAGAACGAAAAATTCCATTGTCAGACGCTTGGGTAGAAGACTTCAAGGTCTACCGCGAAACCTATAACCTCAATGAAAAGATCTTTCCATGGTCTGTGCGCCGTCTGGAATATCTCTTGCAAGACATTGCCAAAGAAGCGCGTTTAAAGCACAATATCTCCTTTGATACGCTGCGTTGGACGAGCGCGTTGCGCATGTACCGCAGCGGCCTTGAACCAGACCCTTTACGGCGACGGTTAGGGCTTTCTAAAATCCAATGGAATGAAGTGCGCGCGAAGTTGAAAAAGCTAGACGCACTTTAATGATGCGTGATAAGTGAAGAGTGAAGTTTACTGATGGTTATAGTCAACCTTTGGTCAAATTCACTTCATCACTCGTCACTCATCACTACTCACTCTTTACTCTATGCCCTCACGCGTTCGTGTTGTTGTCCCTGCGACAACTGCTAATTTAGGCCCAGGCTTTGACTGCCTTGGGTTGGCTTTAGGCCTGTATAACACCATTGAATTGATTGCCATGCCAGATGGCGAGCCGGCACAAGTCGAAGCGTCTGGCGAAGGTGAAATGTTGGTGCCGCTAGATGACAGCAATATGATTTTGCAGTCCGCGCGGCATCTGTATCAGCATGTGGTTGCGGAGCCAAAAAGCTTCAAGTTGATTTCAAATAATGCGATCCCGCTCAG
>JAHDIM010000441.1 GCA_020630805.1 Anaerolineales bacterium
CGCCGCACACGTTGCGGAAGCCTTACAGTATCGGCCGCGTGAATTGGTTGCTGGATAAAGGCACTAATCCAGACAAAAAACTAACCTTAGTACGTCTGATTTCTCTCTAAATCAGCTTAAACCAAGCTTCTGATCCAGATGGGTGATATCTTTAGGCACCTCACCCAATTTATGATATGATTCGGCAACAGTTTTGCACGAATGCCGTCACTCACTTTTAGAGTACACTTTTGTGAAGAACAGAAACATTCATTGTTATGTCAATTTCAATTATTGTCGTCCTAGTGGTACTTATTGAGCTCCTTATTGTGAAGGGGCATTTTGTGTTTGGGACGGCGGACAAGCAAGCATCTAAGTAATTAGACGCAAAACGAAAATCAATAAGCCGCCCAAGACAACTTGGAGCGGCTTTTTTTTTCAAATTTGATAAGGAACACATCATGGGAAAACGTACATTAACAGGTGCGCAAATTTTATGGGAATCTGTCGTCAATGAGGGGGCTGATGTTATTTTCGGTTACCCTGGCGGCGCGATTTTGCCTGCTTACGACGCAATGCTGGATTATCCAATTCACCATGTGTTGACACGGCACGAACAAGGCGCAAGCCACATGGCTGATGGCTATGCACGTGTATCTGGCAAAGTGGGGGTCTGTATTGCAACCTCCGGGCCTGGCGCAACAAACCTGATCACTGGTTTAGCAACTGCAATGATGGATAGCATTCCAATGGTTGCTATTACGGGGCAGGTCAATTCATGGGCTTTGGGCTCTGATGCCTTTCAAGAAACTGATGTTACAGGTGTCACATTACCGGTAACAAAGCACAACTTCTTGGTGACCCGCGCTGAAGATGTTGAAGCTGCCGTTCGCCAAGCGTTCTACATTGCTCGGTCTGGCCGTCCTGGTCCAGTGCTGATCGATATCACAAAAGATGCGCAAAACGGCAAAATGGACTTTGAACCAACAACAACGCCAATCGTTTTACCAGGCTACCGCCCGCAAAATGAAATTGACAGTGTTGATATGGATGCTGCGCTCAAGCTCATTAACGAAGCGGAACGCCCAATCATCTTGGCTGGGCATGGCATTATGATGTCTGGCGCTGGCCAAATCTTCAAGAAATTTGTAGATAAAGCGCAAATTCCAGCCTCTATGACCTTGCTAGGTCTTGGCGGGTTCCCGGCTAGCCATCCGCTCAACTTGGGCATGATGGGGATGCACGGTGAAGCATGGGTAAACCAAGCAATTCAAGAAGCCGACTTGCTACTGGCCTTTGGCATGCGCTTTGATGACCGCGTCACAGGCAACACTGCCACCTACGCCACCAAAGCCAAGAAAGTTCATATCGATATCGATCCAACTGAGTTGAACAAAAACATCAAGGTTGATGTTGGTATCGTGGCCGACCTACGCGAAGCACTGGAAGAAATCGTGCCAAGACTGGACACGCAAAACCCAGATAAGCGTAAAGAATGGATCGACTACATCTATTACATCAAGGGTGATGCTGCTGTCCGCGATATTCAGAACATGCCAGACTATGGCAAGCTCTACGCTGCACACGTTATCCATGACTTGTGGCGCTTTACAGAAGGTAAGGCAATTGTCGTTACCGATGTAGGCCAACACCAAATGTGGGAAGCGCAATACTACAAGCACGACCACAAAAACAAGTTGGTAACGTCTGGCGGGGCTGGCACAATGGGCTTTGCACTTCCAGCCGCAATCGGCGCGAAGTTTGGGGCGCCTGAAGAAGAAGTTTGGGTAATCGCCGGTGACGGTGGCTTCCAAATGACAGCTTGCGAACTCACCACCTGCTTGCAAGAAAGCTGCAAGGTCAACATTGTTATCATCAACAATGGTTTCCTTGGGATGGTGCGCCAATGGCAAGAGTTCTTCTATGGCCGCCGCTATGCCTCAACCCCGATGATCAGCCCAGACTTTGTTAAGTTGGCCGAAGCACATGGCTTAGGTGGACGCATGGTTGAATCACGCGGTGATGTTGAATCTGCATTGCAATGGGCCCGTGAACAAGAAGGCTCAGTTGTGCTTGAGTTCCGTGTTGTCCAAGAAGACACTGTCTATCCAATGGTTCCTGCAGGCGCAGATCTGCAAAATATGATCCGCCGCCCAGAACGTAGCGCAATTGTTGAAAGCGCAGACGACCTAATATAACGCCCAGATAGATAGGCGGTTGCTGTGTAAGCGGCAGCCGCCTATTGCTATGGTTGATTGAGTAATTACTATGATTTACACCCTTGTCGCATATGTAGAAAATAAGCCCGGCGTTTTGAACCGTGTCGCCTCTTTATTCCGACGCCGCACGTTCAATATTGATTCGCTAGCCGTTGGCACCACCCAAGATGACCGCGTTTCACGCATGACCATCCAAGTGGAAGCAAAAGACGATGACGTTGCCAAACGCATTGTTGCAAACATGTATAAGCTGGTTGACATTCTGCATGTAGAAGACCTGACCCATAAAGACAACATCGTCCGCGAAATGTTGATGATCAAGGTCAAAACCACGAAGGAAAGCCGCACTGAAGTTATTCAGATTGCAAATATCTTTACCGCAGAAATTGTGGATGCGGGCATTGACTCGCTAACGTTGTTGATTACAGGCACGCAAGGCAAGTGCAACCGTATGATCAACATCTTGAAGCCATTTGGCATTCTTGAAATGCAACGTACTGGCGCTGTTGGCATGCTGCGCGATAGCGAAGGCTTACCAGAAGGCCTGGTTCAGGTAATGACAGACCTCGGGATGATGTAATCTGCGCCGCAGATAGCATTTATCCAACACAAAAAATTTAGCGATTACAACCGTGTTTGTAGCGCAATGCCTTGAGTGTAAGGCGGCACCTACAAACACACTGTCGCACTATTTATAAAAACTTTGGAGAAAAAGAAAATGGCCGCAACAATTTATT
>JAHDIM010000059.1:0-7980 GCA_020630805.1 Anaerolineales bacterium
ATTGGGCCAGTTTTGTAGAGAAATACGCGTATGAAAAGAGCGGTATATATAAACCGAATTTGCATAAAGGCGTCTTGAAAATCAATCGATCAAACTATAGCTACGGGTTTGCGATTTGGGCGACGTCGCAAGGCATTCATCTCGAATGTTTGAGCAAATTGCACCGTTGGTTGTACAAAGATATCTTTATTCCATGGCAAGATATAAACGTTGCACACAAAGAAACGTACTTCCGACAAGAACCAAGAGTTATTATTCGCGCTGAAAAGCTGCCGAATATGAAAATTGAGGTTAGTAGAAAAGCCTATAAATCATTGGTAACTGAAGCCCGTATGGGCAGGTGAATATGAGTAAAATTTGGAATCCAACCTTATACAGAACAGCCTATCGTTTTGCCGCAGAAGCACATCAGGGGCAAGAGTATCCCGGAACTGGGCTGCCTTACATCATGCACATCAGTATGGTGGCGATGGAAACGATGACATGCCTCGCGAAAGAGGTACATGACCTGCCAGACTTGGCTGTGCAGTGTGCGCTTTTGCATGATGTCATTGAGGACACGCCTGTCACCTATGCTGATGTCACGGCTAATTTTGGCGTTGATGTTGCCGATGGTGTCCAAGCGCTGACAAAAGACAAAACCTTGCTTAAACCAGCGGCAATGGCTGACAGTCTAGCGCGCATTCGGGAACAGCCGCAAGCCGTTTGGCTAGTGAAACTTGCAGATCGGATTTCAAATTTGGGGCCACCACCACACTATTGGGCAGTCGATAAGATGCGCCGTTATCACGCTGAAGCACAGACAATCTACACCGAGCTCCATAGTGCGAGCCCCTACTTAGCCATGCGGCTAGCGCAGCGCATTGCTGACTATGAGCAATATCTAAAGGACTAACCATGCATCATATTCCTCCCGGGTTTCATAGTGTCCAAGCCGCAATCAATGTTGATGATGTTGGCGGGTTGATTGGTTTTATCAAGACTGTCTTCTCGGCAACTGAGCTTGACCTATACCAAATGCCAGACGGCAGCATTGTGCACGCTGAATTTCAGATTGGTGATTCAGTAGTCATTCTGGGTCCACAGGAAGATCATGCGCATCCGGCAAAGGTGTTTGTCTATGTACCAGATGTCGATGCAACATTTGCATTAGCAGTTGCGCAGGGAGCGGCGCCGCTTCAAGATCCACAAGATCAATTTTTTGGGCAGCGCGTGGCAAGAGTCCGTGATCAGTGGAGCAATCTCTGGGTGATTGCGACGCAGGTTGAAGCGGTCTCACGCGCCGAAGCCAAACAGCGTTTCTTAGCAATGTTCTAACTGATGCCTCTTCGTGTAAGTCTGCCGTTTCTTGGATTGCTGCTCCTAATGTGTGGCCTTGCAAGCTGGCAATTCCAGCAACAAGGCAGGTGCACAGCACCGCAAGGACAGCTGGTCGATGTTTTCGTCGAGACTGAGGCTTACGGCCCGCTCAGCGCGAGCGTCTATTTGCCTCCATGCTATGAAAGTGAAGCGGAACAGTATCCTGTGCTGTATTTGCTGCACGGGGGTGGCGCAAGCCGATTTTCTTGGTTTACGTTGGGCGCAAATACCGTCGCAGATCGTCTCATTGCTGAAGGTCACTTGCAGCCACTCATCATCGTGTCGCCGTCTGTCAAACATGACTGGGATGGAGAGACATATGCGTTGACGCTCGCGACCGAAGTCGTTCCAGTCATCGACGCTGAATTTCGCACAAAACCAGACCGTTCACAGCGCGGAATTGCGGGGATGTCGGCTGGCGGCAGTAAATCTGCATTTATCGGACTGAGCTATCCAGAGTTGTTTGGGGCCGTTGGCATTTACAGTGCGCCAGTAATGACCTATGGCATGACAACCGTGCCAATGTTGCTGGAAGCAGAGCCAATACCTGCATTGTATTTAGATGTAGGCGAAAGTGATGGTTTCTTTCCGCAACATGAATCGTTTCAGGCGCTTTTGGTGGAACGCGGAATCGATCATCAATATGTGAGTCGGCCAGGCCAACATATCCCTTCATTTTGGGGAAATGCCCTCGAAACCTATCTCAGGTGGTTTGACAATCAGTTTGCGCAGTCAGTGAGCCAATAACAATTATTTCAAAGGCATAGAAACGTGGGTTACACAAACATGACCCTTTTGAAGCCTTGTCTGACATTGCCGGCGCGGCAAACACAGTCAATTGTTAGCTTGCTGTGTTTGATTTATGTGATCGCGCCACTTCTTGCCGTCAAGAGGCAAAACATTTTGTAGACTGCTTATAATTTTCGACACTATGACGCAATACAAGTTTTACACCTGTGATGTTTTTACCGACACCCGCTTTGGTGGGAATCAGTTGGCAGTCTTGCCAGATGCCACGGGATTGACCGCAGACCAAATGCAGGCGATTACAGCGGAATTCAATTACGCTGAGTCGACGTTTATTTTTCCACCTGAAGCTGGTGGTACCAAACGTGTCCGTATTTTCAATCGGGTGACTGAAATGGGCTTTGCCGGGCATCCTAACATTGGCACGGCTTTTGTGCTGGCAGTTCAAGGGGAACTTGGAGAGTGGGATGATGAATTGCAGGTCACTTTCGAAGAGGGCGCTGGTCCTGTTGATATTCAAATCAGACGCCTTGCAGACGGCCATGTATGGTGCGAATTGAAAGCCCCGCAACAATTGCAGACATCGCAGGTTCAGCCCACAGGCCGCATCGCCGATATTCTTGGATTGCGCGTGGCCCAAATCGAAACGCGACATCACCTCCCACAGACAGCGTCCGTTGGGATGCCCTATATGGTGACTGAAGTTGTAGATCGTGAAGCGTTGAGTCAGGTCAACATCAATATAGAATCACTGCGTGCATTAGTGTCTGAAGGGGTGCGCGGATCTATGTATGTTTATACGCGTGGCGATGATGACTTTGACATCTACTGCCGAATGATCTCGCCGCTCTCTAATAACTTTGGCGACCCCGCCACAGGCAGTGCAAACTGTGCCTTAGCGGGCTTACTCACGAAACTTGCGCCAGAAGACGATGGTGACTTTGCCTGGCGCATTAGCCAAGGCACCGAAGTCGGACGTCCGAGCATCCTAGATGCGCGGACTGAAAAACGGAACGGTGAAGTCACCGGAGTCTGGATTGCAGGCACGAGTGTGATGGTGAGCGAAGGATTCATTACTGTATAGTGCGTATTGCGTTTCAATGGTTTGTGCTTCGCTGCGTTTGCAGTTAAATGATCTATGACAGAAATTTTGCCACGTAGTACGCAATACGCACTACTTTTTCTTCGTAACAAAACTTACATAAACAACATCTAACACCATATGCGAAAACAACTACTCAACATTGGGCACCGGGGCGCGATGGGGCATGTGCCTGAAAATACGCTCGCCTCATTTCAGCGTGCTATCGACATGGGTGTCGATTGGATTGAACTCGACGTCTATGCTGTCGACGGAGAATTGATTTGTATTCATGACGATACGCTTGACCGGACAACCAACGGTACTGGGAATGTAATGGATCATTCGCTAGCACAATTGCGCGAATTGGATGCTGGTGACGGCCAGCAAATTCCGTTGTTAAGTGAGGTGTTTGACCTTTGTAAAGGCAAAGTGAAGATCAATGTTGAGTTGAAAGGCCCTAATACGGCTGCACCAGTTGTCGCGTTTCTAGAGCAACAATGCCAACAAGGTTGGTCGCCAGATCAGCTGTTGCTGTCGTCATTTGAGCATGATCAGTTGCTAGCGGCAAAAGCCATGAACCCAATTTTTGCTCGGGCGGGTCTTTACTATGCTGAAGATCCGAATTTTGACTTTCTAGTCAATACGCTTGAGGCTGTAGCGGTCAACCCTTGGGTGGATGATGTCACGCCAGAGCTAGTTGATGCGGCACACGCGGTCGGTTTACAGGTGCTTGTGTACACTGTAAATGACCCAGTTGATATTTCATGGATGCGCACGTGCAAAGTTGATGGGGTATTTACGAATTATCCCGAACGAGTGGGAGGTAATTCGTAATGAGTAATGCGTAAATTTACTCACGACTAAGTCTTACTCAACGCCCTTACGAATTACACCTTACGCATTCCAATCTTTAGCCAAACCCAATGATCAACTGCCTCCCCAAAGAACGTGCCGCTAAAGTCACCGACACCTTGAGCGTTATTTCAATTCAGTCCGTTAATGCAGACCAATCATGTGCTGCAATTACGGAGTATCTTGGCAAACAGCTAGGGATCAAGACTGAGTTTGTTGACAACGTCTCATGGCAAGAGCGCGAAGCGATGTTGGATACTGGTGTTGCGCAAGTAGGCTGGGTCTGTGGCTTACCCTACACATGGAAGGCTGATGACAACCCTCGCGCCTTTGAGCTTGTTGCAGCGCCCGTGATGGCGGCATCTCGTTATGTGCAAACACCAGTCTACTTTTCAGACGTGGTTGTGCGACGTGACAGTCGCTACCGTACATTTACAGATCTGCGAGGAGCACGTTGGGCATTCAATGAGCCGCATTCACAGTCTGGGCATAATATTACGCGCTACCACCTTGCCAAATTGGGGGCGTTTAAGAATTTCTTTGGCGATGTGATTGAAGCCGGCGCGCATTTGACTGCGTTAGAGATGCTCCTGACTGGCAAGATTGATGCGTCTGCCATTGACAGTACCGTGCTGGAGTTGGCTGTTGTAGACGCCCCAGAAATTATGCAGCAGCTACGAGTCATTGAGGTGCTGGGGCCAAGCCCAATCCCACCTTGGATTGTCAGCACGACGCTGCCGCTAGAGCTTCGGAACGCCGTGCGTTGTGCATTCCTCAACATGCATACAACCACAGAGGGTCGCGAGATTTTAGCTGCTAGCCAGATGACAAAGTTCGCAGCTGTCACAGACGCAGATTACGACATCATCCGTGAAATGGAGTCTGTCGCGCGTGACGTCGTGTGGTGATGACATCACGCGTCTTCGCTAGTTTGGAACGCGCACTATAAAATTATCGAACGTAAACGTGCCGCGGTCATCCGCTTTGATCTCAGCGCCATAACGTAAATCCCCGCGTGATAATTCCGCATCTTGCCACTCCGTCACAAAGGCATCATCAATGAAGAATAGGAATGTATCTGCTGTACCAATGATGGTCAGTCGCGTTGCTAAGGTGAGATCAGGGGCTGTCGGAATGGGTTGACGCTCTACCGCAAACACACCATTTTCATCAATCTGCTTGTAAATTGAATAGGTATTGTCTTGGCAGACTTGCCATTGATAGTAATCTTTGGCGTTATTGGAAACGCGGAATGACATGACCAAACACGCATCTTCTAATTGTGTTGCGACGCTGCCATCCATCTCAAATAAAAAGTCAGTCACAGCGGGTGTGTCTAACTTCTCAATGAGAAATGTGCCACCTGTGCCAATCGTGTCCCAGATATATACGCCTTCAGTAACACTAGATTTCAAGCTAGCTTGAAAGGCAAAGCTATGCTGACCAACAAACCATGGGCTTTCGCCGTCCTCAAAATTGATTTGGAATGGACTAGGCCATTCCAAGGCCTCATTCAGGGCTGCGGCCTGCAATCCCGATGGGTTTCGCGTTGGGGCGGTCGTTGGTTCCGTTGTTGGAGTTTCAGTTGGCGGCACCTCGGTTGCTGTTTGCGTCGCGGTTGGCGCAATTGTTGGGGTGTGCGTAGCTGTTGCTGTGGCCGTATGCGTGGCTGTTGCAGTGGCAGTATATGTAGCGGTGGGCTCTAGCGTTTGCGTGGGCTCTGGCTTAGTAGGCGCAGCTGTTGGATTTTCCGCTGAGGCAGTCATATCAGTAGCGCGAACAAGCGAACTTGTTGCAGTGGCTTCTGAGGTGTTATCTGCTATCACTTGTGCTACTTGCGTTGGGGGCTCCGTTGCAATTGTGGTTGCTGTAGCTTCCACAACAATGGGGGCTGCGACTTGCGCGAACAATATCCAGCCAATCATAAAAAACGCCGCGCCCATCAACAAGAGAAATGGAATAAACCAACGCCGTCTTGGCTGTTGGGCGGGCGGATTGTTGACTGGAGCAGGACGCGGTTTCTCGTCTGTAGGAAGGTCGCGCTCCAAAATCATGCGCGGGCGCTTGTTATCGCGGTCGGTCATACGACCATCGTATAAAAAGTTGTGGGGTGGCGTCTACTCTTATTCTAAAATTTCTGAGACAACGTTGCCTTCCCACTGACCATGCAAAGGGACACCCATAAAGTGTGCCAAGGTTGGCGTTGTATTTAGTAACGTGACCGCTGTGTCTTTGATTTCATAGCCTTGCTTAATACCCGGTCCAGCGATCATCCACGGAATGAGCACGTCTTCAGGTAACTCCGTGCCATGAGTCTGCTCGTGACCACCATGATCGGCTTGAATTAGGACGATGGCATCTTCCGGGAGCGTTGGGAGTAACCGCGCGAGGTTTGCATCGACCCGTTCGACTTGCTTTAGGTAACCGTCTTGCATCCAGCCATACATGTGCCCGGCACTATCGGTTGTGCCGTAATACAGAAATGTGAAGTCAGGTTTGACATTAGGCAGAGCCGAAATGGCAACATCGGTCAAAATATCATCGACAAATAAGCGTGGAATGCCGTTTTCATCGACATAGTGATACGACCATTGAAAGTCAAGGTGGTCTGCTTTGTAGAGCGCGCTGAATCCATCCCATGACGTGAAAAAAGCGCTGCGTTTACGCACTGTCCGGGCCTGATCAACAAGACTGGGCAATGGGCGCGCGAGAGGTGTAAACGTGTTCGTTGTAATGCCATGGCGTCCAGACGGAACGCTGTAAAACGTTGCCATATGACACGGCAGCGTGATGGTCGGCATTAGCGACTTTGCTTGCATTGTGTAGCTGCTACGGTCGCGAAACCCTTGCAAGGTGGGGGCGTCAGCAGCGTCAATTGCGTCGGGGCGCAATCCATCGATCAAAATAAGGAAGATTTGTGACATTAGTTAAATTCTCCAGCGTTCAGACGGCCTAACAAAGATTTGGCAAACGCGACTTCGGCTTCTAATGTTGCCTCTGTCCATTCTGCCACCAGCCCCGACCAAACGTAGTCAGGGTCTAGCTCTGCATATTCTCGCACGATGTAGAGGTGACTAAGCGCTTGTTCGCCCTCAGAAATAAATGTTTCTAGCTGTTTAGTAAGCTGGGCCGGATCTGCGCTTTCGCCAAAGAATAGCCGCAACTTCATCGCATGCTTGGTAACGGTAGGGTCGACCGGTGCTGTGTTCAGCCAAGTACGAAACGTGTCTTTACCGTCTGTTGTGATCTGATACATCCGTTTGTCTGGTTTGCCGACCTGAGCCACCATTACGGAGGTAACAAAGCCTAATGCCTCTAGCCGCCGTAGTTCAGAGTAGATCTGACTTTGCGCGGGGCTCCAATAGAAGTATTTCAACTGTTCGCCGGCTTTGCGTATCTCATAGCCACTCATCGGCGTATCTGTCATCAGGAGGCCGAGAACTGCATAAGCTGTAGAAGGTAGCGGTTTGGTTGCCATATGATGATTATATATCAATTTGACATATGTCAAATAGTCATATAATATTTGATTGCATATGACAAATAGTTATATGCAGCAGTTGCATGAGCTAGAGAGTTCGCTTGGTGCAGATAAGCGAAAGACTCTGCGCAACCTGTGGACAATTCCAAAAAAGTGAGGAGACCAAAATGTCATCGAAAAAAGAAATGTTTGAAGCCTTGCATCCAGACCCAACCAAGCAAGGTGTGCGCGTCACCAAAGAATATTACGATGCTTACTATGAAGCGCTTTCGCAAGTCATCCCAGATACCGAAGAGGGCGTTTTCTTTTCAGATCTTCCAAAGTTAGTTGATCCATTGCTTGCTGAGAACATTGCTGCCAATACCAAGTCAGGCTGGTGGGTGACTTCCGTCAAGCTAGACATGGAAGCCCGTGGCGTCATCGAGCGCGTGCCGGGAAAGGGTAAGCAGCGGGTGCG
>JAHDIM010000059.1:8080-18197 GCA_020630805.1 Anaerolineales bacterium
TGGAAGCCCGTGGCGTCATCGAGCGCGTGCCGGGAAAGGGTAAGCAGCGGGTGCGGAAGGTTAAGTAGTTTGTAAGTTGGCTGGTTTGGTAGTTGGTTAGTAGGCATGTCTTGGGACTTGACAACGTCAATTGGGAAATTATGCTCTGTACCAACCAACCAACCAACCAACCAACCAACTCCAATTGACAATCCCCCCCGCGAAGGATATGCTTCTCTCTACAATTTCACTGTCTGGTTTGCGCCAGCGCAAGACAGATGATGTCGGGGGAAGATCGGTGAAAATCCGACGCTGACCCGCAACAGTAATGGGCAAGTTTGCCCCAAGCCTGAATACCCATCAGACAGTCAACTTGGACAACCTTCGTGGATTGAGGTTGGGTCCTGAAGCATTGCTTCACTTCTCTTCTTTTACCCTTAGGTTCAAAATTTGATTCAACGCAGAGGCGCAGAGGGCGCGGAGTTTCTTTGTTCTTAGTTGAGCCTCTGTAATGTTTGGAAGCAATGGTCACCCGAGTCAAGCTGACACCTGACCGCTGATACCTGATACCTAATACCTTGATCAAAACCGCTACGCTCTTAATCGGACACGGTAGCCGCAGTGAGGCCGCCGTTGCCGAATACTATCAATTTGCAGAACAGCTTGCTGACCGTTTAGACCAGCAAGTTGAAGCCTGCTTCCTTGAATTCGCCGATCCACCGATTATTGACGGCATTAAGAATTGCATTGAAAACGGGGCGAACCAAATTGTTGCGTTGCCATTATTCTTGGGCCCAGCAGGACACCAAAAGAATGATGTGCCTGCGGTCATCAACTGGGCGCGCAAAGAGTGGCCGCATGTGAAATTCGCGTATGGCTCACCGCTAGGTGCGCAGTTTCATATTGCGAAAGTGTTGGCGGGGCGCATCAAAGAGAGTACGGCAGACTTGCCAGACGTCGCAGACGAAGATACTGCAATTGTCGTTGTGGGGCGCGGCAGTCGTGATCCAGACAGCAATAGTGAAGTTGCCAAACTCGCACGCCTTTTGTACGAAGGACGCAGCTATCAATATGTGGATCAAGCCTATTTCAGCTTAGCCAAGCCCGGCGTCAAATTTATTGTCAGTAAATATGCCAAGCTGGGCGTCAAACGCATTGTGTTGCTGCCATATCTGCTTTTTACAGGCAAAATCTACGAACGGATTGTAGAGCAGGCCCAAGAGGCAGCCGTAGAAAACGACGTTGAAGTTGTCGTCAGCCATTACCTGTTCCCGCATGACAATCTGTATGATGCGGTCTACAGTCGCTTTGAAGAAGTCGTGGCTGGCACCGCCACAATGACCTGCGATTTGTGCAAATATCGCCGCCGCTTTGAAGGCTTTGAAGCGGAATTCGCACTGCCACAAAAAAGCGATCCATCGCATGGGATGCGTGGTGTGCCCCATGATCATGGCTTGTTGTCAAAAATGGATGACATGCTCCCGCCACAGTATCAAGGCGAAAATCAAGCCTCTTTGGTGCCAATGGCCGCTGCCGATTTAGTCTACGATGCTAACGGCGCGGTCGCTTGGAATTCGATCTGGGAAGACTTCTGTGATCTAGCGTTAGCAGGTGGGCCAGCGCATCGCGCAACGTTGCTAGTGCCGCCAGCACCGAACGAGGTAATGCAAAATCCACAGGCGTATGCGAATGTGGTCGCCGAGATCACCCGTGGTCTACAGATGACAACCAACTGTGATGTCGTGCAAAGCATCACCCCTGGCTGGGTTGGGCTACAGTGTCATAGTGAAGATATGGCCGTCTGGCTCATGCGCGCAATTATCGCGGAAAATGTACTGGCGCGACGCGAAGAAAACACGCTCATGCTACCGGCCGGGCCAGACTTTACTGTTAGCGGTGAAATCAAAAACGTAGTAACCGTTGTCGCGAAGTCCTTTCATTACTGGACCGAGCACATGCAATGGAAACTACAGCAGGAGAAATGAATCCACGAATGGCACGAATAATCACTAATATTTTGAATTCGTGCCTATTCGTGTAATTCGTGGATAACGAATGGATTACGTACGAAGCCCAGAAGACATTGCAGCCAATTCATTTGAATTGATTGCTAAGGAAATGGCAGCGCTTGGGATTCAAGTTGATGCTTCCATCGAGCCGATTGTCCAGCGTGTGATTCATAGCACCGCAGATTTTGAATTTGCCAATCTACTCAAGTTTCACCCGGATGCTGTTGAGGCAGGGTTAGCCGCTCTCAAGAATGGCGCGCCTGTGATTACCGACGTGAATATGGTGAAAGTAGGCATCAGCGCCGCGCGTTTGGCGCAATTGGGGAGTCGTGTGCAATGTTTTGTCGCTGATCGCGAAACCCGTGAACTGGCGACACGCAACGGCAAAACGCGCAGCGCCGCTGGTGTGCAGCGAGCGCTTCAGAAACAACTACTCGATGGTTGCATTCTCGTTGTTGGCAACGCGCCGACTGCCCTTTATGAAGCCTTAGAGTGGCATAACGCTGGCGTTGCGACACCGGCTCTTATCATTGGTGTGCCAGTCGGATTTATTGGCGCAGCTGAAAGCAAAGATGTCCTTATGGCGCAATCAGAAATCCCATGGATTGCCACCAAAGGCCGCAAGGGTGGGTCACCTGTTGCTGTTTCCATTGTCAATGCACTATTGCGAATGGCGGTTGATGAACACGCGAATGTTGTAGATTGATACGAATGCGTAACGTGTAATGCGTAATTTGGCTCTGGCATGCGGCGCGTAACAGCACGTTTGCAAAGCCTAGAACGCGTTACGCATTACACCTTACGAATTAATTCCCATGCCCTCACACTCCCACCTCGTCCCTCCGCGCGACCGTAAAGGCAACCGCACTGGATTCACGACCGGTAGTAACGCAACGGCTGCGGCGAAAGCAGCTACCATTGCTTTGCTCACTGGTGAATTTCCGGTCGCTGTTTCCATTACGTTGCCGATTGGTGGACACGCGACCATGACCCCGCTTCAAACTGAACTCACCGAAGACTATGCCTACTGTTGCATGGTCAAAGACGCTGGCGATGATCCGGATGTTACGCACGGCGCGTTAATCTGCGCCAAAGTGTCGCGGAGTGAATTAGAAGGGATCACGTTAGAAGGTGGTGTCGGTGTTGGGCGCGTAACCTTGCCGGGGATCGGATTGCCAGTTGGTGACCCAGCGATCAATCCGGTGCCACGCCAGCAAATTCGGCAGAATGTTGCCGCCGCGATTATAGAAAGCGGTGCTGATCCAGACACGACAGCTCTTCAAGTTGAGATCAGTGTGCCGGAAGGGGAAGAGATTTCAAAGAAAACGCTGAATTCTCGCCTTGGCATTATGGGTGGCATCAGCATTCTTGGCACAACTGGCAAAGTGTTTGCCTACTCAACTGCATCTTGGCGCGCAAGTGTGATCCAAGCGGTTGAAGTTGCTGCGCATAATTCCCCAGACATTGTGGTGCTGACCACTGGAGGGCGCTCTGAACGCTACGGCATGCAGCATCTGCCCGAACTGCCAGATGTTGCCTTTGTGCAACTGAGCGTTTTCACAGGTGCAGGCTTTGAAACTTGCGCCCGCATGGGCGTCAAACGCGCTGTATTTGTTGGCATGATGGGCAAAATGATCAAGACTGCCCAAGGCCATATGCAAACCCATGTCGCTGGTAACCAAGTTGATTTTGAATTCCTCGCAGACGTTTGTCAAAGCGTTGGCGCAGACCCGCGCCTGATCGCCGCAGTGCGCGGTGGTAACACCGGACGGCATTTCTTAGAGCTGTGCCAAAGCCACAGTGATATGCGTCCCGTACATAAGGTTACCGAAATGGCGCTGGACCAGCTTGTTGCATTTGTTGCAAAACATGGCCGCGAAGACATGGTTCTCGAAACCATCTTGGTTGATTTCAATACACCAGAGATTTTTGCGCGTAGTTTGCATACGCCTGAAGTTGTTGCAGACAACATCGGAATCGATGCGCCGCTGATGGATCGGCTCGCGGCGGATCCTGAAAATTCATACGATGGCGATGAAGACGGGCGTTACATTACAGATGGAAAATAATCCACTAATAGCACTAATGAACACCAATAATGACATTCGTGCGTATTCGTGTCATTCGTGGATAAGATAAAAATCATCGGCCTGGATGCTGGCGGTGCGAGCAGTTTGCCAGACAAACTGCAGCGCTATGTTTGGTCAGCAGATTTGCTCGTCGGCGGTAAACGTCAGCTTGCATATTTCCCTGACTACACAGGTGAGACGCTAGCCATCAAAGCTGATATGACGTTGGTGGCGGAAACCATTCAAGCCGCTGTGTCTGTTGGTAAATCTGTGACCGTCTTGGCTTCTGGCGATCCATATTGCTATGGCATTGCCAGCACATTACGGCGTTGGTTTGATGACAGCGCCTTTCAGGTGTTTCCCTCACCCAGCGCCTATCAGCTTGCCTTTGCGGCATTGAATGAGCCTTGGCATGATGCTCAGTTATTGACTGCGCATGGGCGCGAATTGCCAAGCGTTGTTGCCAAAGTATTGACCCAAGTGAAATCGGCAATATTGACCGATGGTGAAAACACACCACAGGCTATTGCGCAGGCGTTGTTAGACGTTGGTCTAGACCGCAATGCAAACACGGCCGTTTGCGAGAATTTAGGCAGTGCCGAACAGAACATTATCCGTCTGACGCTCGCGGAAATGGCGCAGCAAACATTTGCGCCGCTCAACGTCACGGTGATTTTCAACCCGATGCCGTTGCAAGCGGTTGCGCCGGGCTTGCCCGATAGCGCTTTTTCGACGGAAAACCAGCAGATTACAAAGCGGGAAGTGCGTTTGCTGGCCTTGGCTGAATTAGAATTGCACGCCGCGGATGTCCTGTGGGACATTGGCGCGGGCAGTGGCTCGGTTGGCATCGAAGCAGCGCGGGCGTTTCCGGGCTTGCAGGTATATGCTGTCGAAAAACGAAAGGCATTGTTTGGACATTTGGAGCGCAATCGGCTTGTGCACGGGGCGTTGTTACTCAAGGCCATTGCAGGCAAGGCACCAGAAGCCTGTACTGACTGGCCGCGGCCAGATGCCGTCTTTTTAGGTGGTAGTGGTGGTAATTTAGCCGCTCTAGTGGAGACGAGCAAAGCGGAATTGCCCGTTGGCGGACGTTTAGTTGCAGCGTTTGCGACGTATGAAAATTTCTATCAATTTATGACGCTGTTGCCAAATGCCAGTGCATCGATGTTGAATATCAGCGTCTCGAAGCCACTGCTGAACTTGACACGCTTTGCACCGCATAATCCGGTGTTTCTTGCAAAATGGATCAAGCCAAACGAACATTAACCGCTGTGGGCCTTGGTCCCGGCGATCCAGAACTGATTACGCTCAAAGGTCTGCGTGCAATTGAAGCCGCAGACCTAATTTTTGTCCCGCGCAGTCGCGATGGTGGCATGAGCTACGCCGAGCGCATTGTCAACGCTTATCTGCGACCAGAGCAAACCATTATTCGTTTGCCGTTGCCAATGGTGCGCAATGCCGCCGAACTCGTCCCAGCTTGGGAAAGTGGGGCAGATGCAATTGTGTCGGCATATGAACAGACTGAAGCAGAAAAAGGGGTCTATCTTTTATTAGGTGACCCGCTGTTGTTCGGGACGTTCATTTACTTAGCAGAACGCATTCCAGCCCGCGATGCAGACATGCACATTGATGTGATCCCGGGCGTAACATCTTTCGCGGCAACTGCCGCTAAAGCAAATTTTACGCTGGCAACCACGGATGATCGCATCGCAATTTTGCCAGCCAGCTACGAAACCGATCTGCCCGCGCTCAAAGCGCTGATGCAGCAATTTGACACGGTTGTACTTCTAAAAGCCGGCACTGTGCTAGCCCAACTACTCGCTGCAGTAGATGAGCTTGGCCTCACCGCAACTAGCATCTACGGCGAAAAAGTTGGGATGCCTGAAGAGTT
This sequence comes from Anaerolineales bacterium, assembly GCA_020630805.1. Lineage (GTDB taxonomy): Bacteria > Chloroflexota > Anaerolineae > Anaerolineales > UBA6668 > JAHDIM01. The sequence continues at coordinate 14,029 of JAHDIM010000059.1, forward strand.
TTTCGAAACGGACGTGAGGATGTTAGCAGGGCAAAATCGGCCGTATTTATCTTTATTGATTGTTAGGAAATCTGAAACGAATGCGTAACGTGTAATGCGTCAATATGCGCAGTCTTTTACACCTTACGAATTACACCTTACGAATTATGACAACTTTCTCCCCAACTCCCGGCACCGTCTACATCGTCGGTGCTGGCCCTGGCGCACCAGACCTGATTGCAGTCCGAGGTCGTGACATTATTGAACAAGCGGATCTGATTTTGTATGCAGACAGTTTGGTTGAACTCAGCGTAGCCTCGCTTGCGAAAAAAGATGATGCCGAAATCATTCCGTCGTCTGGCTTGCATTTACAGCAAATGGTTGACCTGATGGTCGATGCCGCGAGAGCTGGCAAAGTTGTTGCCCGCGTACATTCTGGCGATCCGGCGTTGTATGGTGCAACCCATGAGCAAATGGCACTACTGGACGATGCCAAAGTGCCATACGTCATTGTGCCGGGCATTACCGCTGCGTTTGCGGCGGCGGCCGAGTTGGGCGTGGAACTGACTATTCCTGACTTAGTTCAGACCATTATTCTGACCCGCACGGCAGGCCGCACGACAATGCCAGAAGGCGAACACTTACAAGGCTTGGCCGCACCTGGGGCCTCACTGGCAATTTATCTGAGCATTACCCGCATCAAAAAAGTCATTGAAGATCTGATTGCCAGCGGCGGTTACACGGCTGACACGCCGGTTGCTGTTTTCCATAAAGTGACATGGCCGGACGAAAGCTATGTCGTTGGCACCTTGGCCGATATTGCTGCAAAAGTGCGCAAAGCGGGCTACACCAAACACGCCCTAATCTTGGTCTCTCCAGCGCTTGATCCAGAGCTCAAAGGCAAAGATCGTCGTACAAGCAGTCACTTATACGACGCGAGTTATACGCACCGTTTCCGCAAGGCTGAAGACAAGCAGCGTAGCAAAGAGCAGCATGAAGCCGCTGGTGCTGTCAAAGGCGTGGTGCAAGGTGAAAAGCACCTTGGGAACCAACGCAGTGGCACGCTGGTGCTTTCTGTGACGCGCAATGGGTCTGCTTTAGCTGCGACACTTAGCCGTAGTTTAGAAGCAACGGCACAACTCCCCACAAAATTCGTAGTTGAAGGGTGTGGAACTTACACCGGCTCCGTGATAGATGCAATTCGAAAGAATTGGAATACGTTTGCCAACTTTGTTTTGGTCATGCCAAGCGGCGTTGCAACCCGCGCTATTGCACCATTGCTACGCGATAAAGTGAGCGATCCAGCAGTGGTGTGCCTCGATGAACAAGGACAATTTGTCATTCCATTGGTGGGTGGACACCGCGCTGGGGCAAACGCGCTGGCAAGTGAAATTGCCAAGTTGACCAAAGGTCATGCTGCAATCACCACTGCTAGTGATGTGCAAGACAAACCAGCCATCGATATGTTGGGCGCTGATCAGCGTTGGAAGCTTAGCGCCGACTCGGCGACAACGCATGTCAGCGCGTGTTTGGTGAATGAAGACCAAATTGGTGTTTACATTGATCCGATTTTGGGTGACCAGACTGACGTCTTGGGTGATCTGCTTGCGCAACCTAATGTGCTGACTGTTCCTAATTTGGACGAACTAGATATTGATACCTATATTGGCGGTGTGATTGTCACGCCATGTGTCATTTCAGATCATCACAAGCATTTACTGCGCAAAAGCACGTTGTACCGTCCGGCTACACTCGTGGCAGGGATGGGCTGCAAACGCGATGTGCCGCTCGCAGATTTACAAGCGGCACTTGAAACAACGCTGACAGACAATGGGTTTGTAATTGACTCTGTTGCCACACTTGCCTCAGTAGACCTGAAAGCTGATGAAGTCGGCTTGATTGCGCTTGCTGAGAAACTCGGTGTGTCGTTTGAATGTGTGCCGTCATCGGAAATCGCTGCGGTTGATGCAACAGGTCTTTCCGCTAGTGCTGCCACTGAAAAGCTAGACTTACCCGGCGTGTCCGAACCGGCCGCACTCATCGTCTCCAACGGCGACCTGATCGTCAAAAAACAAAGTTTTACGAATTGCACCGTTGCCTTGGCTGTCAGCCGTCAGCCATCAGCCATCAGCTAACCCATGTCCACACTCTCTCTTATCAGCATCGGCCCCGGTGATCTGGATTACATGTTGCCAGCCGCAATGGGCGCTTTGCGCCGCGCCGATGTCATCATTGGCTATCAGATTTATTTAGATCAACTGCGCAAGCTGATCGCGCCGCATCAGGAGTTGATTTCGTCACAGTTAGGGCAAGAAGTCCAACGTGCCACGCATGCGATTGACCTTGCCAGCCAAGGTAAAAACGTGGCAATGGTGAGTAGTGGTGATATTGGCATCTATGCCATGGCTAGCCCGATTTTTGACGTATTGCGTGAACGTGAATGGTCCGGCAGTGAACCGCATGTTGAGGTGTTCCCCGGCGTAAGCGCTATTCAGGCAACGGCTGCGCAAATTGGCGCACCATTAGGACATGACTTCTGCACGATTAGCCTGAGCGATTTGTTGACACCTTGGCCAGTGATTCAAAAGCGCGTCAAGGCTGCCGCATGGGGCGATTTTGTGATTGGCTTCTACAATCCGCGTTCCAAGAAACGTGACTGGCAATTAGGTTGGGCAATGGATGTCCTCCGTGATTTTCGACCAGGTGAGACGCCAGTTGTAATTGCCCGGAATGTCACACGTCCAGATGAAGACATCAGCGTGGTGACATTGGCAGACTTTGATCCAACCGTAGTGGACATGTTTACGCTGGTCTTGGTGGGCAACAGTCAGTCTTATGTGTTGGCAGATAAAGTTGCAACGCCACGTGGCTACACGGAAAAAGGGCAGCCGCGTGTAACTGATGGTGCATCAACACAAGGCGAACACGATATCTTGTCGTATCCGGTGTCATTGACGCAGCTAACAGGCAAAATGGCGACTGTCATTGGCGGTGGTCCAGTCGCGACGCGCAAAGTGCGAGGGCTGTTAAGCGTGGGCGCAAACGTGATGGTCGTGTCGCCAGACTTGACCGACACACTGCAGTCTTTGCTGGATGAGGGGCACATTACTTGGCTGTCACGCAAATATGAAACGCAGGACATCGATGGTGCAACGATTGTGTTTGCAGCGACTAATGAGCGCGATGTGAATCGGGAGATTGGGGAAGTTTGTAACCGACACAATATTCTTTGCAGCGTGGCCGATGCTCCAAAAGAGGGTAGCTTTCACTCTATGGCTGTGCATCGCGGTGAAGATGTCGTGCTAGCCGTTGGAACCCAAGGCGAAACCCCAGGTAAAGCCAAGCAAGTCCGCAATCAACTGCGTTGGTTGCTGGACCAATAACGATTAGACATGACCGTCGGGAAAGTTTGGTTAGTTGGGGCTGGTCCTGGTCGCGCCGACCTGATTTCTGTCAAAGGGTTGCGGCTTATTCGGTCTTGTGACGTTTTGCTCTACGACCGTTTGATTCCATGTGAATTGACTGACGAAACAAAACCAGACTGTGAAAAGTTATTTGTTGGAAAGAAACCGGGCGCGCATGTCAAGCCGCAAGATGAAATCAATCGTTTGCTGCTAGAGTACGCTAGAGATGGAAAAATGATTGTGCGCCTGAAGGGCGGCGATCCGTTCTTGTTTGGGCGCGGTGGCGAAGAAATGCTGGAGCTTGCCAGTGCCGGTATTCCATTTGAAGTTGTTCCAGGCATTACGTCTGCGATTGGAGTGTTATCTGAGGCGAATATTCCGGTGACACACAAAGGTGTGGCCACTGGTTTTGCAATTGTGACGGGTCATGAGGCTGAAGGTAAACCGGGCACGACAACAGACTGGGATTCAATTGCACATGTCCCGACTGTAATTGTGTTGATGGGTGTGAAAAAACTGAGCTACGTGGTGGATCAGCTTTTGACGCGTGGTCGCCATCCGCAGACGCCGGCTGCAATTATTAGTAATGGCATGTCAACAATTCGCCGTGAATATCTTTCAACTTTGGAAGAGTTGCCTGCACTTGCAATGAGTCAAGTAATTGAGTCGCCATCTATCACTGTAATAGGCGATGTTGTGGCTGTTAAGCATCAGCTTGAAGCAGCTTCTTTTCCAAGCGCTTCAATGTCTTGAACTTTCGTCCGCTCATAAGTTCAGCCGAAATGC
>JAHDIM010000442.1 GCA_020630805.1 Anaerolineales bacterium
TCTGTATTTCCAACATCAATAGCAGGCAACGCTGCTTGCTGGAGGAAGAATGAAAATTAACTTAGTTGAAAACGCTGCACCGAACAGTGCAAGCGTTCCTTATATTGCCGAAGTCAACATGGGTCAAGACGTGACTCACCTTTGGCGTGACTATCGTATACCGGTGTACTTCAACAAGCATGGCAAAGAGCGCTATAGCGCTGAAATTGCCGGCTTTCAAATTGCGTCGGAAAGCATTGAACGTATTCCGGGGCTCATCAAATATCTGATAGGCAACCTCATCAATGTAGCACGCCTGCCGAACTATGCCTTTATTGCCCGTCGGGCGCAGCGGGTGTACCCGGTTTACACCATTGAAGACGAAGTGATGGTGGTTACGCCTAATGGCCCAGTGTTCCGGCACGTTGAATTGGCAAAAGTACGCCAATATCTCACCGAATATTTGCATAAGACCCGCATTCTTGGCAAAGACGGCAAGAGCGATAAGCTACACGTCCGTGGTATTGACCCGAATACGCTCGGACTGCGCCGCCCAGTGTTCTATTTGAAGAAGCGCGACGCTGCTGATGGTGATCCATTCTGGGCACCGGTCTTTGAAAATGGCGCACGAGACGGCATTTATGCTTACGCGGCCAGCTCACGCCGCGACGCCCCTAATACTGGGGGCGCGAGTGCAATGTGGGACCTGCGCAACGTTGTGGCTGAAGTGCTAGTGACAGATAAACGCCTTGGAAGTGTCAATGACTTGCGGGCAGACCGCATTATGCCCAATTACTGGCAAAAACTGTCTGCTGCAATGACTCCTACAGGGAAAACGCTAGTCTCTGATGATCTGCGCATTCCTGTGTATGAAGTCAACGGCAAATTCATTGGCGTTGAACGCCGCTCAAATGAAGACCGCAATGGGATTTATGTGGGTGACTCTGTTGAAGACCTTGAAGCGCGGGTTTCTAAAGATATGGCCCGCCGCGGCATTATTGCCAACACGAATGCGATGCGCATTGCAGATTCCGAAGATCAAGATGAAGCCAGTGTTGCCATTGATGACTTGACGCTGATAGAAGGGATTGGCGCCAAGATTGCCAGCCTGCTCGCTGGTAAAGACATTTTGTCCTTCACAAAACTTGCCAATAGCTCTGTAGACGCCATCAAAGATGTTCTGAACCAAGGTGGTCCGGCCTACAATCGGCATAATCCAGAGTCTTGGCCTGAACAAGCAGCCTTAGCCGCCGCTGGCAGTTGGGATGAATTGAAGGCCTTACAAGACAAGCTTGACGGCGGGAAATACGTCTAAACCCCTGCGTCTCAACGCCAAAGTATTCAAAAAAAGCGCTGTTAAGAATCAGCGCTTTTTTTGTATGGTTTCTAACCAAATCTTGTTGAACGTCAGAAAGTAGAGAAACTGCTAAGATTCTTCAAAAAACGTGTAATTTGAAAAAAAAAAGGTTTTTTTTCGTAAATTTCCGGACTAACACTTGCTTTTCTGCTAGTTTTTGTTGAAAATACACGTCGAAAGCAGCAATACGCACAAAAGCAGCGTTTAGAATCTGTACAGTAATCGTAAGACTACACGCTCGAAATTTTGTTAAATTATTACTGTTTGAAAACGATGCCCTAACCTTAGCAGGGTAGCGTAGATAACTACATATCAGAAATGCCAAGAGTGCATAAATGAGCCGCGTGATTCGCTCTGAGTCAGGCGGTTGGTTTATGCACTTTTGTTTTAAATCCGCACTTTTAGGGTGCTAAATTTTTTTACTAAATCGGAGATATCAAATTATGACTGGTAACACCGCCCGCCTTCAAGCAATGGCTGCGATAGCAGACTACGAATTGCCAGAAGCAATTGACTATATGGACGCGCCAAGCGGCGACTTGTTTGCAAGCAATGTCTTTAGCGTTTCAGAAATGAAAACGCGCCTTTCAAAAGGTGCGTACAAAAGCATTATGAAAGCCATTAAAGACGGTGGCGCTATGGATGCTTCAATTGCTGACGAAGTTGCATCTGCAATGAAAGCATGGGCCATGGAAAATGGTGCCACTCACTATGGTCACATTTTCTACCCACTGACCAACTTCACTGCCGAAAAGAACGATGCCTTCTTTGAACCAGATGGCAACGGTGGCGTTGTTGCTGAATTCAGCGGCTCAAACTTGCTCATGCAAGAACCAGATGGTTCTTCATTCCCAAGTGGTGGCATTCGTGACACACACGAAGCCCGTGGTTACACCGCATGGGATGTAACTAGCCCAGCTTACTTGGTTGAAAATCCAAACGGTAAGACCCTAACCATTCCAGCAGTATTTGTGTCTTGGACTGGTGAAGCGACTGACCGCAAGACTCCGTTGTTGCGCTCTATGGATGCAGTAGACAAGCAAGCCCGCCGCGTGTTGCGCGCACTGGGTAACCGCGATGTCTCACGCGTATCTTCAACGGCTGGTGCAGAACAAGAATATTTCTTGATTGACAAGAATTTCTATCACGCTCGCCCTGACCTCATCAGCGCTGGACGCACCTTGTTTGGTGCACCAAGCCCACGCGGTCAAGAATTTGATGAACACTACTTTGGTGCAATCGTGACCCGCGTCCAAGCCTTCATGTATGAATTCGAACGTGAACTCTACAAGCTTGGTGTGCCAGTCAAGACCCGCCACAACGAAGTGGCACCAGGTCAATATGAAGTTGCGCCTGTTTATGAAAGCAGCAATGTCGCGACAGATCATCAACAAGTTGTGATGAATATTCTGAAGCGTGTTGCGAGTAAGTATGGCTTTGTCGCACTGTTGCATGAAAAACCATTTGCTGGTGTGAACGGTAGCGGGAAGCACTTGAACTTCTCACTCGGTAACAGCACCCAAGGCAACTTGTTTGAACCAGGTGACACCCCACACAGCAACA
>JAHDIM010000060.1:0-16963 GCA_020630805.1 Anaerolineales bacterium
TATAGATTTTTGAATAATTATTGAGAAAGCTGCCAATTTGGCAGCTTTTTTGTTTCGAGACAGGCGGCGCAGCTCTGAGGTTAGCTGAGCCACTCAAAGACCCAATCTAGCGCAAAGAAGCCAGAGTAGGCGACTAAAAGCATTTTGATGATTTTGCCAGGGAGTGCGGCGACAATAAATTGCCAGACCGGAATTTTGAGCATGCCTGAGATAACACCTGCAACGTCAAATAGAGGGCTTGGGATTACAGCTAGTGCAAAAATAATACTGAGGGCAGTGGAGCGATTTCGCTGCATCCAGCGTACGAGTTGCATATAACGGGGATGATTTTCAGCAACGCCTTGTCCTGAGTAACCAGCAACATAGCCGGAGAGTTCACCAATGGTTGCGCCAATCCCTGCCGTGATGGCCACCCAAAAGGGCGATAGCACGCTGCTGAACGCAAATACAGCCAATAAACCCGGCGCTGGCAGTACAACCGTTGCATTTGCGAGAATGCTAAGTGCAAAGATGCCAGGGTACCCATAATTGACGAGATGACTAGCCTGATCTCGCATTATGTAAGTCATCAGACTAATACCAACGACACTCAGAAAAAGTAAAAAACGCTGTGTTGTCTTTGAAGAATTTGGCATAGAACTGTTTACCCAGTTTATCTGATTTGTGGCTTGTGTATTTCGTACAACCATCCATTTGCAGACCTTATGCAAACGACTTGAAAATTTGATGCTGTGCATGCTTTATGATATGCAGGTCTATGATTTGTGCAATATAAACCAGTTGATATAGATCATAGGCAAAACCAAATTTATTTGTGCACAATGAACAAACGTTTAGGGGCGTTCCTTGGGTACATCATTCTCTAAAGAGGGGAAAATGAAAAAGCTCGTCAAAATACTTCCTTTGTTGCTGGTTGCCGCGTTTGTGTTGGCTGCCTGTGGTGGTGCAGAAGCTCCACCTGAACCAGAAGTTGTTACTGTCACTGGTTTTGATGGTAGCGAAGTGGAAATTAGTATTCCACAAGTCGAAGAAGGTAAAACCAATGTCGCATTTGTATATGTTGGCGTAATTGGTGATGCTGGCTGGACCTATGCTCATAACCAAGGTCGTGAGTATATCGAAGCAAATGTTGAAAACACCCACACAGCATATATTGAAGCTGTGCCAGAAGGTGCAGATGCTGAACGTGTCATTCGCTCTTTGGCTCGCCAAGGCTTTGACGTGATTTTCACCACCTCATTTGGTTACATGGACCCAACTGGTACCGTAGCTGAAGAATTCCCAGACATCGATTTTGTACACGTTTCTGGCCAAAAGAAGGCTGCACCAAACTTTGCAAACGTCTTTGGCGCTTTGGAAGAAATGCAATATCTGTCAGGGATGGCTGCAGGTGCTAAGGCACAAGAAGACGGTTCAATGCGCGTTGGTTACATCGCTCCATTCCCAATTGCTGAAGTTGTGCGCTTGGCGAATGCAACCGCTCTTGGTATGCGTGCAACCTGTCCTGAATGTGTCATGGACATTCGCTGGATCTTCACCTGGTTTGACCCAGTAAAAGAACGTGAAGCTGCTGAATCTCTCTTAGATGCTGGTTCAACTGTCATCATCACTGGTGCTGACACACCTGGTCCAGTACAAGCTGCTGCTGACCGTGGTCTTACCGGTGTGGCTCACAACTCAACCGAATCATGTAATGGTTTGGAAGACAGCTGTCTCGGTGTTCCTTACTGGAACTGGGGGCCAGTGTATGCTGATCTCGTAGAAGCATCAATCGCTGGTGAATTTGAAGCTGAAGACTACTACTACTCAACTGCCGATGGCATGGTTGGTTTCCTTGGTTTCATGGAAGGTGAAGAAGTATTGCCTCCTGTCCCTGCAGACGTTGTTCCATTGATTGAAACGGCTTTGGCTGACATGGAAGCTGGGTTGTTCACCCGCTTTGACATCTTCACAGGTCCGATCAATAACAACCAAGGTGAGGTTGCAATTCCTGATGGTTACGTCATGACCCAAAGCGATCTAGAAGGTCTGTCAGAAGGTTACATGGGCGCATTCGGGATTGAAGGCCGTGAAGCTTGTGAAGTTTGTATGGACTTCCTAGTTGAAGGCTTCGACGAAACCGCCGAAATTCCACCACTCAACTAATTTCATACCTATTTGCGGATAGCAAGTAAAATTGACAGGCAGAATGCACAACGTGTTCTGCCTGTTTTTATTTTGAAGAAAACGTTTCAAAAATAGAGTTTTGTCAGGGTCCTATCATAGGAATTGGCAGTAAAAATATCAAAGTTTTGTCATATGCATCACAAGCGTTTGTTGTTGTGACTGTTGGCTGATAAAACAAAAGTGAGGAATCGGAAATGACATCTGACTATGCCGTCCAAATGCACGGCATTACCAAACGATTTCCGGGCGTTGTTGCCAACGACAGCGTATCCTTTGAGGTCAAGCGGGGTGAAATTCACGCACTGCTTGGGGAAAACGGGGCCGGAAAAAGCACGCTGATGAACATGCTGGGCGGTTTATATCGTCCGGATCAGGGTGAAATTATGATCAACGGTGAGGCTGTTTATTTCAGCTCACCGCGTGATGCCATCAGCAAAGGCATTGGGATGGTGCATCAGCATTTTATGTTGGTGCCGACTCAAACTGTTGCTGAGAACATGGTAATTGGGGCCAAAACGGGCTTTTGGCTCAGTCCCAAAAAGCTTTACTCTGAAATCGCTGCGGTTTCAAGCCACTACAACTTGCCAATTGATCCGGCTGCCAAAATTTGGCAACTCTCAGTTGGGGAACAGCAGCGCGTTGAGATCCTCAAAATGCTGTACCTTGGTGCAAAAATCCTGATTATGGATGAACCAACGGCAGTCTTGACCCCGCAAGAAGTCGATAAACTTTTTGTCACGCTGCGTGAGATGACCCAGAACGGTCATACCATCATCTTTATTAGTCATAAGCTTGATGAAGTCCTAGAAATTGCAGATCGGATTACGGTGCTTCAGAAGGGCAAAGTCTCTGCCAACGTAGATGCGAAAGACATGACAAAAGCTGGTTTGGCCAAATTGATGGTTGGCCGGGATGTATTGTTTCGGATTGCGAAAGATGCCGCAACTCCGCAGCATACTGTGCTAGCGCTTAACAATGTCAGTGCCAATAATGATCGTGGATTGCCAGCTTTGCGCAATCTAGGACTGAAGGTGCGGGCTGGCGAGATCGTTGGGATTGCCGGTGTGTCTGGTAATGGACAGCACGAACTTGCTGAAACGCTCACGGGTTTGCGTGACACGTCTAGTGGTGAAATTACAATCAATGGAACGTCGGTCCACAATCAATCTGCGCTTGCGTCGATTGATCAAGGCTTGGCCCACATCCCAGCAGATCGGAATGGCGTGGGGAGTGCGCCAACGCTTTCGCTTTCTGATAACTTAATTATGAAAAGCTATCGGGCTGCCCCAATTCGCAAGGGCTGGCGTATTTTGAACAGCGTTGCGCGTGATAGCGCCACTGAACTTGTGTCGCAATATAACGTTGCAACGCCAACAATTGATACGGAGGCGCGCCTATTGTCAGGTGGAAATTTGCAAAAGCTGATTTTGGCGCGGGAAATCTCTGCCGAACCAAGTGCTATTGTGGCGGTGACGCCAACGCGTGGATTAGATGTCGGTGCGACTGAAGCGGTGCATCAACGTCTTATTAGCGAGCGTGATCGTGGTGCAGCCGTGTTATTGATCTCTGAGGATCTGGACGAACTCATGTCACTGTCAGACCGCATTCTGGTCATGTATGAAGGCGAGATTGTGGGTGAAATGCCGCCCGATGAAGACAAAATTGATGATATTGGTTTGCTAATGGCTGGTGGTCATATTGGAGGTGCACGCGCATGATCCGGTTTCGCTTAGAGCGGCGGGACGCGACACCGCGTTGGTTGCCGCTTGCTACATCGTTAGGTGCTGTGCTGGTTGCGTTGCTATTTGGTGCAATATTGCTAGCGTACGGTGGCCTAAATCCGCTGATTGCCTATCGGCAAATGTTCAAAATTGGCTTTGCAGAGTCGTATTCCATTTCAGACACGTTGGTGAAATCTACGCCGCTACTGCTGGCAGGGTTAGGGGTTTCCATTGCATTTCGGATGCGCCTTTGGAATATTGGCGCGGAAGGGCAATTGCTGATGGGGGCTTGGGCCGCAACGGCTGTGGCGCTGTTTATTTTGCCTGAAACAACACCACGTGTGATTATGCTGGCAGCCATGAGCCTTGCTGGGTTCGCGGCTGGAGCATTTTGGGGCTTTATCCCTGGATGGCTCAAAGCCAAGATGGATGTGAACGAGATTATTTCTTCGCTCATGCTGACGTATGTAGCGACGTTTTTCATCAATTACTTTGTATATGGCCCGTGGGCAGTGGGCGGCTTTCCTCTTACTGAGAAATTTCCACGCAATGCTTGGTTCCCTCGTTTGTTGGACTATGTTGACGCTATTCCGTTTTTTCGCGGCATGACAGCGCATGTTGGATTTTTCTATGGAGTAGTCGCGGCCATTGTCTTGTATGTGTTGTTCCAACATAGCAAATGGGGTTATGAACTCAAAGTGATTGGCGACAATCCGAATGCCGCCCGCTATGCTGGGATGAACCTCAACCGGACCATCATTATTACCATGATGATTTCAGGTGGTTTGGCAGGTCTCGCTGGGATGTCAGAAGTGGCAGGGGTTGTACATCGTTTGCAAGAAAACTTCTCACCAGGTTATGGCTTTACAGCGATTATTGTCGCTTGGCTAGCTCGCTTAAATCCGCTGACCATGATTATTGTGGCGTATTTATTTGGTGGCTTATTAGTCGGTGGTGATGCAATTCAGCCAGCTGGTATTCCACTCATGATCCAAGGCATGATTATGTTCTGTGTGATTAGTGCTGAATTGTTTACGCGCTATCGCGTTCGCATCAAGCGGAATACATCCGTTACAGCGGAGGTGTCACATGGATGAGACCCTAATTTTCATCTTTACGATTGTGGGTGCGGGTCTCCGAACGGGCACACCGCTCTTGTTCGCGACCTGTGGGGCGCTCATCAACGAACGCGCTGGTGTACTTAACCTGGGCGTAGAAGGGATGATGTTAGTCGGGGCGCTGGCGGGTTTTGCTGTCTCATATGCAACAGGCAACCCTTGGGTTGGGGTTGCGATGGGCATGTTTGCAGGCGGCTTATTGAGCCTGCTTCACGGGCTGGTTTCGATCTCACTGCGTGGGGATCAGGTTGTGTCGGGGTTGGCGCTGGTGTTTATGGGCCGTGGGATAACGTCTGTATTCGGCTCACGCTATGTAGAAATTCGCGACGTCCCTCGCTTACCAACGATTAACTTGCCGTTTGTTGAAAATATTCCATTGATTGGCCGTGGCATTCTAAACCCATTGATTGGTCAACAAAATATAGTCTTCTATCTAGGACTACTCACAGTGCCCTTGGTTTGGTATCTCATTAATCGCACGCGACCGGGGCTGTATATGCGTGCAGTTGGGGACTATCCAGCAGCAGCCGACTCGGTTGGGATCAACGTGTTAGGCCAACGTTACTTGTGGGTCTTTGTGGGCGGACTTTTTGCTGGTCTAGCAGGTGCCTCACTGTCACTCGCAATTACACCGCTCTGGATTGAAGACCTGACCGCCGGGCAAGGCTGGATTGCCGTTGGGCTGGTTATTTTTGCAAGTTGGAACCCGTGGCGGGCGGCATTGGGCGCCTATATCTTTGGTGCCTTGCGTCGCTTGCCGTTAGACCTTCAGGCCGTGGCATGGCTTCCATTTGCTGCGAATCCAATTCTGGGCGTCTGGCTTGATATGATCCCATATCTCTTTACCATTCTTGCCTTGGTTATTTCCTCGCGTGAAGCAGCACGACAGCGCTTAGGTGCGCCATTGGCGCTTGGGCAACCGTATGTGCGCGGTGAGCGTGGCTTATAAATGACCGCAGGCATGGAGTTTGAGCCGGGCTGGCTACTCCGAAATCCTCATCTACAAACATTTGTCGGGCGCGCAGTGCGCCCGACAAGTGGAATTTCCTACAACCGTGAACGTTTCGAGACACCAGATGGTGACTTTTTTGACGTTGACTTTCCGTACTTCACTTCTGACCAAGCGCCATCTTCTGATAAAACAACGCCTATTCTGGTTATGTTGCATGGCTTAGAAGGGAATTCGCAGCGAACTTATATGATCCAGTTGTATCGGCAGGCGATGGCTGCTGGATGGCGCTGTGTAGGATTGAATTTCAGAGGCTGTAGCGGGGAAGATAACCGCTTACCACAGCAATATCACGCTGGGTTTACTGCGGATCTTGAACAGGTGCTAGCACGACTTGTTTCGGACTATCCAGACGCAAAAATTGCCTTAGCTGGCTTTTCTCTAGGCGGCAATGTTGTCTTGAATTACTCTGGACGCCAAGATCGTTTGCCACAGATTATTGCAACAGTGGCAATTTCGCCTCCAGTTGATCTCGTCGAAGATATTACCTATTTTTCACGGGCAAGCAATAAGTTTTATGACAACTACTTTTTGCGTTCTATCAAAAAGAAAGTCCGCGCGAAGCTCATCAAATACCCAAATCACGAGATCTTGATGGCAGGTCTAAATGCTGCTTCACTCTTTGAATTTGATGATGTCTGTACTGGGCCACTAAATGGCTTTGCAGATGCCAAAGACTACTACTCGCAAGCACGGGCGCTCAATAATATTGCTGGCATTAGCTGGCCGACCCTCATTGTCCGGGCCCAGGATGATCCATTTTTTGCGCCGCATTTGCCAGCTCGTGTTTACGAAAACGACAATATCTCAATCTTGCATCCGTCGTATGGCGGTCATGTTGGGTTTGTGGGCAAGCGACAGCACAAAGATGTCCGATTTTGGGCTGAAACCCACGCTGTCAAATTTATCTCTAACACTCTGTCGCTAAGATAAACCAACTGAATTTGCTGTTAAACGCAACAAGCGGCGACGTCGCTACCCGTCACCGCTTGTCTGTCTTGAAGATGTTCTAGATCGAGAGAGGATAATCCAGACCATCTAGATTCACCGAATTGCTTGAGTGAACGCTGACGTGTTTACTCTGTGTCAGCCCAGAGATGAAAGTTTTACTAGCTAACTACTAGTGCGCTGGACACTCGTAGTGGCCCCAGAGAATGGTACCTTCCATTGGAAGACCATTGTTCATTGATGGATGTGTGTAGCTTACGTGCAAGATGCCCCATTGTAGTGGTGTGATCTTACCGTAACCCAAACCATCGGTCGTTGGGCCTTCTGCGCCACCAGCGGCGGCTCGGTTCAGTGTGTCAACACTGAGATTGTTAAGCTTCAATCCACTTGCCGTATACATTTGGACTGAGTTACCGTGATGCAAGAATGCAACAAGCGGTGTATTACAGGTGCTGTGCAAGCGCATTGGCGTTGGATCCGTATAAACTGCGCCAGCTTGGACGGCGCGAACGTCTACGCCGTTGTACATGCGTGCGTTTGGATCACAATCGTGACCATCTGGGCCTGAACCAGCAGCGAACGTGCTTGGCAATGAACCGAACATCAATGCGATAGTTACTGCGACTAGGGCAGCAAGTTTGAAGGTTCCCTTGCGGGTCAATGTGAAAGCCATCTTTGACTCCTTACCTAATGACTAAATGTGTTTCCTACAGACTTGAGAATGCAGCACGCACTCGCTTTTGTTCGCCCCGGGGTAATTTCGAACGGCAGCTTGGGCGCCTGCGGAAATATGTCGAACGTTCAAGATTGAGAACTTTTCGACATGATGATGGCAAGATATTTAGTTGTTTCGAATTAGCTTTTTGGAAGTAGGACTACTGATTATTGAGTTAGTGATACTACGTTGCAAAAAATATTACTAATACGGTGATACATCTCATGTATTGCACGCAAAGTCTACACAAGAAAAAGTTTAAATATCCTTATAAGGTTGTACGAATACAGCTTGAATCCTAAATTTCGGTCATATTTGTATTTTTATTTTCAGAAGTTTTGTAAGGGGTTGCCCTCCAAACCGGTCCTTTTTGGACAATTTGTCTTGTAATTGACAGCTGTGCTTAAATTTCAGACGATAGTTTTGAACAGCTAACGCCAGATTTGAAAAAGGCAAAACTGGTGTCACGGTTTCTTTTTTCATCACATTTTGCATTGGTGACTTGGTTCAATTTTGGTACGGTAGAGGCGCTGTCAGGCTAGACAACAACAGAGGGCTTAGGTGGATTAAATGAAAAGCGGTGACGTCGCTACCCGTCACCGCTTGTCTCATTATTAGAAGCCTTAGAATGAGAGAGGGTATTCGAAGACTTCTGGTTTCACCGAATTGCTTGAGTGAATGCTGGCCTTTATGCTCTGTGCCAGCGCAGAGATCAAAGTTCTAGTGCTGTACTACTAGTGCGCTGGGCATTCGTAGTGGCCCCAGAGGATGGTGCCTTCCATTGGCATCCCGTTGTTATTGCCAGGGTGGCTTACGCTCACGTGCAAGATGCCCCATTGCAATGGTTTGATGGTTACGGTACCGCGACCATCTTCGGTTGGCATTGTAACTGCGCCATTGGTTGCCTTGTTCAAGGTTGCAACGTTGGTTGGTACCATCTTCAGGCCTTTGGCCAAGTAGATGTCTACGCGGTTACCGTGGTGCAAGAAAGCAACAACAGGTGTGTTACAAGTGCTGTGCAAGCGCATGCTGGTTGGGTCAGTGTAAACTGCACCAGCTTGAACTGCACGAACGTCTACGCCGTTATACATGCGAGCGTTTGGATCGCAGTCATGTCCGTCTGGACCTGAACCGGCGGCAAACGTGCTAGGCAATGCGCCGAACAACAACGCGATAGTTACTGCGACAAAAGCAGCAAGTTTGAAGGTTCCCTTGCGGGTCAATGTGAAAGCCATCTTTACGACTCCTTACCTAATGACTAAATGTGTTTCCTACAGACTTGAGAATGCAGTACGCGATCACTTTTGTTCGCCCCGGGGAAAATTCGAACGCGAGTTTAGGCGTCTGCGGAAATATGTCGGGTCATTCAATATTGAAAATTTTGTGCCGACATCATGATGGCAATAAATAAATATTCAGTTGTCAGTTACCTATACGAAACAATATGATGTGTACTCAAAATTGCTGATACAACCTTGCAATTTATATTGTTGGGTAGCCGATTGGCTTCTTCTTCTCCTGCACGGCAAAGTCTACACAAGAAAAAGTTTAAATATCCTTATAAGGTAGTACGAATTTTGCTTGAATAGATAAATTCGGTCATAACTGGTTGTTTTTGCTCATAATTTTGTTTGTATTGCTACAAACTAAATTAGCAAATTGAGCGCAAACACCTTTATAACGGATGCGCAAGTGGGTAAATGTGAAAACTTTGCCCAAATAGGATCAAAATTGACTGTTGTCTTCAAGACTATTGTGATGCGACAGTTTGTAAATCTGAATTTGAAAGGTCAAATACGTTATGTTTTCTGCAAATCTTGGAAATTGGTATAGATATATTTACGGCACCGATGAAAAAAGTGTGCCTACCATTAGCAGGGCGCTCATTCGGCGCGTCTTGGAATACGCCGCACCGTTTCGGTCACAGATCATTATTTTGTTATTGGCAATAGGGGTGCAAACTGCATTGCAAATGATTCCGCCATTGCTCACGCAACAACTGATTGATGTGGCGTTACCTAATCGTGACATTGGGTTGTTGAATCGCTTGGCGATCTTGCTTGTGATTGTTCCGTTGGTAGGCGGCTTGATTAATGTCGCGCAGCGTAAATTTAGCTCTGAAATTGGAGAAGGTCTTATACGCAACCTGCGGCAAGCCCTTTATGGTCACATTCAGCGTATGTCATTACGTTTTTTCACCAACACAAAAACGGGTGAAATCATGGCGCGCCTCAATAATGATGTCGTTGGTGCCCAGCGCGCGATTACTGGAACGTTCATCAATCTAATTACGAACTCGATTACGCTAGTTGTTGCTTTAGGCGTGATGTTTTATTTGCAATGGCAGTTGACACTGGTTTCCATTGTGCTGTTTCCGTTGTTTGTGTTGCCGGCAAGACGCATGGGCGGGGTCCTCCGTTCGGTGACGCGAGATGGGATGCGCGTCAATGCTGAGATGAGCGCTCATATGAACGAGACGCTTAATGTGAGTGGTGCACTGCTGATGAAAATTTTTGGCCAAACAGGCTCAATGTATGAAAAATTTGAGTCGCATAGCAATGAAGTGGCTGCAATTGGAGTGCGGTCGGCGGTAATTGGACGCTGGTTTTTCATGGGGTTGGGGTTGGTTGCCTCAATTGGGACTGCGTTGGTCTTTTGGCTAGGTGGCTATTTGGTCTTGCAAGATGCCTTTACGGTTGGAACAGTTGTTGCTTTTGCTGCCTATCTTGCGAAGCTCTATGGTCCAGTGTCAGAACTAGCCAATGCTCGTGTTGAACTTGCGACATCGCTAGTGAGTTTTGAACGGGTCTTTGAAGTCTTAGACATTCCCATTGAAATTGATGAGCAACCAGACGCGACTGTTATTGATGTGGCTGAAGGTGCGATTAAATTTGATGGGGTGTCTTTTCGTTACCAAGCGCAAGATGACACAGCGTCGGATGTATTTGCGGGCTTGGCGTCTCAAAGCAGAGCAGGGCGCGGTAACTATGACAATATGGGGATGCACGGCGAACTGCCAGACTACCAAGCTTCTAGCAGTCGCGACTGGGCCATTGAAAACGTATCATTTGAAGTTGCTCCTGGCCAATTGGTAGCCTTAGTAGGCCCAAGTGGTGCGGGTAAAACAACGCTGACGTACTTAGTCCCGCGTCTATATGACCCCACAGACGGCCAGATCTCTCTAGATGGTCACGACCTGCGTTCGCTTGATCTTGAAGCATTGCGCGCCAATATTGGCATGGTGACCCAAGAAACATATCTGTTTCATGACACATTGCGTGCAAATCTGTTGTATGCACGCCCAGATGCGTCTGAAACTGAGTTGATCGACGCGTGTAAGATTGCCAACATTTATACGTTCATCCAAGAGTTACCAGAGGGCTTTGACACAATTGTTGGGGAGCGTGGCTACCGTTTGTCAGGTGGTGAAAAGCAACGGATTGCCATTGCGCGCGTTGTGTTGAAAAATCCGCAAGTCCTCATCTTAGATGAAGCCACGTCTTCATTGGATTCGCAAAGTGAGTATCTCATTCAACAGGCATTAGAGCCGTTATTTGAAAATCGAACGAGTATAGTGATTGCGCATCGCTTGAGTACGATTCTTGCTGCTGACAAAATTGTGGTGCTTCAAAAAGGAACGGTTGTAGAGCAAGGCAGTCATCAAGATTTGCTGGCCAAAAATGGCTTATATGCCGAGTTGTACAACACGCAGTTTAGACATGAGTTGGTCGCTTCGCACCACTAAAGTTTGTGGGACTATGGCGGTGTATACCCTAGTGCTGCGTATCAATCCCTAGTAAGCTTTAGACCACTCTGCAAAGGGGACTGTTTTAAGGGCATTCCTCCTTAGACTACCGCGATTGCTTGGCCGGATCCGTTTATGTGAGTTAGCCAACGCAATTTAGATTGAGCCTTTATAGGCCACGGGAACATAAAATGACAACTGAAAATCGTAAGAAACGGGCCTTGCTGTCTGTTTCAGACAAGCGTGAACTTGTGCCTTTTGGTGCAGGCTTGCACGCCTTGGGTTGGGAACTTCTTGCCTCAGGTGGGACTGCTGGGATGCTAAGAGAGCATGGCATTCCTGTGATCGATGTCGCTGACCACACAGGATCTCCTGAAATTCTTGGCGGGCGGGTAAAGACACTTCATCCGGCTGTGCATGGCGGCATTCTTGCGCGTGGCACCGCTTCAGACCGCAAACAGTTGCAGCAGTTCAACTGGGATTACATTGATCTCGTTGCTGTCAACTTATATCCATTCGCGAAAACGATTGCGCGTGCGGATTTCACCCCCGAAGAAGCCATTGAAAATATAGATATTGGCGGCGTCGCCTTAATCCGCGCAGCAGCTAAGAATTACCAACGCGTGACGGTTCTGACAGACCCGATGGATTACGCTGGCGTTTTGAAAACGCTGCAAGCCGGGCTAGCTGTCTCAGAAGACAAACGCAAGGACTTTGCGTTGAAGAGTTTTGTGATAACCGCACAATACGATGCCACGATTGCCTCCTATTTTGATGGTGGACAATCACTAATGCTTCATGCTGAGCGTCAAGCGGTGTTGCGGTATGGTGAAAATCCACATCAATCCTCAGAACTGTACAACTGGCCGGGCACTAATGGACCACTTGGTGGCACTCTCTTAAAAGGAAAGGCCCTCTCTCATAACAACATTTTGGACTTAGATGCAGCGTGGCGCACCGCTGTCAGTTTTGACGCGCCGACTGTTGTAATTGTCAAGCACTTGTCTCCATGTGGGATTGCCTCAGCGCTCACCTTGGAAGCGGCATATGCACCAGCACTCGCATCTGATCCAGTCTCTGCTTTTGGTGGCATTATTGCGGTTAACCGCCCGTTTGATGCGGACATTGCGAACCAAATTGGCGACTTGTTTGTCGAATGTATTGCTGCACCTAGTTTTACCGATGAAGCCTTGGATGTGTTGAGCAGTCGTAAAAATTTACGCTTGTTAGCTATTCCATCCAATGACATTAATTCGACTGTTGAAATTCGCACGGTTGTCGGCGGCTTTTTGAAGCAAGATCTAGACGTTGGTGATCCTGATTCAGGCACATGGACTGTTGTAACTGAACGACAGCCAGACGATGCTGAGATGGAAGCGCTGAAATTTGCATGGCAGAGTTGCCAGCACGTCAAATCTAACGCGATTGTATTTGCCAAAGGGCAAGCAACAGTTGGAATTGGTGGGGGACAACCAAATAGAATCGATTGTGTCCATATCGCTGCTAATCGCGCTGGAGAAAACACGAAAGGCGCGGTAATGGCATCAGATGCCTTCTTCCCATTCCCTGACTGTATTGAAGCTGCGCATGGCTATGGCATTACCGCTGTTGTGCAGCCGGGGGGCTCCAAGCGAGATCAACTCAGTATTGATAAGGCCAATGAACTTGGTATTGCGATGGTGGTGACGGGCGTCCGACATTTCCGCCATTAATGATATCGGCTGGATTTTTGTTCTTTGTCACGCGGATTGAGCCATTCATCAATGTAAAGCCACAGTCCTCGCGAATAGCGAAAGATGAATGGGATGAACAATGCCATTGCAACGAAGAATGCAATCCAGCCATAGATGCTTGATTCAATAATCATCAGTACGACGAAGATTGGAAAGAAGATGGCCATGTAGATGCCATATCCAATGTAAATACTTGCGGTGAAATAACCGTGCTCGCGCTCAAACTGCATTCTGCAGTATGGACAGTAGTGGTGCATGCTTAACAGCCCACCAAAAATGTCTCCCTTTTGGCAACGCGGGCATTTTAAAGGAAACAACCCTTTGATGTATGAGGGGAAGCGCCGTTGTTTTTCTTGCATAGTATTAACATTAACTCACTACAATTCTGTGTAGATTATCGATATTGCTTGAATCATATCGTTGTCTGCTTACAATGACCATCGATTGCATTTCTTGGTCGCCATATTAAAATAACCTTCAAAATATCACAAAATTTATAGGTTTCAAAAATGGAAGAAAAAGTTCAATTCAAGGCGGAAATCCGTCAACTTCTCGATATTCTGATTCATTCTTTGTATACAGAGCGCGAGATCTTTCTTCGCGAACTCGTGTCAAATGCCTCTGACGCAATTAATCAGTTGCGTTTTGAACAGCTAACTAATCAGAATATTCATGATAAAGATGCTGAATTAGCAATCACCTTGACGGTTGATGCAGATGCCAAAACACTGACCATTAAAGACAGTGGCATTGGCATGACTGCAGAGCAGTTACAAGAGAACCTTGGAACTATTGCCCGTTCCGGAGCCCGTGCCTTTCTAGATGCTGCAGCAGAACGAGGCGAAGATGCTTCTGACATTATCGGTCGTTTTGGCGTCGGCTTTTACTCGGTGTTCATGGTTGCAGACGAAGTTCGGGTGACATCTCGCTCTTATCAACCAGATGCCGAAGCGGCAACTTGGGTCTCAGACGGTGGCGATGAGTACACAATATTGAGCGCGGACCAACAAGAACGTGGTACGACCATTCAAATCCAACTCAAAGACGACGCGACTGAATTTGCTGAATTCTTCAAAATCCGTCAGATTATCAAACAACACTCGGACTACGTTGAGTTCCCAATTTATGTAGAGAAGGCAAACCCTGACGAGGAAGAGTCCGAGCGCACGCCGGTCAATCAACAGACCGCATTGTGGCGTAAGTCTCCTCGCGAAGTTGAGGTGGAAGAATACAAGAGTTTCTATCAGCAGTTGACGTTTGACTTTCAAGAACCACAGCACACGATTCACTACGTGGCTGACGCACCGGTTCAACTCTATAGTCTCTTGTTTATCCCAACGAGTGCTGAACCTGGAATGATGAGCATCCGGCGTGAAGATGGGTTGAAACTTTACAATCGGAAAGTGCTGATTCAGGAGTACACCAAAGACTTGCTGCCAGAATACTTCCGCTTTGTCCGAGGTGTGGTGGATAGCGAAGACCTGCCGCTCAATGTCTCCCGTGAAAGCGTGCAAAACAGTCCAATTATTGGCAAACTGAAGAGTACAATTACAAAGAAGATTTTGCGAGAGCTCAAAAGCCTCGCCAAAGATTCTGAAAAGTACACCGCATTCTGGGAAAGCCTTGGTATCTTCCTCAAAGAAGGTGTGGCAACCGATCCTGAACAGGTTGAAAAACTGTTGCCGCTCCTCCGCTTCAAATCGACGACTGAGACGGAAACTTGGACCTCATTGCCTGACTATGTGTCTCGCATGCCTGAAGGCCAAGACGCCATTTATTACATCCTTGGTGATGATGCGCAGTCAATTCAACGCAGCCCGCACTTAGATTATTTCCGCAAGAATGGCTACGAAGTGCTACTGTTCTCAGATCCGGTTGATCCATTTATGATGCAAAATGCATCTGAATTTGACGGCAAAGCCTTCAAGAACGTTGCTGCGGCTGATACTGAATTGCCAGAAGCAAATGCGAACGCCAGCGATGAAGCACAAGAAGAGGCTCTTGAAGACGCAAGCATGGCAGAAGTCATTGTTCGTTTCAAGACGCAATTGGCTGACAAGGTCGAAGACGTGCGTACGACAGCGCGCTTGTCAGACTCGCCGGCCCGTTTGGTTGATCCAGAAGGGGCGATGAATCAGGAAATGCAGCGCATGTACCGCATGATGGAGCGCGATTTTGAAGCACCAAAGAAGATTTTGGAGCTCAATCCAAGCCACGCCATCGTCAAGAAGATTGCCGCGTTGCCGAATAGTGCGGCAATGCTGAGTCTGATGATTGAGCAAGTGTATGACAATGCCTTGTTGATTGAAGGCTTACATCCAGACCCAGCGAGTATGATCGCCCGCATTCAGCAATTGATGCAAGCTGTTGAAAGCTAGCGGCTGAGACGCTAGAAATAAAAAACGCCGATGTACTCGCATCGGCGTTTTGTTTTAATCTATTCAATGATGACATTGCTACAGCAACTCTTGCAGCCAAGCCCCTAAGTCGCGAATACCTTGAATGGGGAGCTTGTGTCCCACATTGTACGTGTTCCACGTAACGTTTGCATCGGCGCTTTCCAAAATTTGCTTATTGCGCTGCGCAGATTTCATCGTAATGACATCATCCTTCGTCCCGTGTGCCATGAAAACCGGATAGCCATCCAAGTTTGCGTCTGGCAGTTGAGATGATGGCAGCGGCATGAACCCAGCCAGTGGGGCAATTCCATGAAGCAGATCTGGCTCAAAGAATGAAAGTGTGCTGATCATTGCTGCGCCTTGACTGAAGCCAAAAGCAATAATGCGATCTCCATTGATGGGGTAAATCTGTGACATTGCGCGAATAAACTTTGCGAGCTTTTCGACAGATAGCTTGACTTCATCTTGCACTGGAAACAGACGTCCGTCCTTTCGATCTGTATTGAACCACGCAAATCCACCATCGTCTTGGTCTATATAGGGTGCTCTAACGCTCACAATTGCAACATCGTTAGGAATAGCCTGGGCGAAAACCCACATCACAGATTCGTCTCCAGCACGCCCATGCACTAATAGCACGGTTGGTGCTGGTTTTGCGCGTGTGGCTCCCTCAGGGATCCGTACATAGTGAATCAACCCGGCGTCTTTGGTCCGCATGTTATCTGGACCATACCAATTTACGTCACCTAATGAGTCTGGCAGTTTGGGTTGTGTGATCATTATTTCTTTAGCTCCGATGCTGGGCAGATGTCTTCTAGCGAGCAGTTGATGCAGTCTGGCTTACGGGCACTGCATACTCTACGTCCATGAAAGATCAGTAAATGTGAAATTTTTACCCAGTCCTCCTGCGGGATGATTGCCATAAGATCCTTTTCAATTTTGACGGGATCTTTCTGGGTTGTAAACTCGAACTTGTTTGCTAGTCGCTTGACGTGTGTATCTACAACAACGCCTTCCGCTTTGTTGAAAATTTCGCCCAGAACAACGTTTGCTGTTTTGCGCGCTACGCCAGACAAAGATAATAAATCTTCCATCTCATCTGGCACTTCGCCCCCATATTCCGTCAAAATTCGGCGACATGTCTCTTGCACACGCTGCGCCTTCATTCGATAGAACCCCGTTGGACGTACCATTTCTTCTAGCTCTGTAATGTCAGCTTCGGCAAAGGCTTGCACATCTGGATATTTTGCAAACAAGGCGGGCGTTGTTTTGTTGACACGCACATCCGTACACTGGGCTGACAAAATAGTTGCTAGCAGCAGTTGCAGAGGAGTTTCATAGTTCAACTCGCAATGCGCATCTGGATGTGCTTCCTTGAGGCGCGTAACAACTTCGGCAACATAGTCCGG
>JAHDIM010000060.1:17063-18128 GCA_020630805.1 Anaerolineales bacterium
CCGATGGCCAAAGCGCGTCGAACAGGATCGATTTCGGTTATTTCATCCAATAGCGGTGCTTTTTGACGCCCGAGGAACAAAATCAAACCGATCCAGAGCCACCAGCCTTGCCAGAAAAAAGCTAATGGCAACAGCACTAAAATGACCGCTGGTACAAAATAAAGCGCTTTTTTGCCGAACAAGACACTCGCTGCGTGACCGCCATCAAGCTGACCCACCGGCAAGAGATTGATGCCTGTCACAAGCAAACCGGCCCAGCCAGCCCACGCGACTGGATGCATCAGAATGTCTGGCCCACCGACAGGCAAGGGTTGTCCAGTGAAGAAGAAACTGGCCCACCATCCAATTGGGCTCATGCCGCCGTAAGACGTTGGCCGCGGTAATAACTCACCATGGACCAAATACTTCATAAACAAATAGACCAAACTGTTGCCTTCTAACGTCGCGTTTTCGGGCACAACGGTCAATTCTGAAAGTGCAATCCCAATATAGAGCACTGGGAGCGCAACAATGAAGCCTGCAAAGGGGCCAGCCACGCCAATATCGGTCAAAATCTTTCGATTTTTGATGGGCGCGCGCATGCTGATGACCGCGCCAAATGTGCCAAATAAGGACAGTGGAAATGGAATGAAGAAAGGCAAGGACGCTGGTGCTTTGTGGTATCGCGCCGCAAAATAGTGCCCAAATTCATGAGCCAACAAGATGGCGAGCAAGCTCACCGCAAACGGCCACCCTTTGTAAATTTGGGTCAGGCTAATTTGGAGCATCTCACCAAAGGTGGCGACTTCTACCCCTTCGTGACTGAGCTGATGCATCGCACCGGTTTGTAATACGGTTAGCGCTGTCAAAATAAATAAGATTAAGTTCCGAATCGGGCGACCTTCGGTAACTTTCACAGTGCCACTCATCGCATAAATAACGTGCTGTCCGTCTTCTTCACGGAACCACGGCGTGTGTTTCTGCTCTGCAAATTTAGTCTCAAGGAAGTCAAATGCTTCTTCAGAGTTCTTGGTGAGGGTGCCACGAAAGCGCATGGCAAACTCTTCATTACGGCCAACTGTAGAG
>JAHDIM010000061.1:0-1269 GCA_020630805.1 Anaerolineales bacterium
CGTTTGGCTTCTAAGCGCGCTAGCGGCGCACCCAGACAATAGTGAATGCCGTTTCCAAACGCCAAGTGCTTATTTGGCGAACGGGTAATATCCAACTGCTCGGCATTTTCAAAGACCGCCTCATCCCGATTGGCGGCGGCGATGAACAGAATGAGCATTTCCCCTTTGTGCAACCGATTCCCATTGAGTTCCAAATCCTCTTTGGCGAACCGCGGGATCACGTACTGCACTGGGTTGGCATAGCGCAACAGCTCTTCAATTGCACTGTCGATGAGGTCGGGCTGTTGCTTGAGTTTTTCCAACTGATCTGGATTTTCCAACAGTGCCAACATGCCGTTACCAATCAGATTGACGGTTGTTTCATGCCCAGCCACAAGCAGTAAAAACAGCATCGCGATCAGTTCATTTTCAGAGAGGCGATCTCCCGCTTCTTCGGCTTGCACCAGCGCTGAGGTGAGATCATCGCCCGGATTTTGACGCTTGGACTGAATCAGTTTCTTGAAGAAGCGTTGTAAGCCAAAGAAGGTCGGCATTTGCTTGAGGATGGTAAATCTGGAGCCACCAGGGTCTTCCACAAAGGCAGCGCTCAGCTTATGGAAGTGCTCGCGGTCGCGTTCAGGTACACCCATCATTTCTGAAATGACAATCAGCGGCAGTGGTAGTGCAAAGTCTTTCATCAGATCGACTTCGGGGTTGCCAGCCATGTTGTCAAGTAGCGCCGTTGTAATACGCACAATTTGGGCGTCTAAGTTGCGCACCATGCGCGGGGTAAAGCCTTTGTGCACCAAGTTGCGCAGCCGCGTATGATCCGGTGCATCGGTAGACAGCAGATTGGAGCTCAGCGCTTTATAGAAATTGGGCACCCACCACGCATTGGCGAAGTCAAAGCCCCCAACCTGATTACGACGATCATTGGAAAAGCGCGAGTCTTTCAGAATGGCGGCAACGTCGGCATAGCGGGTCACGACAGTGGCATCTAGACTAGCATCGAAGGGATTATCCATTGTGCCGAGTTTCTGTTCCTTGCGGAAAGCAGTGTAGACAGGATAGGGATTTGCAGGAAATTGTTGCGCGGAAATAGCGGTCGTCATGGTGGGGGTACTCTCAATCTAGTTCCCTTACAGTTTTAGTAAACTACGGATTTACTCGTAGTCGTAGTCGTAATCGCGTTCGTAATCGAGCAGTGATGGCACAGTCATTACACTCTGGATGTAGAACCATTACCCAGTTTTAAAGGTTGGGCGAAATAAACCTGTATTTCGCAATGGA
>JAHDIM010000061.1:1369-14455 GCA_020630805.1 Anaerolineales bacterium
CTCAATGTGATACATTAGTTTTGATTACACGTGTAATCTTCATAACCTATGTTCGCTTTCTGTGATTGGGAAGTCAATCTACAAAACCCGTGATATGTCATTTATCTGACACAGGCGAAAAAATGACCTCAAAAAAAATCGATCCACGCGTGCGCAAAACCCAAGCGGCCTTCAAAGAGGCGCTGCTGACGCTGTTACAAAAGAAACGATTAGAAAAGATCCAAATCAAAGAAATTGCGGCCGCGGCAGATTTGTCCCGCCACGCGTTTTATTCGCACTTTGACTCCAAAGAAGCGCTACTGTTTAGCTATGTGGATGATGTGTTTGCAGGAATCCGCGCAGCGCTTTATGTAGAGTTTGAGAAAGTGGACAACGCCGACCCAATTGCACTGTATACACGGTCGTTTGAGTTGTGGAAGCAGCACGCCAAAATGCTGCAATATGTGATGCAAGTCAACGACAAAGACCTACTGATTTCCAGACTTCGGCAGCATGTCGCTGATATTGTTGAACTGGCGCTAGAAGATAAAAAGGTTGCGTCGCCGCAGCATCCCATGCACGACTTCATCTTGGATTATCTGGCTGGCGGCGGTTATATGCTCTTACGCAAATGGATGAAGACGGGCATGCAGCAATCCCCCGCGGAAATGGCGCAACTCTTTCATCAGATTACGCCATTTGAGTTGCTGTTGGGCAAGGCGTTTCCGATGTAGACGAACTCCGCAAATATGCTCAACATCTCCCGCCTGTCTTGACATTATCTTCGGATCTGAAACGTAAACTCCAGTGTGTAGAGAACCACCGAACAGGAGTTGCTTTCAATGTCTACCGAAACTACAAAACCCAAAAAGAAAATGAGCAGTACCAAGGCGCGGCTGTGGTTAGACCTCGTCTTCTTCGTTGTGATGGTGCTGGTGCTAGCGCCACAGGGAACCGGCATTCCCATTCACGAATGGATTAGCTTTCTCGTGCTGATCCCGTTCTTCTTACACCTGATCTTTGATTGGAAATGGATTGTCAACGTGACGAAGCGTATCTTCAGTCGCATTCCGGGCGAAACGCGCTTCAACTACGTGCTCGATTGGCTGCTGTTCTTTCTATTCATCGTCGCGATGTTCTCTGGGGTAGTCATTTCCGAGGCCGCCCTGCCAGCGATGGGTATTCACATGACCATCGATCCGTTCTGGGTGCAGATCCATGACATGAGCAGCAATCTGATGATTGTCGTGCTGGGGATTCATCTGGCTATGCACTGGAAATGGATTGTGACCAACTTCAAGAAATATGTGTTGCGCCGTCCAACTCGTGCAGCTGCTCAATCTGGAGACTAACTATGCCGACGTTACGCGAATCACTGACCTCCACTTTGGTCATTATCATTGCCTCTGCAATTGTGATTTTTCTCATCGCGCCACTGGATGCAACTGAGTGGGCCAGCAGCATGCGCGCGGGCGCTGGCGAAGAAGGTGGCGAGGGGATGCCCGGTGGCATTTTTGGCCTTGTTGCGGCGTTTATCAAAATCACGCTGCTAATGGGCATTCCGGGCTTGATCACGCTGGGTGTGCGGCGCTTGTCTCGCAGAATTCGAGCCTGGCGTGCAGCATAATTGCAGATAGTCTACCTAATTCGATCCAAGCGGCTTCTCATTAGAGAGGCCGTTTTTGATTCTGAACGCGGAGTTCTGCTGAGCATTGCCGAAGTATAAGGAGGAACGCAGATATGTTTTGTCTACAAAAGAAAATCCGTGTACCTCGGCATCCGTGTTAAGAATCCAGATGTCACTTGAATACGCACTGTGTTTCTTGCAGTATCATGTAGGCACATCACCTCCAACGAAAGGGACCTCAAATGACGGCAACACTCACGCTACTTGGCACTGGGCATCCAGGCTGCTTACCAGATACATATCAAACGGCATTTGCCTTAGTCGCTGGGGATACGCCAATTGTCATCGACTGTGGCGGTGGTACAGTCCAGCGTCTTGCGACAGCGCGGGCGAATGGGCAACCGAAGCTAATGTACAAGAACCTCACCACCCTGATCTTGACGCACTTGCATCCGGATCACACGGCGGGATTGGCAGATTTCATCATCTCCACATGGATCAATGGGCGTAAAGAACCGCTCAAGATCTATGGGCCGAAAGGGACGCAGCGAATGACAGAGTTGCTAATTGAAGCATATGAATTGGGCATTGCGGAGCATTGGGAGACGCTGTCTCCCACGACCTATCCGTTGAAGTATGTGGTGATTGAGTACAGTGATGGGCTCATCTTTGAGAATGACGACATCAGCATCACTGCGTTTCGAGTTTCACACGGGCGCATGGAAACCTATGGGCTGGACTGTCAAATGGCAGACAAGAAGCTTGTTTTTTCCGCAGACACCATGCCAGTAGACTCACTCATGGAACACGGCAAAGACTGTGACATTTTGGTCCATGAAGCCTACAGCGTAGAAGGATTGCGCACCGCCACGCGCTTTTCACCCGCAGAATACTTTGAACGCATGCACACCTCGACTGTAGAGCTCGCGGCTATCGCGACGGAGCTAAAACCCAAACGCCTCATTCTCAACCATCAAATGCACCTTGCACCGATGAGTGACGCGGCCTTTATGAAAGAGATTACAGACCATTATGACGGTGAGGTCATCTTTGGTCGTGATTTGGATGTGTTTGAAGTCTAAGGACTACAGCGTTGGAAGATTCATTTCTGCTGGCTAAAACGACAGCATAAGTGTCATCCCAGACGCGTTCGAACAGCCAAAAGTATTCCAACTGGCTCGGCGGCAGGGATCTCATTAATACCAAGGCGATAAAACAGCGAACTATTGCAATGAGATCCCGCACACGCTGTCAAGCGGTTACTGCCATCTCTATTCGTTCGTGCGCGGGATGACACCTAATCATGGGGGCTGGCTGGCAGAAATGCTTGTCTTGAAGGATGTACGTGCCTTTGACTTTGTACGCGGGTGTCTAGGATTGCATAGATAAAAAAGACACCATCCGCGTTCTCCGCGGCTAATAAAGCCCCTAAAACACTGGCTGCCAGTCTTCACCCCAGACCTCTTGCCAGTACCACGGCTTGTCTGAATTGGACTTCGCCACGCCGCCGCGCCAAGGGTCGAACTGTTCTTGAGTGTGCGCGTCAAAAAAGCGGGTCAGCTTGCCTTCTAAAATCGTGATAATCGCCGCGTGGGTTTCGTCTGCAATCAGATTGTTGCGTTCGTCCGGATCTTTTTCTAAGTCGAAGAGTTCATCGCCAAAGGCAAAGCGTTCATTGCCTTTGAAGCGTTTGACGTACAGCCAGCGACTGGTGCGAATCGCACGCGTTTCTTCTTGCTCGATGTAGACAATATCTTCCCAAGCCTCGACTGGTTTCCCAGACAGCAGCGGTGTCAGATCACGCCCCGCAGTCTCTGGCGCTTTGATGCCAGCCGCCTTGAGTAACGTTGGAAATAAATCGACTTGGCTGGTGAGTTGGTCGCGTTCGCCGGTTGCGATGCTGGGGTGTGAAATCAGCATTGGAATGTGATAGGACGACGCATACGCATTCGATGGCCACGTCACTTGCCCATGCCCCCAACAGCCATGATGCCCCAGCGAAAAGCCGTGGTCACAGGTGTAGACCACTAGCGTGTTTTCGGTCAGCCCCGCCGCGTCTAGTCCAGACATCACTTTGCCAACTGCATCATCCAGCATGCTCATTTGTGAGAAGTAATTCCACAGTGAGGTCACGTCATTTGGAATGCGCAGCACGGCGCTGTAGTCCAAACCGCCACCGCTTTCATGTAAACGCAGCACATAACGATCGATCACGGCTTTGTTCAAGCCTTCCCGTGGGATGGTCTCAAACTTACAGTCGGCATATAACTCTGCAAAGCGATTGCGTGGCGGGTTCTGAATGGACGGCCAGTGTCCATAGGGCGCATTGAATGGGAGG
The DNA here is from genome assembly GCA_020630805.1 of Anaerolineales bacterium. GTDB lineage: Bacteria > Chloroflexota > Anaerolineae > Anaerolineales > UBA6668 > JAHDIM01. Next base: position 5,314 of record JAHDIM010000061.1, read on the forward strand.
AATAAGAAAAATGGATTGTCCTGCCGCTGTGCAGCGCTGAGATAGTCCGTCGCTTTGTCCGCAAAGTAGTCCACAATGTGGCCGTCATAGGTGTCTTGCTCCCCATTCTCGATGACGGTGTTTCCCCAAAAGTCGCGCGTGTGCCCGTGCGGGAAGGTCACCCAGTGGTCAAATCCGTTTTGCGCTTGTAGCGGACTGCCAAGGTGATATTTGCCAATCATGGCAGTGTCATAACCATTAGCTTTGAGTAACTCTGGCAGCGTCTCGTATTCCGCCAGCGCGTTCCAATTCTCGGGCCACGTCTCCATCCGCCGGTCATCAATCCACGTGTGCACACCATGGTGCGACGGCATTTGCCCCGTCAACACCGATGCCCGACACGGCGAGCACATCGCATTGACACAATAAGCTTGGTTGAACTGCGCACTATTCGCAGCGAGCTTGTCCAGATTGGGCGTGTGAATTTCATGGTTGCCGTAACTCCCCAACAGTTTTGCCGGGTGGTTATCTGCCATGATCAAGATGATGTTTGGGGTGGTGTTCATAATGGTTATGATTTTACTGTCCAAACTTCCATGCAATCCACCGAATATCATCAAAATTCCTTAGTAGACTTGATGGCAGCAAACCACACGACACATTACAGAGGAATACTATGCCAAACGTAGATCCATTACCCCGTGAAGAACTCCCTCAATACGAAGAGTTGTTCGAACGCTATGACCGGATTCGTGGCTTTCTGCCGAACTCCATTCTCACCATGGGGCGACGCCCAAACATCGCCGATGCATTTATGCAGCTCAACCAAGCGATCTTGTATGAAGGCACTGTGCCAGAAGACCTGAAGATGATGATCAGCCTGCTGAGTTCTGCCATGACCGGCTGCAAATATTGTCAGTCGCACATGACCAATCTTTCTACGGTCTATGGTGTCTCAGATGAAAAGATCCGCGCGCTGTGGGAATATGAAACCAGCGACCTCTTCACACCCGCTGAACGCGCTGCATTGAAGATAGCGCATCACGGGTCACTCGTGCCAAATGCCGCAACCGAAGCCGACTTCACTGAAGCCAAGAAATACTGGACCGATGCGGAACTGGTCGAGATTGTGGCCTCGCTGGCGCTCTTTGGCTATCTCAATCGTTGGAATGACACCATGGCAACTACGCTAGAAGGACGCCCTGCTGAGGTTGCAGACCGGGTGATTGGGTCAATCGGCTGGGATGCAGGAAAACACGGGGAATAATAATTAATTGGTGAATTGCTGAATTCTTAATTGTTAATGATGGTGTTCAAAAGCAGCAGTCATTAACAATTAAAAGTTACCCGTTTAGCCATTAATTATTTTCCGCGCTAACACGGCCCGCCGTGTCACTACCAAACCATACTTCTATGACAACTCACGACGATCTCTTCAACATCGACGACCTTGCCGCCGGCATTCCGCGTGCGCTGAGCAACGGCATCAAAGCCCAAGTCTTTCACGGCGATCAATCGACGTTTATGATCGCACGCTTTGGGCCGAACATGCCGGGGCGCATTCATAAACATCCACATGAGCAGTGGCACTATGTGCTGCAGGGCTCTTGCACCCGCATCCATGAAGATGTGGAGGTCAGCTGTCGCGAAGGCGACTTCTGGGTCACGCCCGGCAACGTGATGCACACCGTTGTTGCTGGTCCAGACGGTCTGATCTTGCTCGACTTCTTCGCCCCGCGCCGTGATGATTATCTTGAGTCGGGCGCTGGCTTTGGGAGCTCCACTTACCAAGGAAACGACACGTGATTGCAGACAGCGTCTTTCGCAATGGCCGGATTTATACGGTTGACTCTGCTCATTCATGGGCAGAAGCGGTTGCCATCAAAGACGGGCGCTTTTGCTATGTCGGGACGAGCGATGCGGTAGCGGCATTCATTGGCGACAGCACGCAAGTCATTGATTTACATGGTCGCATGGCCATGCCCGGCTTGCATGACATGCACATCCACGGGGTACAAGGGGCGTTGCGGGTGTTGTTCCAATGTAACTTCCCGTTTACGGCCAGTGTCACTGAAATTGCCACTGCCGTCGCCGACTTCGCAAAAGAACGCCCAGACGAAGACTGGATTGTGGGGGGCGCATGGCTGATGAACATTGCGCCGGAGATTCACAAGTCGGTCTTAGATGCTGCCTGTCCAGACCGCCCCGTGTTTTTATGGGACGCCTCGCATCACAATGGCTGGCTGAATAGCGCAGCCTTAGCTTTGAGTGATCTTGATCCTACGAATGAAGACGTAGTGCGTGATGCCAATGGTGCGCCAACAGGCTTGCTATTAGAAGGTGCGGCCACTGAAGCTTGGCGGAGTGTGCCAGACCGTTCACCTGCAGACTATCAAGCAGCGGTGACGTGGCTAGCGCAGACGCTAAACCAGCTTGGCGTTACCTCCATCAAGGAGCCAGCGGTGGATCGGGCCATTGCCCAAGCCTATAAATCCCTCAACGACGCTGGCGCACTCAACTTGCGCACCGGACTGCATTTTCTGTGGGAAACGCCGTTTATCTACGACGCTGACGACATGCAACCGTTGGTCAACGACCGGCAGCAATACGCGGGCGAACGCGTCAAGGTTGACTTCCTCAAGCTGTTCCTTGACGGTGTTCCTGTCGCGCGGACTGCCGCAATGCTAGATCCGTATATCGGTGACGACCCTGAAACGCACGATCCCAATGCCCTGTTGCTTGTTGATCCTGAAACGCTCAAAGAGATTCTCATTCGTTTTGATGCGCTGGGTATGACCGTCAAAATGCACGCCACTGGCGATGCCTCCATGCGGGCTGCCCTTGACGCCATTGAAGCTGCCCGACAAGCCAATGGTGACTCTGGCTTGGGCCATGAAATTGCTCATCCGCAGCATATTGCGTCGGAAGATATTCCGCGCGTTGCCGCACTGGGTGTGGTGCCGGACTTGTGTCCAAAGCTTTGGCATTTGGATCTGAACAAAGTCAATGCCGTGACGCAAGCATTGGGCGCACAGCGCGTCCACGAAAGCTGGCCACTTGGTGATTATCATCGCACTGGCGCAATGATGATTGCCGGAACAGACTGGCCAGCAATGGCCCCCACACCTAGCAATTGGCTCGGCTTGCAAACGCTCATTACCCGTGAAGATCCGACGGGGGCAGTGCAAGGCAAGCTGGGTGAAAATCAAGAGCTGGACTTAGTCACGGTCATCGAGATTTATACCCGCAATGGCGCGGTCGCGGCGGGGCATGCCGAAGACTGCGGCACCATCGAAGTCGGTAAATGGGCCGACATGATTGTGCTGGATCGGAATTTGTTTGAGATCCCGGTGACGGAAATTGGCGCGACGCAAGTGCTGCGGACGGTGCTAGAAGGCGAGACGGTGTGGCAGTATGAAGATATAGAGGACACAACAGATTGAGAAAACTGATAGTGCTTGCCCACATCTCGCTTGATGGCGTTGTTCAATCACCAGGTGCAGCGAATGAAGATCCAAGCGGGAACTTTGCCCACGGCGGCTGGATCGGGCCGTATGCTGATGTGCAGCTTGGGTCGTTGTTGAAAGCAAAAATGAGCACCTCTTTTGACCTATTACTAGGCCGCAAAACATATGAGATTTGGGGCGCGCATTGGCCTGAAAATGGCGCGGCTTGGCCAGAGGTCAATACCGCTGTCAAGTTTGTCGCTTCTAAGCATAAAACTGTTGGTAAATGGCAACCGGCAGTATTTATCAACGACGATCTTCCAGCAAAGGTTGCTGCACTCAAACAACAATCAGGTCCCGATTTGCACGTCTGGGGCAGTAGTGACCTCATTCAAACGTTGCTCAAGGATGACCTGATTGATGTGTTTTGGCTGATGGTTTATCCAATCACACTGGGCAGCGGGAAACGCTTGTTTGCCGCTGGCACTTTGACAAGTGCATTCAAGCTGACTGACAGTGATGTGACTTCTAAAGGTGTGATGGTTGTGACTTACGAGCGCACACGGACAGTTGATCGCTGAAAACATTATCTTGAAGAAAATCAATCTTAACAACAAAGCGGGGGTCTTCTCAGAGCTGTTGCGCTAAAAAGACCCCCGCCTTGTGTTTGTGATATTTGGGTTGCTTAGAAATCGACGTTGTCTAAGCCTTTCAAATTCAAAATCTCGCGGGCTTCGGCTGGGGTTGCAATTTCGCGTTCCATTTCGTTGGCAATCCGCACGACCTTCTCGACGAGACCGGGGTTGGTTGCCAATTCGCGGCGGCGGATGAAGATGTTGTCTTCCAAACCCACGCGCACGTGACCGCCCATAATGACACCCATGGAGGCCATATGGAATTCCATTGGGTAGCCCACGCCAATGACGGACCATTTGTAGTTCTCAGCGCCAAACAAGCGATCTGCCGTGTCAATCATCATCATGAGTGAGCGTGGTTCAGCGGTGATGCCACCCAACACGCCTAGCACGAACTGGATCCAGAACGGCCCTTCAATAATGCCTTGCTTCACAAGGAAGTGCAGGTTGTGCAAGTGACCGACATCGTAAGCTTCGAACTCAGGGCGGATGTTGTGTTCCTTCATCGTTTCAGCAAAGATCTCCATGCTGCCAAACGTGTTGGAAAAGATGAAGTTCTTAGTCCCTTCAACGTAGTCTTTTTCCCAGTCAGAATTCCAACCGAGTTTGTTGAACCGTTTTGCCACGGGGTGCATTGAAAAGTTCATTGACCCTAGGTTGAACGATGCCAATTCAGGCTTACACAACGCCGCCCCGCGCAGCCGGTCTTGCGGGGTCATGCCCATCCCGCCGCCGGTGGTAATACACACGACTGCGTCTGTATTTGCTTTGATGCCTTTCGCAATCTGATACACGATTTCTGGATCAGACGATGGCGCACCATTCTCTGGGTTGCGGGCATGAATGTGGATTGACGCCGCGCCAGCTTCGGCACACTTGATTGCATCGCCAATGATGTCTTCGGTGCGAAACGGTAGATGCTCTGACTGTGACGGGACAGTAATTGCGCCGGTTAGCGCGGATGTGATGATTAGTTTGTCCATGATTTTGTTGAATCTGGAGAGTTCTTTGGTGCTTTGCTTGAACGTTTGAGTTACTCAAGTGTCATCCTCGCGAAGGCGGGGATCCATGTGCTGACTCTGCATATGGTTTCCCGCCTTCGTGGGAATGACACTCAGTCTTTTCGATTCAATCCAATAACTCTTTAGATGCTATGTCTACGCTCCCTTAGCGCTTTGTTGTAATAAATACGTCACAAGACGACTGCGTGACGCATCCATCTCCTCTTGCGACCAGTCGCCTAAGAAGCCTTTGCCGCTCTTGAAGCCAAGATTCCCATCTTCAACCAGATCTAACAGCGTGCTAGACGGCGTCGGCGCGGCATTGATGTGCGGCAAGATATAGTCATGAATCGCTTTGGTGAGGTCTAACCCAACCATATCTGCATTTTCAACCGGCCCCAGAATTGGCCAGCGCAGGCCAGGGCCATAGCGCACGCATTCATCGACCGTGGCGGCATCGGCAATGCCTTCATCGATGATGGCAAAGGCTTCGCGCCACAGCGCATGCTGCAACCGATTGGCGACAAAGCCCGGTACGTCTTTGTTGACCTTAACTGGGCGCTTGCCAACGCTTTTGAGCAGTTCAAAGGTTGCATCGACTGCGGATTGATCTGAGTCTTCAGCTTTGATCACTTCGACCAATGGCATGAGGTATGGCGGGTTCCAAAAGTGGGTTCCGACAATGCGATTGCGATTTTTTGACTGCGACGCAATCTCAGTGATGCTCATCACTGACGTGTTGCTGCACAGAATGGTCTCTGGCGGACAGATTTCATCTAACTCAGCAAAGATGCGTTGCTTGAGTTCCATGTTCTCGTACACGGCTTCAATGACGTAGTCACAGTCTGCAACCGCTTTCATTTCGGTAGAAAGATCTACACGCTCAACAATGGTCGCGATGTGATCTGCGAAGGTGACGCCATTTTTCTGCATGGTTTCGAGGTTGGCCCAAATGCGGTCTGGCACCGTTTCAAGGCTCTCCATTGACGGGTCGATGACCATGGCCTTGTGACCGGCACAGGCAAAAATCTGCGCGATACCGTGTCCCATCAGTCCAGAGCCGATCACTCCAATTTTTTCAGGCATGGTGCTTACCCTGCGGTGTAGCCGCCGTCAACATACATAATGGCGCCAGTCATAAAGTCAGATGCCTTGGATGACAAGAACAAAACCGACCCAATAAAGTCTTCAGCTTCCCCTAGACGCCCAATTGGAATGCGACGCAGGAAGTTCTTGTAGAAGGCATCGTCTTCAAACATCCACTGTGTGAGTGGGGAGCGGAACACGGTTGGCGCAATGGCGTTGACATTGATCTTGTGTGGCCCCCATTCGCAGCCCAGTGACTTGGCAATCAGGTCGGTTGCGGCTTTTGAGGGGCTGTAGGCAGCGTAATTTGCCATCCCCAGCTTGCCACGCGTTGATGACACGATAATGACCTTGCCACCACGGCCTTGTTCAATCATGACCTTGCCCGCTTCTTTGAGCATGAGCCAGGTGCCTTTGACGTTGACATCCATCACCATTTCCCAGTCTTCAACCGACTGGTCAACGATTGGGGCCGGCTTGCTGACGCCAGCAGCGGTGACGACAATATCAATCCCGCCATAGGCGTCGACGGTCTTGGCGACAATCCGTTTGTTGTCATCATGGCTAACGGGATCTCCCGCTTCAAAGATAGCGTCATAGCCAGCATCGGTAATTTCTTTGACGAGCGGTTCCAGCGTGGCTGGTTTCCGTCCGGTACACATCACCTTTGCGCCTGCTTTAGCCAGGCCCATTGCAGCGGCCGCCCCAAAAGCGCCCGTCGCGCCGGTGACAATCGCCACTTTTCCGGTGACATCAAATAATTCTTGTGAACTTGGAATGTTGTTCATGGTGTTTTGTTGATTGGTATGTTGGGTGGCGGGTTTGTTGGTGATGGATCTGGGTGACACGTTGCGAATGGCGTAGCACTAGCAACCTAACCCACTATCCAACTCACAAACTGTTATCCATGCTTCCCAACGTCCCAACCTTTTTCTCCTAATAAATTTGTGGCAAATTCTGCGGCGGGCAGTTCTAGCTCGGTTGCCATCGAGTCGTTCCAGCGATTGAGGAAGCCAAAGAACGACACCACACCTAGAATTTCAACGATCTGTTCGTCAGTCCAGTGATCTTTCATGCGCACCATTAGCGCGTCATCGACCATGTTGGGGACGCTGGCGGCAGCGAGGGCGTAGTCCAAGGCGACCTTTTCAGCGTCACTGAAGAGAGCGCTGGTGCGGTAATCCCACAGTGCCTCTAGTTTGGCAGCTTCCATGCCTCCGCGCCCTGACGTAAAAGACGTGTGCGCTTGGCAATATAGACAGCCAGCTGCTTTACTGGCGATGTGTGAGACCAGTTTCTTGACTTCAAATGGCACTGCGCCATCACGAGTCATCACGCCTTTTTGAAGCAGCAAAAAGCCATTGGCAAGCGCCGGAACGCGTGACATGGTGCGGATGCTGTTTGGAATAAAGCCAAACTGACTTTCCATTCGGCCCGCTTGTTCGCGCAGAATTTCAGAATTGGCGAGGGCGTCTTCTGAGGAAAGCGGCTCAACGTGCGCCATCTTTATGATGCAGGTGGATAAGGCATGACGACCAGCATGGTCACAATGCCGTTCGTGTCATTGCGGGCTTCACGGGTTTCGTTTGGCCCAATGTAGACGCTATCCATTGGATTGAGCACAACGGTTTCGTCTTCGAACTCAACCGTTAGTTCACCGTCTAGCACAACATAGGTGCGCTCTAGTGGCGAGGCGCTCATTTCAGCGCGGGCGCCAGGCAGATAGTATGAAATGCTGACCCAGTTCTCGCCTTCGCTGCCGGTGAGCTTGTGTTGCAAGAACATGGAGTGCACGGTTTTGTCGTGCAAAGGGGCTTCGTACGCGTGTGCGTCTTTGAATCGAACTACGTTTCGCATGGTGTCTTTTCCTTTTGTGTGGGAGAGAATGGGACGCGGACGAGACAGGACGAGAGCGGATAGGATTTCAATCCTCCGCGTTTTCCGCGCTCGTCCGCGTCCCTTAGATTTCTTAGGCCGGTTCTACGCGGAAGTCGCCGGTGGTGTCCAGCATGGCGACCAAGCGGATGATACATCCGTCGCCGCGGGTCCAGCGCCATGGGAAGAATGAGAAGGTACAGCGCTTGCCAGTGACCTTGTCCAAGTCCCCACCAACATTTTCGATCCCGAGAATGCCGTTGTTGAACAGAATACGGTGCACAGGTTCCCAGTCTGGGAAGTCGTCAATGACTTTGCGACCAGTGAATTCTTCGTATTCTTTGTTGATCGCTGGCATTAGCATGCCGCCTTTGGGGCCGTGTGGGCCAATAGCGGTCGCGAGCGGGTGATCGTTCGCTTGTGTGTCGTGGCCGACAACCTTGACGCCTTTTTCCACGAACCATTCGCCAGCTGATGGCACAAAGCCCGGGCAGCGGCCAAAATATTCTTGGCTGTCGCTATATTTGTGGTGCCAGCCAGTGTTGACAATTACAATGTCGCCTTTGCGGACTGGTAAATCTTTCGATGCCTTTTCAAGGTCATCGCCAGTGATCATTTCAAATTTGTTTTTTGGAATACTCAAAACGACGCCAGAGCCAAAAAAGCGATCAAGTGGAACTTCATCGATAAACGCAGTACCTTCTACAACGTGTGCTGGCGCGTCGATATGCGTGGTGCTGTGCATAGTCGTGGTGATTTTTTGCGTCAGCACGCCAGACTTGGCCATGTAGTGCAAGCGGTCAATTTTGACGTCCGCAAAGTAAGGCCAGTTTGGTGCTTGAAAGCCCCAAGGGTGGCTTAGATCAAAAAATTGAAGTGATTCGGTTGACATAATTCTCCTTTCCGATGAGGGGCATGTGGTTTGCCCTATCCATAGTGTTGTGATTTTGGTGTTGTTTTTATTCTTAACACGGATGCGGCGGAACACGGATTTTCAAATTCAATCTCAGTGTTCCGTCCTAGCCGAGCTAAGAACTAAGTGACGTCTTTGAGTTAACTTTCTAGCTACCTTACACTCTTAATAACTCGAGTTACGCACTTGAGGTTTCGTCATTTCGTC
>JAHDIM010000061.1:14555-18028 GCA_020630805.1 Anaerolineales bacterium
ATTTCGTCGAATTTACGGCGATTTCAAAGAAATCGCGTAACTCGAGTTAATAAGACTGCGAAATTACTCGCTATCGTAGTCGTAATCGCGTTCGTAATCGATCAGAGACAACTCATTTATCATTTTCCGATTGTGCTTTTACCAAAAGAATTTGGCAATTCTGTGAGAATCAATCTGAAATTCGTAGTTGTGCAGATCTTCTCGATTACGACTTGTGCTGAGCAACGTCGAAGTATTACGACGTATTGCTCGGTGAAACTGTAGTTAACTTTTCGAATCAATGCGTGCAACGTATTCCATGATGGCGGTTCCCGCGGCCATCACGTGCTGTTGCATCAGCGTTGCGGCTTTCTCTGCGTCTTTGGCTTTACAGGCTTCCACAATGGCAATGTGTTCGTCCTGTGCAAGTGGCATCCCGCTCAGGTCAATCATGTAAGCGTGTAAGTAGTGCGCAGTCCGGTTCCGCAGCGTATTGATGAGCTCGCACAGATGCGTGCGCCCAGTGCGCTGATACAGGCTTAGGTGAAACTCTTTGTTCAACCGCACCAGATCGACTGGTTCGCCCATGTGCCGATCCATGTCATGAATCAGGTCTTCTAAATTGGCGAGGTCCACATCGCGGATGTTAGCAACGGCTAGGCGGGTTGCCATTGCTTCAAGCGTGGCGCGAATCTCATAGATATCCAGCAATTCAGCGGCCGAAAATGCACTGACCACCGCACCTTTGCGCGGCTCTGTCTGTACAAGTCCTTCAACTTCAAGCTCGCTGAGCGCTTCGCGAATGGGTTGGGTGCTGACGTTGAACTGCGCGGCTAGATCTCGCAAGCGTAAGCGTGACCCTGGCGCGAAATTCCCGCAAATAATTTCATCGCGAATTTGTTGGACCAATAAGCCCTTGATGGTGAATTGTGAGATGTCCATTCCTTGTTTTGTGATTTGTGATCACAAATATCCTGTCTGAATAATAGCAGTGAATCAAAAAATTACAACAGTTACACGTATTTTTTATCGAGCGGCAGCAGGGAGGAAAGTAAAATTGACCCCATGACCACACTTACCCCAAAGGAAAAACTTCAAGCCCACTCCGCTGAATTTCGGCGTGAACTGTTTCAAATTGCAGACAATGTCTACTTCATGGTGGGCTATGGATCGTCCAACCTGACGTTTATTGTGGCTGAAACGCAAATCATTCTGATTGACACGCTGGAAAGCACCGGCGCTGCTGCGGATGTGTTGCCCGAAATTCGCAAAATCTCTGACAAGCCAATTGGCACGATTATCTACACCCATAGCCATCGGGATCATGTCAGTGGCGCACAGGTGTTTGCTGAAGGTGGTACGCCAGATATTTTTGCGCGACCCTCTGGAGCAGGTCTGCTCGGCGCAAAGGAAGTTGCGGATGTCTCTCGCAAGCGGGCCCGCCGTCAATTTGCGATTGGTGAAGCAGAAGGGGTGTGCATCAATATTGGGTTGGGGCCGGGAAAACGCAATCTGAATGGCCTTGGGGCTGGGATGTTACCCGTTACCAAGACCATCGACTCTGAAAACGAAACGCACGTCATTGATGGTGTCACACTCAACTTTATTGCCGCGCCGGGCGAAACGCCTGACACGATGCTGGTGTACTTGCCTGAGCAGAAAATCTTGATCAGTGCGGACAATTATTACAAGTCATTCCCGAACTTGTACCCCATTCGCGGCAGTGCCTACCGTGACGTTGCCCTGTGGGTTGCCAGCATAGACAAGATGCGCACTATCGATGCCGAGTGGCTGTTGCCGGGGCACTCGCGCCCACTTCAAGGTCGCGCCACCATTCAATCTGTGTTGACCGACTATCGAGACGCTCTGGATTATGTGTTGCAAGAAACACTGGCTGGTATCAATGCTGGCAAGACAGCGGATGAACTTGCGGAAACTATCCGACTGCCGGAACATCTGGCGGAAAAACCGTATCTGCAAGAATTTTATGGCACCGTGCCGTGGTCCGTACGCGCCATCTTTACCGGCTATCTAGGCTGGTTCGATGGCAATCCCACGAATATGTTCCCGTTACCAGCCGTAGAAGCAGCGCAAGAAATGGCAGCACTCGCAGGGGGCGAAGCGGCATTGCTGGCCCAAGCAGAAGTGGCACTGACTGCCGAGAAATGGCAGTGGTGCTTAACGCTGAGTGATCATCTAATTGCGCTCGCAACCCATGCTGACCGCGCCCGTGAGATCAAAATTGAAGCAATGCGCGCGTTGGCCGATGAGCAAATCAATGCGACCGCCCGTAATTATTATTTGTCTTATATCACCGATATGCGAAAAGGAGTCGTCTAGATGACAACGGACTTACTCGCGCAACTACAGGCAATTGTCGGCGCAGCACATGTATCGGTTGCCGAAGCCGACCGTAAACTGCATTCGCAAGACGAATCGACCATTGTGCCGGTGTTGCCAGACTATGTGGTGTGGCCAAACACGACCGCCGAGGTCAGTGCAATTGCTAAGCTTGCAACTGAACATCGCGTTGCAATAACGCCTTGGGGTGCTGGCACAAGTCTAGAAGGCCATTCCATTCCATTGGAACGCGGGATTACCATCAACTTCCAACGCATGGATCGGGTGTTGGACGTACATGCGGAAGACTTTCAAGTCACCGTGCAACCGGGCATTTTTCGCAAAGCGCTTGAAGCGCACTTGGCGCAATATGGGCTGATGTTTGCCCCAGATCCCGGAGCCAATGCCAGCATCGGCGGGATGATTGGCAACAATGCGGCGGGCATTCGCACCGTCAAATATGGCGCGACGCGGGACAATGTCTTGGCGTTGGAAGTGGTGCTGGCCAATGGCGACATTATCAAAACCGGCTCGCGCTCGATCAAACAGTCGGCAGGCTATGACCTGACGCATTTGTTCACTGGCGCTGAGGGGACGCTGGGATTAGTGACTGCCGCGACGCTCAAACTCGTTCCGATCCCTGAGCATTTCAGCACCGCGACCATTGCGTTTCCTGATGTTGAGACGGCAGCCGAAGCGGTCTATGGCATTATCGGTAGTGGGTTAGAGCCTGCGGCGCTTGAACTGATGCACCCTGAGATCATCGGCTGGATGAATGAGGATGCGGGCGTCGGTCTGACCGTTGCGCATTCGCTGATGCTTGAATTTAGCGGGGCCAATGCGCAAACTGTCTCCACAGCGATGGAGATGGCAAAAGAAATCTGTGAAGAGCTTGGGTCACTGGGCTTTGCCGGTGGTTTAGGGCGTGATGCCCGCCGTGAAATGTGGGAACTGCGCCACGGCATCCGCGAACGCATGACGCGTACCTTTCCGGGCGAGCATTGGGTCTTGGTGGACCTTGCCGTGCCGATCTCCAATTTCCCCGCGTTGATTGCCTACTGCCAAGACCAAATTGCCGCCTATGGCTTTGACGGTCGCATCGTCGGCCACGCGGGTGATGGCAATATGCACTGTGGTCTGCACTTCAAACCAGA
>JAHDIM010000062.1:0-3587 GCA_020630805.1 Anaerolineales bacterium
CTAATTTAAGCCACAGTTTACAAACCTTAAGCCCCACTTCAATCTAGCATCTGCCTTCGCGCCTACACTAAAGGCATCAATCGGTCGAACAAAAAACGACTGCAACCAGCGAGAGACTAGATGACGACGACCCGCAACCCTGTCAAGAAAAAGAAGAAAAAAGGCCTCAGTAAAGCCAATAAGAATTTACTGATCGATGCCGCAATCAGTTTGGGATTTCTAGCAACATTTGCACAAGAAATTACCGGACAGACCCTACACGAATGGCTGGCGATGGCGCTTTTTGTCGGCCTCACGACCCATTTGGCGCTACATTGGAGTTGGGTCGTGGGCATTACCAAGAAGATTTTTAGCGCCAAGCTACCCTGGCGGACCCGCGTCAACTACGTCCTAAATATCGGCCTGTTCGCGTGTTTTGGTCTAATTGGCCTGAGCGGCATGATGATCTCAGAGGTGATATTGCCGCCGTTCGGCTTAGGCAACGGTCCCGGTCTGTGGGAAGACCTACACGAAGCTTTTAGCAATCTGTCAATGCTGTTGGTCGGTGGTCACGTTGCACTCCACGCGAAATGGATCATCAACACGACGAAGACGGCGCTCTTTGGGAAGCCAAAGAAGACGCGCAAAGCCCCACGCCGCAAGCCAGTCCCGGCATAGTTCCCCTTTGCTCCGCCCCCAAATGCGTTTTTCATTTGGGGGCGTTTTTGTTTAAGTCCTGCGGAACACGCGGCCATCCACTGCCAGTAAGCCAGAGAAGATCAGTAGCATCCCAATCATCAGTGCAGTGGTGATGGTTTCATCGAGGAACAGCACGCCCAAGACTAAGGCTGTCAGAGGAATGAGTAGCGTCACCAAGGAGATGTTCGTTGCTCCCGCTGAAGACAAAATGGTGAAGTACAAAATATAGGCAACTGCTGTGCTGACAATCGCTAAGCCCAGCATGGCCCAGATCGTCGCAGCAGTCGGCGTGACGGTATAGAACCGATCCATGAAGACGGCGAACGGGAGTGAAAGCAAGGCACTACACGTCAGCATCCCCGCTGCTGGGATAAGCGGCGGCAGGCCGCGAAAACGCCGCCCAAAGATGGCAGCAACCGCATAGCTAAAGGCCGCGCCGAGGACAGCCAGTTGGCCAATCGTCTGCGCGCCGATGCTTTGCAGTGCTTGCGGACCAATCAGCACAATCACACCAATAATCCCCAACACAACGCCAAGCAATTTGTTCCACGTCAATTTTTCATCGCTGGTGAAGAAGTGGCCCAGCATGACAGAGAACAATGGCATTGTGGCATTGAAAATTGAGGCAAGCCCACTGTCAATGGACTTCTGTCCAAACGCAATTAGCGAGAACGGAATCATGTTATTGAGCAAGCCCATGACTGCAAACGCGCCCCAAATTGCCAGTTGGGTGGGCATCCGCTGCCCTTGCGCAACAATCACAATATTGAGTGCAATTGCTGCCAGCAACGTACGGCCAAAGGTAATGGTTAATGGCTCTAGCTGTTGAACCAAGACGCCATTGAAGAAGAATGAGCCGCCCCAAATAGCAGACAGCAAAAAGAGGAGACCCCAGTTTTTTAGTGACATTGAAATTGGCTATTAGCTGTTGGCAATTGGCTGTTGGCTTCGCGCCTGCTCCCAGCCAATCAGCGCTTTTTTGCGTGTGCCGCCCCAGCGGTATTTGTGTAACTGCCCCGCCTTATTGATGACACGGTGACATGGGATTAAATATCCTACTGGATTTTTCGCAATTGCGCTGGCCACGGCGCGGGTGGCAGCGGGTTGTCCAATGCGCTGAGCAACATCGCTATAAGTGAGCAAATTGCCTTCTGGAATCTGCAACAATGCCTCCCACACACGCACTTGGAAGTTCGTCCCTTTGACATGCACCGGAATAGGTTGGCTGGGCGAACTGTCTGAAAACAATTGCCGAGCGTAGTCCGGAGCAGCGGTCACAACAAATGTGGCCTGCGGCCATTCGGCGTGGAGCTCTGCCAAGGTCTCATCCCGGCGAATGGCAACAAAACGGATGGCGCAAATTCCGCGATCTGTCGAGGCAACCAGAACTTCGCCAAAGGGTGACTCTTGAAACGCAATATTGATGCTGATCCCCACGCCACCACGTTTGTAATCTCCGGGTGACATGGCCTCTAGTCGCACGAACAAGTCATGCAACCGACCTGGGCTAGAGAGACCAACGTCTAAGGTTGTGTCCAAGATGGACTGCGAGTCACGCAGGCATTGTTTGGCATGTTCCAACGTCAGGTAATGCATAAACTGCGCCGGTGTAACCCCTGCCCATTGCTTGAACATGCGCTGCACATGATATTTGCTGAGATTCAAATGCGCGGCAACATCGTCGAGGGAAGGCTGTTGTTTAGTGTGTTCTGCGATGTACTCAATCGCGGCGGCAATCCGTTGATAGTCTGTTTCCATACTTCAAAGTTTAGAGGGTTCGCAGCGACAGTTCCACCCGAATCTTGCGCAGCTTTGACAAGTTCAGTTAGGTGGTCAGTTGCGAATTCAAAAGAAATTTAGCTAAAAATGTGACCAATTCTTGAATTTAGGCGACTAAAGAATTACAGATCAACAATCTGATTTATCAACAACGTTATCAAACTATTTTTAGGAGAATAGAAATCATGGACGCCATTATGAATTGGGTCAGCACAGGAAACTTGGTCGACATCGGCCTCAAGATCTTGGGCGCAATTGCCATCTTTATTATTGGTCGGATGGTCGCTGGTTGGATTGCCAACCTCACGCAAAAAGCAATGGAACGCTCCAATATGGACGACACATTGGTCGGCTTTATTGGTGCCATTATCCGCACCATGCTCTTGGTCTTGGTGATCATCGCTGCGCTAGGCGCATTAGGTGTTGAAACTACCAGCTTCGCCGCACTGATCGCCGCTGCTGGGTTGGCAGTTGGCTTTGCACTTGAAGGGTCACTCAGCAACTTTGCTGCTGGGGTGATGATCCTCATGTTCCGCCCTTACAAAGTCGGGGATGTGGTTTCAGTTGGCGGTCATACCGGCACTGTCGATGAGCTCCAAATCTTCCACACCCGTCTGATTACGCCAGACAACCAAACCGTGACCGTGCCAAACGCCACGATTACCTCTGGCTCAATCACCAACCTTAGTGCACAAGGCTCATTGCGCGTTGACTTGGAAACCAAGATTGCCCACGGTGAAGACTTTGGTCGCGCAAAGCAAATCATTATGGATGTGATGACCTCAACGCCGGGTGTGTTGGAAGATCCAGCCCCACAAATTGTGGTCTTGGACATGCTGCAAGGCGGCGTGAGCTTGGGTGTGCGCCCATACACCACCACCGATGACTACTGGGGTGTGTATCACAACGTGCTTGAAGGCGTAAAAACGGCATTCGATGCAAACGGCATCGCCATTCCAGCGCCACGCACCGACATTGTGATGGTGAAAGACGAGTAGTCTTTGATCTTGCAGAGAGAAGTAAAAACGGTCGCTCCAAGTTGGGGCGACCGTTTTGTTTTAAGTAATGAGTGACAAGTGATGAGTGAACTTGACTAAAGGCTTTGCGACAACCACTGGTTTACGTCACTC
>JAHDIM010000062.1:3687-5343 GCA_020630805.1 Anaerolineales bacterium
TCACTCATTACTCTTCAAGCACTTCGCCGTGCAATTTCTTCCTTCACCACCGGCGCAACCTTCGTTCCTAACAACTCAATCGCCCGCATCACTTGTTTGTGCGGCATGGTGCCAATGCTCAGTTGCAACAACAGTCGGTTGTGTTTGAAGATGGAGTGTTGATACAGAATTTTCTCAATGACTTCGTTTGGGCTGCCAATAAAGTTCGCGCCGCGCAGATCACAAGACGCATTGAAATGGTGGCGTGACATCGGCGGCCACCCGCGTTCCCCTCCAATCTTGTCCATCACTTGTTTGAAGGACGGGAACGCTTCTTCAATCGCTTGCTGTCGATTATCCGCAATGTAGCCATGCGAATTGATGCTGACACTCAGCTTGCTCGGGTCATGTCCTGCTTGCTCTACGGCCCGCCAATACAGCTGCACAAATTGCCCAAACTGTTCCGGCATTCCACCAATAATTGCAATTGCCAGCGGCAAGCCTAGCGTACCGGCGCGGATGACAGACTGTGGCGTGCCGCCAACGCCGACCCAAATAGGCATGGTCTCCTGCGTCGGACGTGGATAGACTCCTTGGCCGGTCAACGGCGCCCGATGCTGCCCTTGCCAATGAACACGCTCGTTTTCGCGGATCTTTAGCAGCAGTTCTAACTTCTCTGCAAACAGCGTGTGATAGTCGTTCAAGTCATACCCAAACAATGGAAACGATTCAATGAAAGAGCCCCGCCCAGCAATAATTTCAGCGCGTCCATTAGAGACCAAGTCCAGACTGGCGAAACGCTGAAACACGCGGACTGGATCGTCTGAACTCAGTACCGTGACCGCACTACTGAGTCGGATTTTTTTAGTGCGCGTTGCGGCAGCCGCCAAAATGACAGCAGGCGCAGACGACACAAAATCCTCCCGATGATGTTCGCCTAACGCAAAGACGTCGAGGCCAACTTGCTCTGCCAGTTCAATGGTTTCGAGTAAATTCTGAATCCGTTGCGTCGGGCTAATCTTTTCCCCAGTGTTGGCGTCTGGAGTAAGCTCTGCAAACGAATACAGACCGAGTTCAAAAGGATTGGTAGTAATGGGGTGCTCCTTGGGTGTAAGTTCAATAATTATAAGAACACTTCAGCAAGTTGTCCGGATGCTGATGCCAGTTATCCACACCTTCAGGCAAATTGCCCAACGTTTATCTCTAAATCCATAGCCGAAGCATCTGGGCCTCCTATGGTATTCTAGGGCTAAGACCCTCCCTCTAAATGGATAGGACTCTTGCCTCACCGTCGCTTACATCATGCTGATTCAACCCACGGGTTAGCGCCATTGCGCCGACCGCACATAGAAGGAAACACCTCATGAAGAATTTTGTCTTGTTATATACCGGGGGCACAATCCCAGAATCTGAAGCAGATCAAGCTGCAGTCATGGCCGCTTGGGGCGCATGGTACGGCCAAATGGGCGAAGCCGTTGTGGACGGCGGCAATCCGTTTAGTATGTCAAAAAGCATCACGGCCGATGGTGTTACTGACAATGTCATCACACCAAATGTGACTGGGTATACCGTCATCTCAGCTGAATCGCTTGATGCAGCCGTTGCAGCGTGTGAGAACCATCCACACATGAGCTACGGTGGCCAAGTCACCGTTCACGAAACGTTCCAAATGTAACG
>JAHDIM010000062.1:5443-18019 GCA_020630805.1 Anaerolineales bacterium
CACACATGAGCTACGGTGGCCAAGTCACCGTTCACGAAACGTTCCAAATGTAACGACCGCTCAGCAGCGCTCAAAACGTTCAACTTCTGAGTATGCAAAAGCGTTGCTCAGCGATTGACAACTTAGAACAAAAAACATCCCGTCAAATTTGGCGGGATGTTTTATTATCTGCACTATGACCTCTATTCACGACACCATGTTCTCTCAGCTTGCAGACAAGTCTCTCTTTGAGCAAGCGCAAACCTATGCCTACGTTTACATCGACGCCGCGCAAGAGCGACACGTCTTTCCACATGCGGAAGACATTGACGCGCTCAAAGCATTTGAAGAACCGCTCCCCAAAGCGCCGCAAGACAGCCAAGCGATTTTGGAGCTGTTGGACTCAGTTGGGTCCCCTGGCACCGTAGCGCAAACGGGCGGACGCTACTTTGGCTTTGTGAATGGCAACGCGATTCCGACAGCAGTCGCCGCCCGCTGGCTGAGCGATGTGTGGGATCAAAACCCCGCGCTGCATGTCATTTCGCCCACAGTTGCGAAGTTAGAACAAGTCTGCGAAGGTTGGGCGCGACAGTTACTAGGACTGCCAGAAGAAACCGTGGCCGGATTTGTCAGCGGCACCTCCATCGCGACGATGTGTGGCTTGGCAGCGGGACGCTATGCGCTGCTGCAAAAGCAAGGCTGGGATGTGAACACCCAAGGCTTGTTTGGTGCCCCAGAAATCCGCGTGGTGTTGAGTGAACAGTCACACGGTACGGTCTTCAAAGCACTAGCCTTACTGGGTCTTGGCAAGGAACGTGTTGAACTCGTTCCCGCAGATGCGCAGGGTCGGATTGATGCTGCACAACTACCAGAACTCGACAGCAACACCTTGCTAATCTTGCAAGCTGGCAACGTCAACTCTGGTGCCTTTGATGACTTTGAATCCGTCTGTGCCGCTGCCAATGCCGCTGACGCGTGGGTACACATCGATGGCGCGTTTGGGTTGTGGGCCGCTGCGTCACCTAATCAAGCACACCTTGCCAAAGGCATTGACCTCGCCGATTCATGGTCAGTGGATGGGCACAAGACGTTGAACACGCCGTACGACTCGGCGCTGGTGCTGTGCAAGCATCGACAGGCGCTGACGGCTGCAATGCAGGCCACGGGCGCTTACATTGAATACAGTGAGCAGCGGGACAGCATGCTCTACACCCCAGACATGTCCCGCCGCGCACGGGCGGTGGAACTGTGGGCAACGCTCAAGTTTTTAGGTGAAGACGGCGTCGCGCAACTCATCGATGGGTTGTGTCAGCGGGCGCAGCAGTTTGCGACTTTGCTCACAGAAAACGGCTTCAATGTGCTGAATGACGTGGTCTTCAATCAGGTCTTAGTCGCGGAAGATACCCCTGAAAAAACCATCGCGCTGATGCAAAACGTGCAAGCCAGCGGCGAATGTTGGATGGGCGGCTCCAAATGGAACGGCGCACCCGTAATTCGGATTAGCGTGTGTTCGTGGGCGACGACAGAAGAAGATGTGAAACGGTCGGTAAAGGCGTTTGTGGCGGCGCGGGAAATGGTTTTGTAGCTAACGCTGTAAATGTAGTGAAATGATGCATCATGTCACTACATTTACGCCCTTGACCCCAATCAAATTGCCATCTAAAGTGACCATAGCAAACACACGATAAAGGAACAGATCATGATCGATTGCGATGTACATAATGACTGGGAAAACGCAGATGTTTTGATCCCGTATTTGGACAAAACATTTCGTGAATTTATGGTGCGCGGCGAACGCGTTGGGGGTCCTCATAGCTTTCCGCATGGGCACCGTCCGTGGCTGCACCCTGAAGGCTACCGACGGGCAGATTTGGCACCGTCTGAAGGCCAAACGGCTGGGTCTGACTATGCCATGATGAAGCGCGAGCTGCTGGACAAGTTCGACCTTGAGTATGCCATTTTGACCGGCGAAGAAATCATCGATATTTCAACGCTGGCGAATCCATATTATGCGGCAGCACTTGCCCGCGCCAATAATGAATACACCATCGAACATTGGCTGAGCCAAGACAAGCGCCTCAAAGGCTCACTGGCAGTTGCGCCACAAGATCCGGAAGGAGCCGCGAAAGAAATTCGCCGCCGTGGGCATCACCCTGACATTGTGCAGGTGATGCTGAGTTCAGCCTGTCGTCGTCCGTATGGCGATCCGTTCTATGATCCGATGTGGGAAGCCGCTGCAGAGGTTGGCTTGCCAATTGGCATTCACCTTGGTGGCAATGGTGGCATCAATGCAGAGGCTAGTTTTGCTATGCCGCCGACGTTCTATTACGAACATCACGCCTTGCTGTGCCAAAGCATGATGAGCCACGTCGCTAGCCTCATTTTGCATGGGGTCTTTGAAAAATTCCCAACGCTGAAATTTGTGATGATCGAATGTGGGATTTCTTGGCTACCACCGGTATTGTGGCGCTTAGACTCAGGCTACAAGGCGTTGCGTAAAGAAACGCCGTGGCTGAAGAAGCTGCCTAGTGAATATGCGCGTGAGCATATCCGCTTTACGACGCAGCCGTTAGAACAGCCGCCCGTACAAGACCATCTTTATGCGATGTTAGAAGCGATGGATGGGAAGAACACGCTGCTGTTTGCGAGTGACTATCCCCACTGGGACTTTGACCACCCGGACCGCGTTGCTATTCCAAAAGACTGGCGTGACAACGTGTTCGACAAAAACATTCGCGCGGTCTACACCAAGCTAGATTAGAAGCATAAGAGTAGGGCTAGTGTGACAGGATGCTAGCCCTATTTTGATCTCTTTTGGCGATACAATTTTCGCGTGACTACAGATACCTCAACTACAAACGAAAAACGGATTCGCCGCTGGTGGGTCCCGGCCGGATGTGCGGTGTGGCTCGTGCTTTGCCTACTGCTCTTACTTTTATCATCCGTCATGATCCGCGGTGAACTGACGTGGGGCGGCAGCGACACGCAGCCAAACCGAGTCTGGTTGGCTGAAGATGCGGACTTAGCGGGCATTGGTCTTTCGCTGACGCGCGTCTCTGAAGATACCAACGGCGAAGAATGCCAAAGCACGCGCATCCGCTATTTCCTGTGGCGCGGGGATGCTGACGATTTCAACACCTCGTACAGCACTTGTAACTAAACAAAAAGCGGACTGCGTAGCGCAGTCCGCAGTCTTCAACTTATGTCCTTCGTCTGGATTTTCCTAATTGTCATTCTGATCGCAGCGCTGCTATATTGGGAACTTGTCATTGCGGAAGGCGCCCACCTTGGTGCGAAAGCGGTCGTCAAAATGTATGACTGGACGGCGAAGCGCTACGACTCCATCAAGCAATACGACCCAAAATTTGAGACGGAGACGCTGGGCTATCCATTGGCAATGACAATGGTCAATCTTGCCTATCCGCGCGTGTTGGATGTCGCGGCAGGCACCGGACGACTCGCACGAACATTGTTGCCAGAACCGTCATTCCGCGGCCAAATTGTGGCGCTAGATTTGTCTTATCCAATGTTGCGAGAAGGCCAAGCAACACACCCTGACCGCATCGACAGTATTCAGTCGCCAGGAGATCGTTTGCCGTTTGATGACAATACGTTTGACGTGGTGACCTGCTTGGAGGCACTCGAATTTATGCCTGATCCCATGCAGGTGATTGATGAGTGTATTCGGGTGTTAGAACCGGGGGGCTTGTTGTTGCTGAGCAATCGCCGAGGCTGGGAAGCAAAAGCGATTGTTGGGAAAACTTGGGAGCAAGCCGAGTTAGGCCCACTGCTAGAAGCGAAAGGCTTATTCTCGGTTGACTTTCAAACGTGGCAGGTCGATTACGATCTGATCTGGGCCAATAAGCGCCGCTCAAGCGCTACTCAACACTAAAGCTAATTTGAGCGGGGCGCTCCCCTATGCCGGGCACAATGCAAGTGATGTCTGCAATATAGTCCCCAATTGCAAATTGTGATGGATCGGTTTTGAACATAACCTTTGTTTTGCCATCTGCCCCTGTGGGAGGGAAGTCAAGCGCTTGGGCTGTACCAGAGTCTGTGTGCACTAAACTTGCGATGCACGCTGCCCCAAGAATTCCAACATTTTGCGTATTTGTAACGTGAATATTTAGAGTTTGGTCTGCTGCTTGTGCAATATTCGGATAGGCCTCCCAAGCAGAGATATTTGCAATCGGCTTATCTGTTTCAGTCCCCGACTGTTCTGGCCCCACACAAGCTGGCACAAATATTGCTACACTCAACATGCACATTAACAGCATATAGCGCATTTTTGTCACTCTCATATACTCTTCTCTTCCTCAAACGCACAACCGAATTCAATACTCTGCGAAAAAAAATACAGGTATTTCAAATAAATCTAACTGTTGAAAGGTTGTGTTCTGTTTACCAATGTCTTCCAAGTGAGAACGCCGTGCCCGCTTACTGTCTCACTTAGAGGTATGGGTGAGTTGTGCTAGCTACTTAACCATTGGCCATGACGGTTAGAACGCAGATAACAAAAACTATCTTCCATACCAACTTTGATCATACATTGAATCAACATTATCCAAACCAAACCTAAATAAATTCCTGATTCGTGAAATTTATTTTGCTCAATTTGATTTGAATAAAATATAAATTGAGTCTTATTCTGTTTAACGGTAGCGACTTTGCATTAACTTGAGCAGTCTTGGCATCAGTTGCACGTACAACTGGTAGCCCAACGTATGAATTGGCAAATCCCATGCGCCTGCTGTCCGCAATAGCACCCCTCTAAACCCTTGTTTGAAGCGCCAAACGCCCCACATACTGTCTGTATCGTCGAAAACATCTGGTGCCCCCCAGAAGTCATAGTGTGTACAGCCTTTTGCTTGTGCCCAGCGGATTGCTTCCCATTGCAATCCGTAAGTTGGCATTTTTGACCGATGTTTCCCACTTGACATGCCATACATATACGTTGCGGTGTTTCCGCAGCGCGTGGTAAACACCGCCGCTATTGGCTCACCGTCCACTTCAGCAATCAAAGGTTGTGCCAGGTTGGCATTCATTAGGGACTGCCAAGTGTCCAGATAGTAGTCACGGGTGCGGATAATAAACCCATCCCGCTCAGCTGTGTTTTTGTACAGCGTGTACAGTAACTCTAGATCAGACACATACCCGTTTCTAACGGTCACACCTTTACGGCTTGCTAACCGAATGTTGTAGCGCGTCTTCTGCTTAAAAGACTTGATGACGTCCTCTTCAGGCCGATCTAGGTCTAAGACAACCGTATTTTTGAACTGAATTTGGAAAGGAGAGTAGCGCCAACCAACGGTTTGTAGATCGGCCAGTAGCGCTGCTGTGGAAGCGTGCGTGACATCTTCTTCGGTGTCTGGAACGCCAGTCGCAACGACTAATGTCGGATCAATTTTGACAAATAGTGCGCGGTGCTGTTTCCCAATGCGTTTGAGGTCAGCTAGAACAGCTGTAGCCAACGCCTGATTTTCCCAGTCGACCCATGGTCCACGCGGGGCATACAAAATACTGACGCCAATACCAAAGCGCCGCTCAGTGCGTTGCAATAGTTGACAGACAGCTACGGGAGTGTCGTCGGCATACCAGACATAACGATGCGGCTGCCAGCCCCAACGCGACTTGATCTCGCCCCACGTCCACGTTTGCAATAGTTCGTTGCATGCTAGCGTGTCGAGCAATTTTTGCCATTTAGCGGCATTGGTAACTTCGGTGTAATTCATCACGACGACAAAGCGCCTTTCTTGAAGAAAGGCGCTTTGTAATTATTTATTTACCCGCCGTAAATACAGCCGATACAAGAACTTGCTCAATGGTTTATCCCAGGCGCCAACGGAACGCACGACTTCGCCGCCGAACCCTCGCTTGAAACGGTAGACCGGCCACAAACCATCTTTGCGGGTTTGAAATTCTGCTTCAAGCTGTTCCTCAGTTGCATCTGGCACGCCGACCATGTCATAACGGACACAGCCTTTGTTTTTTGCCCACTGCATGGCGGCCCATTGGACTGCATAGGCCGGCATCCGATTACGCTCTGCGTTTGAAGACGCCCCGTACAAATACCAAGCCCGGTCACCTTGGCGGAAGACCATCACTGCCGCCAGCGGCTGTGTGTCATATTCGGCAAAAATCAACGCGACCTGATCCGTCTCAGCAAAGGCGTTATAAACTTCGTCATAATATTTGGCACTATGGACGCCAAAGCCATCGCGTTCGCTTGTGAGCTGATTGAGGGCATGAAACGCTGGCAAATCCTCTACTGTCCCAATGCGTGTGGTCACGTCTTTACGCGCCGATAGCCGAATGTTGTAACGCGTCTTTTGCTTCATCCGCGCTAGGATTTCGTCTTCGGTGCCAGACAAATCAACTTCAACGGTATTGGGCGGCTGGATGGTTTGCGGACTCGGCTGAAACCCAAGGTCACGCAACAAAGCGCGGTTCGCTTCAGTGTCTGGCAAGTCTGGCTCAATTTTGAGTAAAAAGGAATTACGAGAGAGCGCAAACTCAGTGCTGAGGCTTAGAAGATAGTCACGCAGATTGGGATTGTGCCAATCCATCACAGGGCCTTTGGGAATGTAAGCCATGCGCGAAATGCCCATTGGCAGG
This sequence comes from Anaerolineales bacterium, assembly GCA_020630805.1. Classification (GTDB taxonomy): domain Bacteria; phylum Chloroflexota; class Anaerolineae; order Anaerolineales; family UBA6668; genus JAHDIM01. The sequence continues at coordinate 12,038 of JAHDIM010000062.1, forward strand.
GCTTTGAAAAGCAACTGGGCAGCCCCATCAATTTGGCCGTCTTTATGACGCGCGACGAGACGCATTGTGTCCCAACCAAACTGACTCTTGAAGTCACCCCACTGCGAAGATTGCAGCAAGTTTGGTGTGGGCGTCTGCGATTGAATAAAGGCGTTCCACTCTTCCGTGGTGAGGTTTTCACTGCTCATAGCGGGCAGATTATAGATGTATTTGCGATTTTTGAATGACGATTGACGATGTCGTGTGTGATCAACTGTTGTGATCGTCAGTGGGTATACGCTTAAGTTGCACATAGCGGCAAAGCCTTCACTGCGTGCCGACTGCGCCTTACCTTCGGATGGCTTCGCTCAGTGGGGGACGTATCACATCACTTTTTCTGTAAAAGCACGAAGGTTCGGTCAAGAGTATGTCTTTTTAGTCAATTTTACGGACGTACTCGTTTTTGATCTACGCAACTCCACAAAAGACAATTAAGATGCGCCCCCCACTGAGCGAAGTCGAATGTGCAACTATAAAATATGCCATTGAAATCTTTCACTGCATTTGATCACACACACAATGTCGTAAATCAAAAATCGTCAATCGTAAATATCAATTCCCCATAGCTTTCCGCTGGCAATCTCCAAACTATTACCAGCCGGGTCACGAAAATACACCGACTTCGCGCCATTCGGCCACGTCACCACGCTTTCAATTTCAACACCGGCTGTTTCCAACGCGGCCTGCATGGTGACAAGCTCCGCTTCAGCAACAGTAAACGCCACGTGCCCAGCCCCAACAGACCCATGCACGGGAATTAGATCCCCGTTGATGTAAGACTCAATCTTAGCGGTGATCTCCGCATTGAACAGCAACAGCATCCCCGCGCCAACGCGAAAAAATACTGACCGATCGCCAAGGCGGCTGTACTGCTCAAGGCCTAGGATGTTGCCGTAGAAATGCTCAGCGGCGTCTAGGTCGTTGACGTAGAGAGCGGTTTCGAGAATTCCGGTGATCATAAGGAGAATGGGACGCGGACGAGATAGGACGAGAGCGGATAATAAAATTTCTCAGGTTTCCCGTACCCGTCCGCGTCCTATTTTTATTACGCTGGCGGAATCATCAGTTGATTGATGACATCCACATCATCCAACTGGTGCACGTTCCAGACGGCGTCTTCTAATTTCGCAGCGCGGTCTGCGCCCAGTGGCTTCACTAAGTTGCGGAACTTCTCAATCAATTCAGCGTTGGTAGGTGGTGCGGTGAGGTCCCACAGTGAGCGCATTTCACCCGAATCCAGCGTGCGCCCATCGTTCGTATCGATGTAAACACGAGAGAGACGGTCAGCCGGGAAGCGGGCATTGAAGGCGTCGTCATCAATCAGTTCAACTTTGTGCACGAGATCAATCACGGTTTGGTCGTTGAGCGCATCGCCGTGAATTTGTGGATAGTCTAGTCGGCCATGCACCAACGCGGCCGCAATTGGAAACGGCAGGCTGTACTGGGCTTCTTCGGTGGTTTTGGGGAAACGCGTTGCCAAGCGGAAGCTTTCGTGGAAGGTATGCACCCGCACCGCTTTGATGTCTGCATGCGAAAGGTTGTGTTTCTTCTGAATGCTCAGGGCACAGGCAATGGCCGGTTGCGCCCAATAGCAAACGGCATACGGCTTGAAGTACTGGATCATCAGCGACCAGCGTTGGCCTAAGTCGGCATAGTACTCTTCAACCTCTGGTGCTTCGACGGTGATTGCTGGTGCGCCCGTAAAGCCCGCCGAGGCCATCATCCCTGCGCTAATCCCCGCCATCGCGCCCCAGCCAGAGCCGTCTTTCAGCATGGTTGGATGATCAATACAGCGCATCATTTGCGAGCGCGGCCCGTGATATTCCGCAATCCCCAGCGCGTGCCGGGTTTGTTCTTTAGAAAGCCCCATTCGGCGCGCCACAATCGCGGCAGTGCCTAACGCATTCCAAGCGCCAGACGTATGGTAATCACATGCGGTGGCGTGTAGTGCTGTGCCCGAGCGAATGGAAACGTCGTAGGCCATTGCCAGCGTCGTGAGAAATTCTTCACCATCAATGGGACCATTGCCCATCCCAAGGGTTGCCAACGCTGCAGGCACTTGCGCCACACCCGCATGCCCTTTGACAGGTCGGCAACTGTCGTGCATGTCTAACGCATCGATGCCCATGCCGTGCGCAAGGACCACGCCTGGAATTGAGCAAGAACGGCCATCCATCCACAGTGTGGCCTGATTACCGCCATAAGCTTGGGCAACAAAGTCGTAAATAATATCGGTCAGTGACGTCACGCGCCCGCCAACGGCCACGCCCATCGTGTCTAAAAAGCAGCGTCGCGCTTGTTCGCGCACATCTTCAGGAATGTCTTCCCACGTTACATCGTGAATAAAGTCGATAAGAGTCATGAGGTAGTGTGTTGGTTGGTAAGTTGGATGGTTGGTTTGTGATCTTGGGTAACCGGTAGCTTACTAGCCAACCTACAAACTAGCAAACTCACCAACTAGCAAACCAGCCCACTCATCCACTAAAATACGCGCACGACACACTTCAAACGGGAGATTTTTCTATGTTAGAACGCGCAAAAGCATTACAGGACGAACTAAGCCGCCTACGGCGCACAATCCACATGAATCCGGAGTTGAGCTTCAATGAAGTCAAAACTGCCGGATTGGTCGCCAGCACCCTGAGTGACTTAGGCATTGAATATTCAACCGGCGTTGGCCGCACTGGTGTTGTGGCCCGCTTAGGCAATGGCAATGGACCCGCCATCGGCATCCGCGCCGATATGGATGCGTTGCCAATTTTGGAGGCCAACGACACCGAATATAAGTCCACGATCGATGGCGTAATGCATGCCTGCGGTCACGACTCGCACACCGCCATGCTGTTAGGCGCTGCCATGCTCTTGAAAGATGCCGACATTGATGGCGAAATCCGATTGCTGTTCCAACCTTCGGAAGAAAATGCAGATGCTGAAGGCGTCAGCGGCGCGCCGCGCATGATTGAAGACGGCGCAATTGAAGGGCTAGATGCCGTCATTTCATTGCACGTTGACAGCACCTTGGACGCTGGTTTGGTGCGCATTGGCCCCGGTTATGCGCTCGCCAATGCAGATACGGTCTATGCCAAGATCAAGGGGAAAGGTGGGCATGGTGCAGCACCGCATAAGGCCCGTGACCCAATCTTTCTGCTGGCGCCGGTGTTGACAGCGCTACACGGTATCGTGTCACGTTGGGTAGATCCGACGATGCCAGCAGTCGTGACTGTTGGCCGACTCTCCGCGGGAACGGCGTCTAATGTAATTCCTGAAGAAGTGGAACTCGACATCACTGTTCGCAGCGTGGGAGATGATGTGCGCAAACAGCTCTTAGTTGAAATTGAACAAGCCCTTTCAATTGCCAAGACGCTCGGTGGTGATTATGAAATTCACATTGAAGGCGGTTATCCAGCGCTTTATAACGAAGAGTCGGTGACCGAGTGGGTCCACACCACCGCGAGTGATCTGATTGGGGCTGAAAACATTGTGCCTGGCAATTTGATGATGGGCGCCGAAGACTTTGCGTTTATGTCACGTGCCAGCAAAGGCATGATGATGATGCTCGGCACCAAAGAACCAGATGGCCCGGCCCGCTTCCACCATCACCCTGAATTTGACATCGACGAAAGCGCGATGCCAATCGGCGCGGCCATTATGGCAGAGACAGCACTGCGGTTTGTGAAAGGGGAATATAAGTAACCAACGTTTCTACGAGGCGGGGTCCTTAAAGCGACCAAAGGTCGTTAGGACCCCGCCTCGTGCATGCCTCTACATCCGCGTCTTAATCAACGCTTTGTGCACCTCTTGCACAATAAACTGCAAATCGTCCCGGCTGGTTTCATCGGCCATAAGGGTTTGCGGTTCAGCGTTATGCTCCTGCAACAACAATTCAAAACTGACCTGCTTGCGTCGGCCTAACTGGCGGACGCGCTTTTGCGTATAAATCTGCTTGAGCTTGTCGCGCGGCACAGTCACATTAGCCTTCACTGGCAGCGGCCCATGCTTAATGCTCAATTTCTCAGCATCAAGCGAAACCGTGGTGGAGTTGATAAGCTGCGCCAACCCCGCATAGGTCATCAGAATCCCCACGATGACAATGGAGACCAAGACGAGAAAATCCAATGCATCTGGATTCGGCAAGTTGCGTTGAAACAGCATCCAGCCCAGCGGCAAGAACGCGACGCCGAAAATGCCCCACGCACCGTTGGTACGCTGCCAGCGGCGGACAAGGGTCAGACCATTGCTGGTGTCTATCTTGACGTTATTAGGCTTCGCAAGTTTATGCGGGCGCTTGAGCTTTTCGAGTTTGTCCATGGGGAATAGTTGGCTGGTTTGTTAGTTAGTAGGTTTCCCCGCCTTTGCGAGGACAAGTGTTAGTGAGTCTTGGGTTACCCAAGATTACCAACCAACCAGCAAACTTACCAACTAACAAACGTCTCTACCGCTCTGGCTGCGCTGGCGGACGTTCTGGCTTGATGGACCACGCTGTGGCCGACGTCTGCGTCAATGGTGTATCCAGTGGTACAACTTGGTACCACGTGCGCCCTGGTTTGAGACCCAGCACATTGCCATTGTTGTCAGTTAAGACAATGCCTTCATTGCGTTCAGAACGGAACCAGGTGCCAGTGTAGACCTGCCCATTGCGCATGAACATCAGCGGACCGTTGCCCCAAATTTGCGCTTCAATGGAATAGTTGCCGCCGGTGCCAGTCGCGGCATTGTAGCCAACGCGATCTTCCAAAATGAGCGTGGTGACGTGATTGGCGTAGAGTACGACGACGTTGTCCGCCAAAATGGGGACGTTGTAATACAGGTCTGTGTTCTGCGCGCCGTTGGAATAGCGCGTGTACTGATTCAGCGTACTGCTGTAGCGCCATTCGTTAGTGACCCCAAGGTAGCGAATGACCAGTGAGTCAAGTTGCTGCCCGCCTGCTGGAATCTCTGGGTTGAAGACCAATCCCGAAATATTGGGACGCGTGTCGTTAATGCCTGTACTTGCTGCGAAATTTCGGAGCGAGTTTGGGTCGGTGAACAGGGTATGTTCTGCCCGTCCGCAGGCGACTTCGTTGAGGCTCTTTCGGTAAAACGCAGGATGCCCCGGCACATTCGCAATTACGCGGTCGCCAAAGTCTGACTCTTCAAGCATGATCTTGACGGGTTCAGCGGCACCGGAGTACGCGAAGATGGCACCATGCATGGCTGGAATTTCCATGTCAATGAGGCGGGCAGAACGCACTGATCCAACTCTTGCTGGTGTGTCACCATAGAACACTGCCGTGTACCGCGTGGTGCCGCCTTCAGCATAATGTTCGTAAACAATGTCCGCACGCGACAACCCTTCTTGCGGTCGGACGCAATCTGGCGCATTTGATACCTTAATCGCAATTGGGCGACGGGTTAGCACGCTGGCATCTGACACAGGTAACCCGGTCAACGGGTTTACATCTGCGGGATAGTTGTCAGGCCCCACCTGAAACGGGAGAGGCTCCGGCAGCGAAAACGCAACGTTGGTTGGAACTGGTGTATTGGTATTGGTAGGCGCAGACGTTAGTGTCGGTAGAGCAGTCGCAGTCGCAACTTCAGCAACAGTCGTGCTGATCTCGGTTGCAACTGGGAAGTTCGTCAGTAAGTCTTTAGGCACCCCGGTCGGAATCTCAGTGGGCACGTTAGTGATCACTGGTTCAGGCACATTGGTTGGCGTAGATGTCAACACGGGTGCACTTGTATTGGTAGGAATATCTACAGCTTGAACAACGGTATCGGAATTCTCCAAGATCGATTGTAGTGCTGTCGCCGTTGGTTCTGGTGACGGAATCTCAATCACCAATTCTTCTGGCGCTGGGCTTGTACAAGCCACTATCCCCACCGACAAGATTACAAGACAGATAAAAAAACGTTTGTGAGCGGTACGAATCCTGCACATTCTATGAATATTGTACATCGGTACTC
>JAHDIM010000063.1:0-4906 GCA_020630805.1 Anaerolineales bacterium
CCGCAGATGCGATCAAAGAAATTATTGATGCGCACCGCGACCTCAATCCAATTGAACACGTGGTTCTCATTGGTAACGATGACGCCATTCCTTTCTATCGGGTTGCAGACCAAGCGCTGTTGGCGAATGAATCGAACTATGTTCCACCAGTCGATGATGCCTCTAGCTCACAGTCTGTACTGCGTAGCGGTTACTTCTTGAGCCAAGATCACTATGGTGCATCTGAAACATTGAATATCAAGGGCGTGATCTTGCCATTGCAAGACATTGCGGTTGGACGTTTGGTGGAAACACCTGAAAATGTCGTCACCGTGATTGACGCCTACTTAGACAACACCACCGGCGGCGTGGTGCCAACGCCATCTAGCGCCTTTGTCAGTGGTTACGACTTCTTAGATGACGCAGCTAATGCAGTTGTCAGTGAACTAACCCAAGGTCTTGGCGCGGGCGGCACCATTGAAACCGTCATCACGCCGGGCACTGTTGCGCCAAGTGACATCAACGAAACCGGTCCATTTGATGCCAATCCAAGCGATATCAAGTCTTGGACCGCGACTGACTTGCGTACAAATCTGTTCAGTCAAGACTGGGACTTGGTTTACCTAGCTGGTCACTTTAGCGCCTTCAGCGCCTTGGCAGCAGACTATGAAACGCGTTTCTTAGCGACTGAGTTAGCGTCTTCACCACTAGACTGGACCAACACCATTGTCTTTAGCACGGGCTGTCACTCTGGGTACAACACGGTAGATGCACACGGTATTCCGGGCATTACGCAAGAACCAGACTGGGCGGAAGCCTTTGCGGCAGAAGGGGCGACCCTCATTGCGGGCACCGGCTACCAATATGGCGACTCTGACTTCATTGAATACAACGAACGCTTGTATGAATTGTTCAGTCAACAATTGCGCACTGGTAACGTTGGGACAGCCGTAGAAATTGGGGATGCACTACTTGAATCCAAGGGTGCGTACCTTGCAGAGACAATTGAACTCACACCGCTGCACCTCAAATCTGTCTTGGAAGTCACGCTCTACGGCTTGCCAATGCTAGGTATTGATATGCCAAGCGGTCGGACAGGTGCACCACCGGTCGAACCGTCATTGGTTGGCGCAACAACCCCAATCGCAAGCAACCCAGGGGCTGTCTTACAAACTCAGGCTGCGGATGTCACCATTGGGTTGACCTCAACGCAGCAAACAATTGTCGCTAACTCAAGCGATGAAAACGACACGGCAACGTATAGCTTGACTTACTTTGATGGTCGCGAAGGTGTTGTTGCTGAACCATATCGCCCAGTGGCACCGTTGCAAATTGACAACGTATCCGTTGCAAACCAAGTCTTACGTGGCGCTGGCTGGCGCGGTGGGACCTTCACCGACATCAATGGTGTGACGCCGCTTACTGGCGCACCAACCACGGAACTTCGCAGTGTTCACGTGCCGTTTGAATCGTCTGAATTCTTCCCAGTCTTGCCGTGGAATGTCAACTATATTGACGCTCTTGACGGCGGCCTCACGCGCTTACTGACGCTGGGGACTCAATTCCGCTCAGATGATGACTTGAACACGACCAGCGGGACGTTACGCCAGATCAACAGCCTGAACTTCCGGTTCTACTACAACAATAATCAGGACCTGAATGATCCAAACATCTATGCGTCGTTACCAGCATTGGCTGGGCCACCAAGCATTAATAACGTGGTCTCAGATGTAGATGTGAACAACAATGTGACCGTGATGGCACGCGTTGTGGGTGACCCAAGCGTCGGTGTACAAGAAGTGTGGTTGCTTTGGTATGAAGAAGGTGGCAACACGTGGACACCAGTCGACTTGATCCAAAGTCCAAATGACTCCCGCAACTGGGGTGCGCAGTTCACGCTGCCAGCCGGTGTAGATGCCAACAAGGTGCGTTACATGATCCAAGCCGCAAATGGGATTGGGCTTGTGACGGCTGATACCAACTTAGGTGCTTGGTATCCATTGTCTGCACCACCACCAGTTGTGCCTTCCATTGCGACTAACATCACCATTCCAGCAATTGCAGCATCGGTTGAATATGGAACAGAAATTACTGCATCGGTCACGTTGACAGATGACAGTAACAATCCACTGCCAAATCAATTAGTGCAGTTTGCCTTTGGTCCAGTCAGCCAATATGGCGTGACCGATGCCAATGGGGTGGCCACGGTAGAGCAACTCATGTTGGGCGCGCCCGGTACGTATGACTTTTCCGCTTCATTTGCAGGCGAAGGCACGTATCTGCCAACCCAAAGTGGCTTACAGTTTGACATTGTCAAGCAGCCAACAACCTTAATCACGCCACCAGTTGGCGGTCTCAACATTAGCGATACCGATGTGGCCGACCCAACAACATCAGTTTGGGGTGTGGCCTTGGAAGACTCTGAAATGCAGCGTCTGAAGGAAAAGACAGTTGTATTTGTGGTTGAAAATGACACCAATCAAGTGGTGTATACCGAAGCTGTCATTACGAACCCAACGGGGCAAGTTGTACTAAGTACGCTCAATCAGCCTGTGGGTAACTACACGATCAAGGCTTTCTTTGGTGGAGTGGTGCCAACCTTGGCAGGGGGCACGCTGGATCTGACCGATGATCTGTACGCTGGATCAATGGCAACCATCAATCTCACAATCTTCCTTGAAGATGCCGATGGCGATGGCGTTTCTGACGACATTGACAACTGTCCGGCAGTTGCAAATCCGTTGCAAGAAAACTTTGACGGCGATGCTGAAGGCGATGCTTGTGACTTAGACGACGATAACGATGGTCAGCCTGATACGGTCGAAACTGATCCAGCCTGTGGTGGCGATCCGCTAGACGCCAGCGTCTTGCCAACCAATACGGACAATCCAGACTATCTGGCAACTGTTGGTGATCTCGTTCCAGACTGTTTAGATGACGACGATGATGACGATGGCACTTTAGACGTTGATGATGTCTTCCCAACTGATCCAAATGAACAGTCAGACAATGACAATGATCAAATTGGCGACAATATTGACCCAGATGATGACAATGACGGCATGACCGATCTTGACGAGTTGGCTTGTCCAGGCGGTGATCCGTTCGACGTAAACGTAAAACCGGCTGATGTGGACGGTGACAACATCCCTGACTGTATTGACACCTTGCTAGACAACGATGGAGATGGCATTGAAAATGCGCTAGACAATTGTCCGAATGATGCCAATCCGCTACAAGAAGACAACGAAAGTGACCTAATTGGTGATGTCTGTGACCCAGATGATGACAATGACGGCGCTGATGACAACGTCGATGCTTTCCCATTTGACCCAGACGAGCAAATTAATACTGATGGTGACGCGTTTGGGAACAACGAGGACGAAGATGACGATAATGACGGTCAACTAGATGTTGATGAAAACCTCTGTTTCGTCCAGCCAGATCCAAATAATTATGTGGACCCAACCATTGATGACTCGTTGAAGGCCGACGACTTTGATAACGACAACATTCCAGACTGTGTGGATGATGATATAGACGGCGACGGCTTCGACAACACTGCAGATGCTTGTCCGCTAGATCCGCTAGAGCATCTCAATTTCGATGGTGACTTAGACCCATTAGGTGAGCCACTTTGTGACAATGCTGACCCAGATGACGACAATGACGGCGTGTCAGATGATGACGAAATGACCTGTAACACAGATCCGTTCGATGCATTGTCTATTCCAGGCGATCTGGATAACGACAACATTCCAGACTGTTTGGATGATGATGTTGATGGCGACGGCTTTGACAATGTCGTTGACGCATGTCCGCTAGATTCGTCAGAACACCTCAACAATGATGGTGATGTTGATGAGTTTGGTGCGCCATTCTGTGACAATGCTGACCCAGATGATGACAATGACGGCATGTCAGACGCCAACGAAAACGCTTGTCCAGGTGGTGATCCATTCGATGCAAATGTCAAGCCTGCGGACTTAGACGAAGACAACATTCCAGACTGCCTAGATCCAGATATCGATGGCGACGGTGTTGAAAACGGCGATGATGCCTTCCCGAATGATCCAAACGAACAGCTCGATACCGACAATGACGGCACAGGGAACAACGCAGACACCGACGATGATGGCGACGGTCAGTCAGATGATGATGAATTGGCCTGTGGGTCTGATCCGTTGAATGGTGGAGACAAGTCACCAGATGCCAACAATGATGGCATTCCAGACTGTATTACCAACCTAAGCCCAGGTGTCGTCCGGCGCGGTGACAATAATCACATGCTGGTGACTCTGCCAAATGGCAATGTGTTGAACATCCGCTCTGGCGGGCAGCAATCCATTCCATTGTTGGATTTGTTCTCACTGACAGGTATACAAAATGGCGTTGAAGATGGTGATATTGAAATCGCAGCGCTGGAAGCTAATCTGAACAACAAGGTGCACATGTTTATGCACAGCGCGGGTGAACCATTCACAGTGAATGCTGGGGACGGCAACAATGAACTGATTGAATTGGCAAACGGCGATGTGTTAGTGATCAATTCACAAGCTAACCAAGAATTCAAGAACTACGACTTGTACTCCTTGACTGGCCGTAACGGTGGTGCTGATGATGAAATTATTGACGTCGCTGCATTAGCTGCTAACGTCGGTAACTCGAAGAATAATGTCTATCGCTTTACGCATAGCGGCGGACAGCCATTCACCATTACATATGGTGACGCGAACCATATGCTGCTCCAATTGGCCAATGGTGACGTGCTGGTGCTCAACACCAAGAATAAAGGTCAGTTCGCCAAGTATGACAAGTACGACTTGAACGGCATCAAGAAAGGACCGAAAGACGGTGTCATTGATGTGGCAGCATTAGTCGCCAATGTCGATAAGTCGAAGAAGAACATCTTCCGTTTCACCGACAG
>JAHDIM010000063.1:5006-6580 GCA_020630805.1 Anaerolineales bacterium
GCACTTGAAGCGAACGTCGGGAACCCACATAAGAACCTCTATCGCTTCGTCAACACGACAGGGGCTGCGTTCATTGGTGACGTTGGAGATGCAGACAGCTATCTAATTGCGATTGGTCAAGGGAATGTGCTGACGCTGAAGACTAACAACCGCGAGCAACTGCACAAGTATGATCAATACAGCCTGACCGACCGCACCAGCGGTGTTGAGGACGGCATCATTGACATCGCAACGCTTGAAGCCAACCGTGGCGCACCAAAACGCGTGGTCTATCAGTTCACTGGTGTAAACTAAGTTGTAAACGCTTTTCAGGCGGGAGAAACAAAGCGCAGGCAGCAATGTCTGCGCTTTTGTTTATGGGGAATGGGACGCGGACGAGCGCGGAAAACGCGGATTTTTTGGTTAGGGTAACCAATGACGGTAACTTTTGCCAACTTATGGACAAGACGAGGAAAGGGAAAGATGACTTCAAAGTGAACTGACAAGTGTTATTCTGAACGCCTTTTATAAGGGTGTTTATGCACAGCTGGGCTACGGCTTTCTTGAGAAAGTGTATGAAAATGCACTTGTGGTGGAATTGCGCAAAAGAAGTTTGCTTGTCACTTCTCAACAGAAAATTGCAGTGTATTACGCTGACGAAATCGTTGGTGAATATTATGCCGATCTAATTGTTGAGGAAAAAGTAATTCTTGAACTCAAGGCGGTAGAGACATTATTGCCGCAACACGAAGCCCAATTGCTGAATTATCTACGTGCCACACCTTATGAAGTCGGTCTGTTACTAAATTTCGGCCCTAAACCCAAGCACCTACGAAAATCCTTCGACAACAACCGTAAGAAGATGACTTGGCGGCCCTAATCCCCCATCCGCGTCATCCGCGCTCGTCCGCGTCCAATTCCCATTTCCCCAAAAAACTAGCCTCTACTTGCATTGCCACTTTCAACCGCCGCTTGTACGCCTCGCGCGAAATCTCTGTTGCGCCGAAGCGTAACAAATGATCTGTGGTGAATTGGGTGTCCAGCAAGACAAAGCCGTGCGTCTTTAGACGCTCTACCAAGTACACCAAGGCAATTTTGCTGCTGTCTGTCGCTAAGCTAAACATACTCTCACCAGCAAATAAGCCGCGTAGCGTGACGCCGTACAGGCCGCCGACTAAGTCGCCATCCATCCATGTCTCGACGCTATGTGCAAAGCCATGCTGATGCAAAATGCAATAGGTTTCAATAATCGGTGGGGTGATCCAAGTTTGTTCGCGTCCAGGTGCTGGCGCAGCACACAATTCCATGACGCGGCGGAAGTCAGAGCTAAAGCGAACTTCAAAGCCGCCTTTGCGAATGCGTTTTGTGAGGGATCTAGGAATATGGAAGTCGTTTAGCGGCAAAATTGTGCGGGGATCTGGGTCATACCAGAAGATTTCACCATCTTCACCCATGGGAAAAATGCCTTGACTGTAGGCATTGAGCAAGACGTTCGGATCAATAATTTCCATGCCCTAATCATAGAGCGTGGGGCGGTAGTTCGCAAAAAGGGGGCATACTTGGGCAACAAATGCCCTAATCGAGTGCGTGTAACT
>JAHDIM010000063.1:6680-17937 GCA_020630805.1 Anaerolineales bacterium
TCGCAAAAAGGGGGCATACTTGGGCAACAAATGCCCTAATCGAGTGCGTGTAACTAGCGTTTCCCTCCTTGCAGGCTTGCACTGAGCAGCGCCGAATGTGGGATGCTGGATGAGGTAGAGGTCTCAGCTTACTAGCAACTCGGATTACTAAGATTTTTCTGAAAAGACAGGGGCCATTCCCGTGATCTGTCCTAGAGCAGCCGGAGAATGACAGTCTGTAACCCTATAGTCCTTGCGAAATTGCACAAGATAAGACGTTCGGACATAGCGTGCTGTGTCCGAAAAGAATCCGGTTAACAATAGTGGGTGTTAGCCGAACTTTTAGTTTGAAGCACAGTCACGTAACAAACTAGATGTTGCGTGACTGTGCAGACGCAATTTACGCAGCTTGTTGCTCTGCACGCAGGGCATTCAAGTCCGCTAGGCGTTCGCGTAGTTGTTTGGACAGCACGCGAATAACGCCATGCGCAATTTCAATTTGCGCTTCCATTAGCTCAAAGAACGTCGTCTGATCTAAGGTAAGCAAGTGAGTCGATTTTGTGGTGGTAATTGACGCGGACCGTGGTTCGTTGTCCAACAGCGCCATTTCACCAAAGATCGCGCGCTCACCTAAATGCGTAATGGTGGTGTCACCATCGTGCACGAGTACTTCACCAGAGACAATGACGTACATTTTGTCGCCAACGTCTTCTTTCATGAAGATATTGGTGTCGGCGTCCAAGATTTCTTCTTCCATTAGCTGGGCCAGTTCTGCCAGAATGCGATCTGGGGTTTGACTAAAAATGCTGACAGTTTTGAGCGTAATGACGCGCTCAATGATAGGTACCATTACAAGTGACATAAGCCTATTTCCAAAAACTATGCGGCAGCCAGTTTCGCCGCGAATTGCCGTTGAATATGTTGTGCGGTTTCTTGCACAAGTGGATTGGTTGCGTTCGCTTGCGCATTGAGTGGCGCACGCAGCGTTGTGAGATGAGAGTGTTCAATTGCATTCAAGGCACATGAACGTAGCCAAGCATTGACATGCGTATGTGGCGCTTGGATAAGCTGCTGGAGTGCATCTTCAGTGTTCTGCCACGCATATTGTGGGAACTCACTTTGCAATTTCTGCCAGCGCTCTTGGTCAGATAGCTGAGGGTCTAGTAACAGATTTGTATGTAGACGGTATTGGCTTGGCACCAACGTTTCAAACAGCTCAATCGCAATAGCCTGTTGCGTCGGTGTTCCATGCCGCAAACTGCGTTGAGCAGGCAAGATGGTGTCTATTTTACGGAGCAAACCAATTGCCCGAATGAGATGCCCTTGGCTATCTGCAATGGATTGGTTGACGGCATCGAACAGGGTCGGATCTTTTGCTTCTGCGGTAAGCAATGTTTGCCGGATGCCAAACAAGAACGCACAGAGATCCATTTCAGCTTTATATTGTTTCAATAACTCTGGATGCCTATCTTCCGATGGTTGGAAACGATTGCGCACCAAGGCGGTATAGATGTTTCGGCGTAAATCTACGTCTGCGTCTGGCAAGTGCTCGCACAGATAATTGTTGATTGACGGCGTGTTGATTGCCCCCAACACATTGATCAATCGATACTTAATATGCTCTGGCGTGAGCGGATCTAAGAGCATATCCTTTGCAGGTTGGGCTGCCTCACTACCTAGTTTCTTGAGGCTTTTGCTAGCGGTGCCTGCAAAATGTCCGTCTTTCAATCCTTCTAGCAAGTGCGAAATGTATTTTGTCGCTTTCAGATCACCAACGGCTTTGAATGCCAAGCGGCGTATTTCCGTGTCGTCGTCATACAACATGTCTGGAAAGATAGCACTACCGTAGGCTTCCACTTGGGCATCTGAAATGGCCTCGATCACCAAACGGCGTTCGTTTGGATTAGGGCTATTGACGTAATCTAGCAATTGGATGCCCGCTTTCTGAATGCCGCTGACGCCACCATATTTTAATAGCGCTAACATTGCCCCTTGGCGAATATCATCGTCGCCGTCTGACAAGAACTGCCCAACGAGCGTGACTGCTTCTGGGATTTCAAGCTGACACAAGGCTTTGAAGCTGGCTACCAACACGCGCTTATCTGTATCATTTCGTGCAAAGTCTTTGATCTCTGGCAGCATGTCGGCATAGTTCAATTCCCCAATCGCTTCTAAACCAGTGGCGCGAATTTCGCCATCTTCATGGTCTAGCAGACGGCGGAGATCGCTGCGGGTTGGGAGTGCCTTTGCGTCGACCAGCATGTTAAGTGCGGCCTTGACTTCCAAAGGATAGGGACTGTGCAATTTTGACCGTAAGTAAGACACAACGTTAGTGTCTTCCAGATCTAATTCTTGCCCACTAAATGGGATGGTTTCAAAATTCCCTTCAAGCGTCGTACGATAGCGTCGGATCACGAAGGTTGCAATCACATACATCGATGCACAAATAAAGGCGGCAATTGCCAGTGCAATGAGCGGGTTGGTAAGTTCATACTGGTTTAGAAACAGCAGCAGCAACCCGGTAAGCCCAATGGCTAGCGGCGTGAACACCGTTTGCGAACCGATTTTTGCGCGCACTTGCGTTTCAGGCGGTGTGACCTGTAGGAGCAAGACCAAAGAGGTGTTACTGAAAGACGTGTTCAGAATATCGAAAATGGAGAAGGCAATCACAATTGCGACAAAGAACGCTAGACTTTCTAGCCCTAATACGCTTCCGATTCCAACACTTACGACGCTGGCGATGCCAACGGTAATTGGCAGAATTGAAAATCCAAACCCAAGCCCAAAGCGACGCAGGATTGGCTGCGTGATGGGGCCAATAAAGAACACTGCAAAATAAATGGAAAGGTAATAGGCGGAAATAAAGCTGGCAACTTGTGCTTCTGTGGGAAAGCGTAGCTGAATGCTGCTAAACACCCCAAATGTGATGGTCATTTGCAGCATAATCAGCAGTCCAACGGACCCAAAGATGCTAATCAGATAACGATCGCGCCACCAAGTGGTGGGCTCTTCTTTTGTTGCCAATGTAGCGGTGCCAAGGTCTGCGGTCGCAACCTCTTCCTCAGTCGCGCTATTGTCTAGGCGCAAGATCAGCTCAAGCAGCACATAAATCACGCCGAAGACAATTGCCCCAACAAGTAACAAGTCTCGCGTTGGGATCACTGCCAGTAAGAATGGCATGAGGATGTATGTCCCGACTTTTCCAATCATTTCGATGGAATTCAAGGTGCCGAGCATGCGCTTCCCTTGTTGAATGGTCAAGACTTCACCCTGAATGCCCAGCCACTCCAAGCGCGTAAACGTATATTCAATGCGCTCCCATGCCATCAGAATGAAGACAATCCAAAGTGCCGGGGCAAACCGTAGGCCGACCCAGAAGGCGAAGCAAACAATGGTGACGGTAATGAGCAGCGTTCGGAACAGGAAGTTAGACGAAAGTCGCTTCTGGATTACTGACAAGATGCTGCTGAGCACCATCGATGCTGCCCCAATGGCCACATACGCCCAAAGCAGTGCGATATTATCGAACTGGGCAAGGAAAATGGCAGTTGCTGCAGTGTAAAGAAAAGATTGACCACTCCCGTACAAAGCAGAGTGGAATGCCATTAGGGTAAATAATTTGCTTTCGCCTTCACGAAGATCTACCCAATTTGTGAGTCTCCCTTTCATTGTTGTACCTCTACCAATGATGTTGGAACGTTAGATGGTTTCGAATTGATCCAAGACGTTGGATACTAATTCGCTGATCTCAGCGGCAGAACCTTGTTCCAATAAGTACGCTTGCATTGCGCTCGAAATCGCGTTTGTTGCTTGCTTGATTCCGGTATCTAACTTACTTTGTTCCGCTTCAGAGCGGGGCGTATTGATGTCTGTGCGAAGCTGATTGGCGGCCCCCACCATGGTCAGGGCTTGCTCAGAATTGCCAGTCCGAGACTGCATAATGCTGATGTCTTCCAACAGATAGACGAGCCCCCACTTGTCATTGAGCATACGGTTGAGGCGTAAGCCTTCTGCAAAACTGCGTTTGGCGCCGTTGAAGTCTTCCATGTCGCGCTGTACGTTAGCGAGATTGTTGAGATTCAGGGCAATGAATTGACGGTCGCCAACTTCACGCACCATTTGCAGTCCTTGTTCTAGGCTAGACTTCGCGGTTTCAAAATCTTTTTGATCCAGCGCAACATTGCCAAGGTTACTGAGTGACACGCCAATAGCCCATTTGTCGCCAAGCTCACGGCGTGGAATGAGGGACTGCTCATACAAATTGCGAGCTTCGTCATAGTTGCCGCTGTAGCGCGCGACGATGCCAAGGTTACTTAGCAAGGCCCCGATATTTTTCTTGTCACCCAACGCTTCACGAATAGTCAGGCTCTCGCGATAGAGTTCACCGGCTTGCGCAAGATTGCCGCTCTGCGCGGCTAAGGTGCCCATAATGTGCAGGGTTTGACCCATGCCTTCTTGGTCATCTAAGGATGCAAACGTGGCGCGTACTTTTTCAAGTAAGGCTGTCGCTTCTGGATATTCCCCGCGCTTCCGATGGAGATCTGCTTGGTCTAACTGTGCCCAGGCAAAGTCAGCAGTGGCGTTGTATTTCTGGGCTATGGTTTGGGCATGGCCGTAGTATTCGTGGGCGTCATCCCAGTTCGCGTGCAATTCGTGCAGCTTACCAATGCGCCGGAGGACGCCAAAGTGATCTTCATCTTCGACAAGCGGCAGCGCCTGTTGTAAATAAGCCAATGCGGCTTGATTGCTGTATTCGCGCTCTGCTTTGTCAGCAGCGGCGAGCAAATAAAAGCGCTTTTTGGCTTTGTTTTGGCTGAACCCATAGTGATAGGCCAGCAAGTCCAAGTACAAATCTAAGGTGTCTGGGAATTCGGCTTCAATTTGCGTCCCAATGCGTTCGTGCAAGCGTTCGCGCATGGCATAAGGCAAATTGTTGTAGGCCACTTCTTGCGTCACCAAGTTCCGGAAGAGATAGCTCAATTCACCTGCGCCGTTGTCCACAAGGGTTAGCTCATGCTGAACTAAATGGTCAAGGTCGACCATGAGTTTGTTTGAGTCGGTGTTCGTTGGCATGATGGCTTCTACCATCATGGCGCGGAACATGCGCCCAATGACGCTCGCAACTTTTAGCGTGCTTTGCTGGCTTGCCGCAAGCTGATCGATACGACTCAACATTAGACTGTGGACGGTGGCTGGCAGATCGACATTAGTAACAGCGTTTACGTCACTGACATCAATTTCCTTTGCGCCCAAGTAGTTGAAGATCTCTTCAATAAAGAAAGGGTTGCCGCTGGTGCGTTCGGCAATGAAGTCGGTCAACGAATTGAGTGTTGAGGCTTCCAGCCGACCGCAGCCCATGGCGCGTGCCTTATGCAAGATAAAGTCACGGACGTGTTCTTTTGAAAGTGGTGTGACCGAGATTTGAGAAAAATGGGTGTGCTGTTGTAGCTTGTTGGTCTGTGCGACTTCGCTACCATCAATGCGCTCGACGCAGATCAGCAAAATTGGCAATGATTGAATTGCTGTAGAGATTGTTTCAAGTAGATCTGCCGACAGTGAATCAATCCATTGCACGTCTTCTAGCACAATCACCATGGCGCGTTTTTGCGTCGCCGCAGCAAGTACACTGACTAAGAGCGACTCAAGGGCTGTGCGCCGGAGTTTTGCATCGAAGGTGCTAGTAAGTTGATTGTCCGGAATGCTTAGATTTACAACAGACCCTAGAAGCGGTAAGCGACTAAGCAGTGCGGGGTCCATGGCCGACAGCATCATGTCGAGCTGGGCAATTTGCACCTCAAACGGCTGGTCTGGCGAGAGTTCAAACAGATTGCGCCAAACGTCTTCCCAAATTAGGTATGAGTCTTTTTGCCCCCAAGCTTCGGCCTTGCCACTCAAAATTTTGAAAATGCCATCCGGCAACTGTCGCAAGAAGGATGACACCAACACAGATTTACCAATGCCTGCATCGCCGGTTACAGCCACAATTTGACCTTGACCGCGCGAGGCTTTCATTAGAAAGGTTTGTAACTTTGAAAGTTCGCCATTCCGACCTAGTAACG
Source organism: Anaerolineales bacterium (assembly GCA_020630805.1). Classification (GTDB taxonomy): domain Bacteria; phylum Chloroflexota; class Anaerolineae; order Anaerolineales; family UBA6668; genus JAHDIM01. Next base: position 12,719 of record JAHDIM010000063.1, read on the forward strand.
GCATAGACAGATCATCCGTCTGTCGCAGAGCCGGGTTGACCTTGGCTTTGCTGTCTAGACGCGCAATAACAATTGGTTCGCTTTTGCCTTTGACCTTGATTGGAGATAGAGACGTGACTTCGAACGCAGCGCCAAGCTCATGCTCGACTGTCGATGTAATTAGAATTTCGCCAATGGCGGCATTGGTCATGAGCCGGGCAGACAAATTGACCATGTCACCTAAGACACCATAGGTCCGGCGGTTGCGCCCACCGTAAGCTCCGGTGCGCATACGCCCGCGTGTAATCCCCAATTGGATTGCGTCTATATAAGGAAGTTCATTTGCGAGGTCACGCACATTGAGGGCAACGGTGGCAGCGCGAGCGGCATCGTCTTGGTGTGCAACTGGTGCGCCAAATGCGGCATAGAGGTAACTGCCTTTGTCTCCCAACGTGAGTTGGATGAGGCTGCCGCCATAACGGTTGAGCTGCTTTTGAACCGCGACGATAAAGCTGTTGAGCTTTTCGCTCGCGTCAGGATCATCATCGTAAGCGATCCCAGTGAATCGGATAAATAACGCGATAGCAGGGCGCAGCTCAGCCAGAAACTCCCCGTTTCCTGCGTCGAGATGTTTTGCGACAGGTGGTAACAGCCAAGGTGTTGCTGCTTCAAGGTCCAGTGCCGTGGCTGACTCTTCTGACCAAGGTTGCATTTGGACAGCGTCACGCAAGCCGGTAAGGACGCCAAAGCGTTGTCCGTGGTCGGTTCGAATCTCAGATAAGAACAGCTCATGCCCAATTTGCTCTAGAACAGAGTTGTCAACAATAATTTCACGCGTTTCGGCCTGGTGTTCAGCTGCGGCTAGGTTTTCTAAGGTTGTCCCAGCAGCAACATCAATTAGACGGTGGTCAGCAGTCCCAACAACAAAGCGTTGGACACTCCCTGCTGCAATCGCCACTTTAATCGCCAATGGCAAGGTGCGCCCAGAAGGCAACGTGACTGCTTCAAAGCGCTGCATGGCAGATTGCATTGCCAGCGCGCTTGCGGCAGCTCGGCGGCCGTCATCATCACTAAACCAACATGTAATTGCATCTCCGCTAAACCCAATGACAGCACCACCATAGTCGTGGAGCGCCGAAATGAGCGCATCGAACACTTCGTTTAGATAAATGGTGAGTTGTTCAACGCCGCGTTGGGGACCAAGTTCGTTGGCCAACGCTTCGGTTAGGGGCGTGAAACCGGAAATGTCTGCGAATAAAGCGCAGCCGGTCAATTGCTTTGGCAAAGGTGTCCCGTCTAGCAACGCTTGCCGACGGTCACGAGGGATATAGGCGCTGGGTTGTTCTGAAGTGGCACGCATAAGAGTGTTCGGTTGCCACGCAATGGGTTACGTGTGGTTACTAAAGCTAGTTAACGCTAAGTTTTTCACAATTCCAGAACCGTTGTGTATGAATTTGGTTCGAAAATTTTGGCTGCTCTTTCAAGATTTATTGCTGCTTTATTTGAGCAGCATGATTTTTTGCAGCTAACTTTGCTTGAAGTTATCTTATTGCATGCTTCGTAAATTGTATGTACAGGGGGCGTTATGGTTTTGTTTGGATTCGGATGGAAAAAATAAAAGGTTTGAGAATTAGTAAATTGGGGCTATTCTTGTCGTGTATTTAGCGTGAAATGGCCAGGAATAAGCTTGTTATGCATCTCTTTTCCACACCCACCAGAGCAAAATCCCCAAATCCAGCAAATGCTCAAGGCGGCTGACAATGCCGCCGTAATAGTCTTTGTTCCAATAGCTAATGGGCGACAGATAGCGAGTCTTGAAATCAAAAGGCCAGAGTAATAGGGGGCCATCATTGTGATGTGTTGGAATATCGAGCAGCGTATGCAGTGCACAGCCAGTTGCGAACCAGAGTAACCAGCGGCCAATGCGCGAACGCTTGCCTACATAGCCTGCGATTAGCATTACGGTGAGCGGGAAAGGGGAGTGAAATAGACTGTGGACACTGGCGACGCGCTTGTCATTGAAATACATGTGGTCAAACAGATGCCGCAACGATGTCCCAATCTCTTGATTTGCTTTCTCGCGCTTCCAGAGTGGGTACAAAAACGTCAGTCCATAGAGGGGGAGATCAGGCGCAACAGATCCAAGTAAGAGGGCTTTGCTTTCGGGCGTAGTGCCATTTGCTTTTAGGCTGGCGTCTAAGGCTTTGGTCAACAAAAAATGAGTATAGGTTTGCATACGAAAGAAATTTCAGACTGACAGCTGTTATGTAAAAACCAGAAAATTCTCAAAAATAGAATTGACGTTAGATCTGGTTTTTACTGAAGGTTTCGCATGCATTTGTCGCATTTATTTCTGAATTCTTGTTGCGAAACACTTGGCGTAACATGATGCTGATTAAACAAGGGTAGCCGCAATTTCATTTTATGCAAAAAGACGCACTATGGTTGGTAGTGCGTCTTTTCATCAGGAGGGGTGGAACTTGCGTTCCGGGAGAAAGATGTTCGTATGAGCCACTTATAGTGTAGCCAGCGATTGTAAAGAACTTATCGAGAGGAGGTAAACGCTAGCTTAAATCTTTGTAATAATTGGCGTGATGAAACTCAGAATTATTTTGCTCGGGTGCTGCGCGTTCATTTTTATTACCTTAGCCGCTTGCACCGCTGAGCCATTACCCGCCCCAACTTTGCCTGCGCCAGAATTGGTCGTCAATACCAACACGCCTCGTCCGCCCACAGTGACGCCATTTCCAACCCAAACAGAAGCACCTGCGACGCCAGTTGTAGAAACAAGTAGTGAGCCAACTGAATTGCCTCAACTCATCATTCAACCAACGCCGGGCGCGAATGAGCATCCGACGCTGGCTGATTATTGGGATGGTAAAGCAGAGTTCCGCGTGACTGTGCCCATTACTGGCTTGCCACTGGGCGAGTCAGAAACCATTCGCATGAGCAATGGCGAACTGTGGAGCTATCTGCATGCCAGTCATCAGTCGGCTGGTGTGGTGGACGCGTGCGGAGACCCGGTAGAGTTCCCAGGTTGTACAGTGATTTATCGGAGCTATGACAACGGCGACACCTTCACGCTTGAGAATCCCACCTGTCAGTTCCACTGTGATAGCTGTCCATGTGACCGCGAGACTGACCAGCCGCAGATGCAACAGTATCCGCGCGTGTTCTTTGATGGTGAACTACTGCACCTTGTGACAGAGTATTACGGCAAGAATATGTATCGGCTCTCGCATGATGGGCTGAATTTCAGTTCGCCGCGTCACATTGGTGATACAGGTCCATGGTATTTCTGGTACGCCCCATGCCCAGACGCACAACTGATTGGTGAGCATCCGTTCGTGCCGTTTGACTATGAATGTCTGGCTGGCGGACCACCGGGCATTTGGATTGAAGGAGAGACGATTTATGTCTTTCTAGCCGTGGGACAAAGCCCCGGAGGGATGGGCTGCTATAAAGGCGATAAAACTGCAGACCCTAGCACTTGGACAGCGTGTGATAACAATCCGCTATTCAAAAGTATCGACACCTATGGGTCAACCGAAATTTACGGCCCAGACGCTAACCCATGGTGGGACTTTCGCACAATCAGTTCCGCTGAAATGCAGCAGATTGGCAACCGCTATTACATGGTCTTTGAAGGGATTCGTGGCGCGGGACCTGGCGACGGCGGTGACTCGCAATTTGGCCTTGGTCTCGCCCGTTCACTCACGAGCGAGATTGATGGACCTTGGGAAAAATTTGAAGGTAACCCCATCATCATCGATATGCCGGGGAATGTCGGGTTAGGACATGCGGATTTGCTCGTGTTAGATGGCCAGACAATTTTGTTCACGTCATTGGATGGTGTGACGCGCAGTAAGTTGGTCTTGGAATGGAAGGAAAGTTGATACTAATCGGCTGATGTGTTCTATGCTCAGCCATCAACCCAGAATCTTCCCAATCTTTTCCATTGCAATTTCAAGCTTGCTCAACTCTTGCACAAACGCAAGACGCAATAGCCCTTCACCTTGTGCTCCCATGCTAGTGCCGGGCAGTAGTGCAACGCCTTCATTGAGCAGCTTATAGTTCAGCTCAGACAAATTATCAACGTGCCGCATGTCTAGCATGATGTACATGCCAGCATCTGGCACGTGATGCTTGATGCCAAAGTCAGCGAGTCGACCTGAAACATATTCGCAGCGTTGCTTGAACGCCTCTCGAAATTGCTCGACACTGTCTTGCGGGCCATTCAGTGCGGCTTCGCCCGCATCCATGATGAATGGCGCCACGCCAGAGACATTGTTCAAAATGAAGTGGTAGGCAGCTGGTGCAATCGCCTTAGGCCAGATTCCAAACCCTAGCCGCCAGCCGGTCATGGCATAGGATTTGGAAAAACCATCCATCAGAATGGTGCGCTCCGGCATGCCGTCGATGTTATAGATAGAAGGCGGTGCATCTTCAGTGAAGTAGAGCTGATAATAGATTTCATCGGCAAGCACCCAGAGGTTATTGCGTTTAGAAAAGTCGGCTAATGCTTCGAGCGTGTCTTGCGGAAAAAGACTGCCTGTTGGATTGCTCGGATAGTTCAGAATAATGGCGCGCGTTTTGTCTGTGACGAGGCGTTGCAACGTTTCAATGTTGGGCAAGAAGCCATCATCTAGTAGCAACGGATAGGGCACAGGCGTTGCACCTACGATGCTTGAAATCTCGCGGTTCCCCGGCAACCCAGGGTCAGGGATTAGCACTTCGTCACCTGGATTGAGACAGGTGGCGAGTGCAGCAAACAAGGTGCCTTTCACGCCATGCGTGACCATCACTTGGTCAACGTCAACATCAGCCCCGCGCGTGCGCTTGATGAAGGACACAATCGCATTGCGTAGCCCAATAGATCCCGCTGAAGATTCATACCGCGTACGCCCAGCAAGCATGGAGCGGTGCGCCGCCTTGATAATGTGCAGTGGCGTGTCAAAATCTGGTTCGCCAATTTCAAGGTGAATCACCTCTCTGCCTTGGGCTTCCAGCGCCATGGCGCGTTCCCAAATTTCAAAAGCGCCCGCAGCGCCAATTGTGCTCGTCCAGTTTGCTAAAGGTGGTGTGGTCATGGGTGAATCTTAGCGGAAAAACGTTGAATCCACGAATAGCACGAATGCCACAAATTGCTCACATTCGTGCAAATTAGTGTCATTCGTGGATTCTCCCCCCGTCAACTTGTACGAGACCTAGGCCAAAATGTCCTAGGGTTGATTTCAGGT
>JAHDIM010000064.1 GCA_020630805.1 Anaerolineales bacterium
GGCGAGCGTTTTGCCTGCGCTTCAACCAATTGGTGCAAGCATTTATCAGATGGATAGTCCATTTGCGTCGCGTTGAAAGTCACCAGCTGATCTTGTTGCGCCCTACTCGTTTGCAATGGCAATGCCGACACTGCCGTTGTAGGTTGCCGCACCATCGCCTCTAAAAGTTGCACATAGTGAGTCAGCATACCAGCAGCAGTATCAGCTAAGAACAGGTCTGAGTTGAAATGCAATGAAAGTGCTAACCCCACCTGCGTTTCGGCGGCCATCAGAGTGAGGTCAAATTGCGCTGGCATTTCGGTCAGTTGGAGTGAACGGACTTGTAAGCCTGCCATCTCAACCGTTGTTTGCGGCATACCGGGTGCAAAGCTGCTGACGGTTTCACCAGCACCCATCGCTTTTTGCATGATGAACATGGTTTCAAACACCGGCGGCCGACTCGGATCACGATCTAGCTGAAGCTGTTGGGCCAGCATGGGCAGCGGGAAATTTCCGTGCTCGAATGCATCTAGCGTGTTTTGGGTAACTTGCGCTAAGACGCCTTCAACGGTGATCTCTGCATCAAAGTCCGCCAACATCGCTACCGGATTGATGAAGTAGCCAATCACGTTCTGCACTTCAGGTCGATTGCGCCCAGTCAGCACTGAGCCAACGGCAAAGCGCTCCTGCCCAGCATAACGATGCAACAGAATCTGCCAAGCGCCCATCAGCACCATCGATAAGGTGGCACCGTTGGCGCGCCCCAAGTCGGCAAGCTGATCAATCAACGTCCTGCTCGCACTCAGGTTTGTCAGATCCCCCGCATACGTTTGAACGGCTGGGCGCGGGAAGTCTGTTGGTAAATTGAGCGGCTCCAACTTGCCAATGAGTTGATCTTCCCAATATTGACGCTGCCGCTGACCGTGCGCACTATCCAGCAAAGCCCGCTCCCAATGCACAAAGTCAGGATAAGTAATCTCAATTGGTGGCAGTTCTGGATCAACGTCATCTCGTGCCGCAACATAAAGTGCCTGCAAATCACCAATCAACGTGGAGAGCGACCACAAATCACCAATAATGTGATCCATCGCCAGCAACAGAACATGTGTATTCGCCGCCCGCTTCAAGATGTGCACGTTCCAAATTGGCCCATTGACTAAGTCAAACCGTTGGAACGCAGCCTCAACCAGATAGTCATCTAAGCGCGCTTGTTCCCAGTTAGAGGCATCCAGAACAGAGAGCGGTGCAGGCATTTCTGGCAATGAAATTTGAGATGGGATGCCATTGACAGTCTTGAAGGTGCCTCGCAATGCGGGATGGCGGTCAACCAACGCACTTAAGGCAGCCTTCATTGCCGCCAAGTCTAAGTCACCAATCAGCTCTACAGCGCCTGACACGTTGAACGACTTATCCATGGGGATCATTTCGTGCAGGAACCAAAGTGCTTGCTGATTCCAAGACAATGGCTGTGGCTCAGTCGGATCTGCGCCAGCTATAACGCGATTGACATGACCAGCCAACGCATCCGCAATAGTTTGAGTCAGCTCAGAAATTGCTGGGCCATGCAAAACGCTAGCAATTGGTAGTTCACAGTCAAGCGCCGCTTCTGTCTTGCGCTTGAGTTCCATAGCCATCAATGAATCCATGCCAAGGTCACTGAGCCTATCTTGCGGCGACAAGTCTTCTACATCGCACTCTAAGATATTCGCTAATGCCTCCGTTAGCCATTCTTGTAGCCGCATTAGACGCTGATTCGGTTCTAAAGCAAGCAGGCTCTTCTTAAAAGAGACCGTTACCGCAGGCTGACTCGTCGTTGGAATGACGGCAGTGTCGGCAAATGCGATTTCAATAACAGACACCGTGCCACGAGCGACGCGCAACCATGTGTCATTGCCTTGCATCTCAAATAACTGAAACGCTGCTTCATCTAATACAAATTGCCAACGGCGTGCATTTCGCGACCGAACAAAATCCGCATCGATTTGAATTGCTGCGATTTCTGATTGCGTTCCAGACAGATGTGCACTCAACTCAACAATCGTGTCTTCGAGCTGACCTAAAGAACCAATTGTGCGCTGAACTTCAACCGTTGGTAATGCCGTTGGTAACCGCAAAATGCCATCTACGCTTGTCACCTCTGACGTTGTGACGGATTGTTTTTTGTCCAGCCAGTGTCGCTTGCCTTCAAATGGATACATTGGCGCAGGCACTTTGTACTGCCGCTGCTGTCCGTAAACACCGTCCCAGTCAATTTCAACGCCTTGCGTGAATAATCGACCGAGCGAGTCCAACATTACAGATTGATCATCACGTTTAGGCCGCAATGACGGTAACCACTGCTGCGCAGCATCACGGGTGACGCAGCTTTGGCCAAGCGAAATAAGATTTGGCGCAGGTCCCAACTCTAGGAAACTTGTTGCACCTTGCGCTGCAGCCTGTTGAACTGCGTCACAAAACTGGACGGGTTCAGAGAGATGCTGTAACCAATGCTCAAGATCGAGCGTTTCACCGACACTGACAGTGTGTGCAGTCACAGTAGAAATTAGCGAGATTTTCGTCGGTTTGAACGAGACCGTTGCAACTTGCTTCGCAAACTCTGCTTTGATCTCTTCCATTAGATGCGAATGTGCAGCAACATGAACTGGCAACAACTGCGTGCGTAGCCCTTTCGATTGCAATCGTTGCGCAGTCGCTTGGACTGACGTTGCTGTGCCAGAGATCACCGTGTTCTCCGGTGAATTCATCGCCGCAATCGAAATTGGAGAGCCGTTCAACGCCGCTTTGACTTTGTCCACCGACGCAAACACCGTCGCCATTTGGCCGCGAGTTTTCATCGTTTGCATCAATTGCCCACGCACCACGGCTAAACGAAGTCCATCTTCTAATGACAAAATCCCTGCAGCCGTTGCAGCACCATACTCACCTAGCGAATGACCAATCACTATATCCGGCTGGACGCCATACGCTTGCCACGTTTGAAAAAGCGCATACTGCAAGACAAACATGCAGATTTGGCTCCAAAGAATTTCGTGAATGCGTTCTGACATTGACGCATCTGTTGCGAATAGAACGTCTAACAACGGCGTCTCTATCTGCTGCTTCAACAGTTCAGCACAGGTATCAACAGCGGCCTTATAGACGGGTTCAGTGTCATACAATTGCCGGCCCATGCCTGCATATTGCGAACCAGCACCGGTAAACAACATGGTGACATTAGGATTTAGCAATTGCTTTTGAATGGAAACGCTGCGTTTGAGTCTTCCATCAGCGATTGCCGCAAGGTTTTTAGACAGCGTTTCTGACGAATCAAAACGTGTGGCTAAACGCCAAGGCAATGGAGCCCGACCTGTATTGGCCGTGTAGGTAAGCTGATTGAGATTCGCAGTCGCGGTCACAGCATTGGCATACTGTCCAGCCAGCTTGCGCAACGCAGCTTCGGACTTTGCCGACAGCGTGAGCACCTGAGCTTGTACATTAGTGTCGCTGGCAATAGTCTGCATTGCTTGTGGCGCTTCACCCAAAATCACATGCGCATTGGTTCCGCCAAAACCAAAAGAACTTACCCCCGCGAAACGTGGCGTATTCATACGTAGCCAAGGCTGCGCCCTACTCGCAATCGATAAATGTTCGCCTAGGTCTACATGCGGGTTCTTTTCTTTGTAATGAAGGTTCGTTGGGATCTGTTCATGATGCAACGCCAGCGTCGTCTTGATGAGCCCAGCAATCCCTGCGGCGGCTTCCAAGTGTCCCACGTTAGTCTTAACCGAACCGATGACTGTGTGTGTTTGCTCATTAGCAAGGACATCCCGAATCGCATTGATTTCAATTGGGTCGCCAAGAGGTGTGCCAGTGCCATGCGCTTCTACATATTGAATTTGTGCAGCATCAAGCTGGGCATTGGTCAACGCTGCGCGGATCACATCTTTTTGTGCATGCACGTTTGGCGCGGTTAGCCCATTGCTCCGCCCATCTTGGTTGACTGCTGAGCCACGCAATACCGCCCAAATATGGTCCCCTTCTCGGATGGCATCCGAAATACGTTTGAGGATGACCACGCCAGCACCTTCGCTGCGAACATACCCATCGGCACGACTGTCAAAGGTTTTACAACGCCCGTCAGAGGCCATCATGCTGCCGCTAGAAAAGGCAATAGTGACCTCTGGCTCCAGCATCAAATTGACGCCGCCTGCAATCGCTACATTGGACTCACCTGACCGCAAACTTTGCATTGCCAAATGCGTTGCTACTAGAGAGGAAGAACAGGCGGTATCAACCGCCATACTGGGGCCGCGCAAGTCTAATAAATACGACAGTCGGTTGGCGTTGATGCTGTAGGCATTGCCTGTCCCAGCATAGACATCTAGCCCATTGCGGTCTGAAAACTGGCGCTGTGAATACTCATTGCCGCTTACCCCAATAAAAACGCCCGTTGACGACTCTTTCAGACTATGCGGATTGATGCCTGCGTTTTCAAGCGCATGCCAAGTCACTTCGAGCAAGATCCGCTGCTGCGGATCCATGCGGACAGCTTCACGCGGTGTAATGCCAAAGAACGCAGCATCAAATTTATCAATATTGTCAATAAATCCGCCGTAGCGGGTATTCGTATGTCCAGCTGTACCAATTTCAGGGTTGTAGACTTGCTCGACATTCCAGCGGTCAGCAGGCACTTCGGTGATTCCGTCTCGCCCGTTGCTCAGCATGTCCCAAAAGTCTTCAAGTGAATTGGCCTGCGGGAAGCGACAGCCAATCCCGACAATGGCAATCGGCTCATTGGGCTGTGCCTGTTTGTCTCGTTTTGGGGCCGTGGCCGTCTGCGTTTGAGACGCAAGGTATGCTGCCAATTGGCGAATTGTTGGGTAATCCCAGACCAAAGTCGGCTGTAGATTGACGTTCAACCAGTCTTGCAATTCACCAGACAAGCCCACCGCTTGGGCTGAATCAAGGCCAAAATCCACAAAGGGATCTGTTTTTGAAATCTGAGTTGGAGAGACTTTTAGCAATCTGGCCAATCGCGTCATCAGCCAAGACTCAATCTGACCGACTGAAACCGCAACAGTTTCAAGTGGCGTAGCAGCGGTGTTTTCAGTGACAGCAAGGTCAGACTCCGTTTCGCTAGGCGCAACCGTTGGTGCTGTCCAGGTGCCGACAGTTCGCAGCGAGTTGTCCAAATATGCAAGTCGGCTCGCATAGCGCTGGATCTTACCGCTAGACGTGCGTGGAATTGAAAGCGGCCGTAACAGCACTAAGGCGTGTAACTGCACGCCGTGCTGCTGCGCCACTGCTTTTCGAACTGCTTGGGCAACCTCTTCCACATTCGGTTTACGATGCCGCCGATTAACTTCTTGCACCACGACAAGTCGCTCTTCTCCATCAACATCGACTGAAAATGCAGCAGACATTCCAGGTTCCAGCGCGACATGACTTTCACCAGCCGTGTGTTCAATATCTTGTGGATATAGATTACGCCCGCGAATAATAATGAGGTCTTTGAGGCGACCGGTGACAAAGAGTTGCCCATTGCGCAGGAAACCAAGGTCACCAGTGCGCAGAAAGCTGGCTGCATGCCCCTCAACTTTTGCCCCAAAGGTATGTTTGGTCTGTTCAGGACGCTTCCAATAGCCATTGGCAATATTGTCACCAGCCAACAGGATTTCACCGACATCTCCATCGGGCTGCTCAGCCAATGTGTCTGGGTCCGCAATAATAATTTGCTGATCTAATAGCGTTGACCCACATGACACTAGCTCTTGAGCATTGTTATGCGCAACGGGTTGCGCTTTGTTCTTTGTCAATTGTTCTGCGTCAAACTGCGTGACCTGCATGCCGGTCGTGCCCTGACTGCCAGACACCAGTAACGTTGCCTCAGCCATCCCATAGCATGGATAAAGCGCCTTTTCTGAAAACCCAGCAGGCTCAAATTTTTCGACAAACTTTCTGAGCGTGTTCGGACGAATCGGCTCTGCTCCACAAAATGCTGTTTGAAGTGAACTTAGATCTAACGTTGAAAGATCCATCTCCTCGGCTTTTTCAGCACAGAGTTGATATGCAAAATTTGGCGCGCCGGTAATCGTTGCTTTGTATTTTGTAATGGTTTCAAGCCAGCGGGCGGGACGCTGTAAAAAGCTCGCCGGATCCATATTGATGGCCGTCCCGCTGACATACATTGGGGTCAGTACACTGCCAATCAACCCCATATCGTGATAAGTTGGCAGCCAAGACACGCCTATACCGTTTTCCCTAATCCCAAACCCGTGCGCAATCATGCGCATGTTGTAAAGCAGATTTCTATGGCTAATCATCACGCCTTTGGGCGTACTTGTGCTGCCAGAGGTGTATTGAAGAAAAGCAATGGTGTCAGCAGACACGTCTGGACGGCGCCAATTCGCTTCGATGTCACGCGGTAAGACATCGGTATTCATCCAACTCAGGCTAGCAAGGTCTGGCGTCTGTTCAAATCGTTTTTCAAGGCTTTCGTAAATGGATGTTTCAGTTAGGGCCAGCGCAGGTGTTGAATCTGTTGCAATTGCTTGAATGCGAGGAGATGGTTTGTTCCGTCTGGGCGGATAAGCAGTGACGGCAATCGCCCCACTGTAGAGGCAGCCAAAGTACGCCGCAAGGAAGTCGAGCCCCGGAGAATACAGGAGTAAAACACGGTCACCTACTTGGATTCGGGTCTGCATCCACGCTGCGATGGCTCGTGCCCGCCGATCCAATTCTTGATAGGACCAACTCACATCCGGTCGATCATCATACAAAAAGGTATATCCACGTTCTGACCCAACATTCTGCGATTGATAACGCAAAAGATCGATCAGCGTCTTTGGCTCATCGGCTACCGAAAAATATTCCATATCTACACTTTGTGACAGTCAGTGGATAAGGCTCCTGATCCTTATCCGCGTGGCGCTGCAAATCGCTTTTATATTAGTGGTTACGGACAAGCAACGTGCGACGTACTGATAATTCCACTTAACGTCTTGAAGTTATTTTTATCGGCAAATTTAGATAATGTAAAGGATTTGGTCGGTCAGAATTGCGTTTATAGAGGCCTTATTAGTAAAAAGTTTGAATATTTCAGTTAGTCTGCTTAATTTTCAGACTTGTTTCATACCTTACATTCGCTAAATTGATGATATTCTATTCCTAGGCGAGAAACATTGAACTAACTGTAATTGCATGGGGAGATTGAAAATTCAAATAGCGAATCCTATCTCCTTCCGAAATTAAGAGCCTTGGGGCGTTAACCGTCCCACATACCTATCCTCCACAACTTTTGCAGTACCGGCTGCTAAGTTGTACCAAGCATTGAGAAAGGAAAAGCGCTATGACTCACAAATTTGTGATGACAGCGGGTCCAATCTCGGGTGACTCTATAGAGCTCGAGTCTGGCCGACATGTATTCGGTCGTGACCCTCAAACCACGCAGATCTGTATTACGACGCCCGGCGTCTCACGCCAACACTGTGCCGTTGAGATTGACGCCAGCAGTGCGACCATCACAGATCTAGGCAGTAGTAACGGGACGTTTGTAAACGGCCAGCGCATTAGAGCAACCACCCCGTTGAATTCTGGTGATACGGTCAATCTGGGGTCTGCCGTCTCATTTACCTACACTGCCCCACAACCTCCTACTCCAGCCCAAACAATGATTGAAGCGGCCCCCACCATGATGGAAATGCCGCAATCAGATATTGCAACCGTTGTAGGTGCTGCTGCCGCGCCAACCATGGTCGCAGCACAACCTGCTGGACCGCATGTCTTGGTTTCTGTTGGAGGGGGGGAAAGTGTTATGCACCCGCTCAACAAAGACCGTCTTTCAATTGGCCGAGAGCCAGACAATGATATTCAGATCGCGTCCAAAGTCGTTTCAAGACAGTATGGTGCCATTGTTAAGCGCGCTGGTGGCTATGTGTTTGAAATGAATTCTGGGTCGTCAAACCCAGCAACGATCAATGGACAAGCGATTGACTACCAGCATCAGCTCAGTCACGGCGATTCACTGATTATTGGCGATTTTGCGCCCGACCAGCGCGTGGTCATCAACTACGTTGCGCCATTCGCCAAGCCGGTATCAAGCGCGGCTGTAGACCAACAAACCATGGTCGCGCCTAAAGTTGACGCGACGCTCGTTGCACCGCCTGACGATGCCACTGTCGTTGCATCCAGCCCGGTAGACGAAATTGCCAGTGCATCTGCTGCGACAGTTGTCGCGAGCGCACCGCAATCTCCACCGCCTCCGGTCATCCCAACGGCTACTCCAGATGCCATGACAGTCATTGGTCAACTGCCAGACCTGTCTGATCTGACAGCAAGTGGTCCAACCCAAATGACCGTGTCTATTGCGGGCGAAGCAATCAAAATTTACACGCTTACAAAAGACACATACAAAATTGGGCGCGCCCCCGGCAATGATATTGTGATCAATTCACGTGTTGTGTCACGCAATCATGCGACGCTACAGAAGCAAGGCAACACATACGTCATTGCGCCCCACCCAGATGCTGGGAACCCAGTCACCTTAGGTGGGCACTCCGTCACAGAGCCTCAGCCATTAAGCCACGAAGACCGCATGCGTATTGGCGGACGTGATCCAGGCCTCATGGTCACAATGGACTTCAACGCACCGCACTTGGCGGCAGCGTCTAGCAACATCAAGACCATCAAATTTGATGATAAAGATCAGGTCACGATCGGTCGCGATGAAACCAACGACGTGGTGTTGGATACGCCAAACGTGTCACGTTACCACGCTCAAATTGAGAAAGTTGGGCAACGCTACCGCATTCGCGACTTGCGCAGTTCAAATGGCACCTTCGTCAACGAAGAACAAGTCGGCGGGGATGCCTGGCTAAAGGCAGAAGACACAATCCGCATCGGTCAACATCGGTTTGTAATGGGCGCAGACGGTTTCGAACAATTTGATGAAACCAGCGGTCTACGCGTAGAAGCCTTTGGCCTGAACAAATGGGTTCGCAAAGACCTCAACATTTTGCAAGATATTTCCGTGGTGTTCCAACCCCGTGAATTTATTGTGGTCGTCGGCCAGTCTGGGGGTGGGAAATCTACGCTGGTTGACTCAATTGCGGGGTACCGCCCGGCCACGCACGGGAAAGTTACCGTGAACGATGTCGATGTCTATAAGAACTTCGACATGATTAGAAATGACATCGGGTTTGTGCCACAGAAAGACATCATCCACATGGAGTTGACGGTCTTCCAAGCACTCGACTACGCCGCCCAACTGCGCATGCCACCGGATACCAGCAAAGCCGAACGGCACAAGCGCGTCATGGAAGTGCTAGACGATTTAGATCTTGCCCATCGCAAGGATGTCCAAATTAGCGGCCTCAGTGGTGGTCAACAGAAACGCGTCTCGATTGGCGTTGAACTCATCACAAAGCCTGGGCTCTTCTTCCTCGATGAACCAACCTCAGGTCTTGACCCCGGCACTGAAACCGCCCTAATGCAACTCATGCGCCGCTTGGCAGACCAAGGCCGGACCATTGTGCTGATTACGCACGCGACAAAGAACGTCATGCTGGCCGATAAGGTCATCTTCTTAGCCCGTGGTGGTTACTTAACATGGTTTGGCCCACCAGATGAAGCCCTTAAATACTTTGATCAATATCGCACTGAGCGTGATCGGCGGGCGCGTGACATTGAGTTTGACGAAATCTACGCCATTCTTGATGATCAAAGCAATGGCACCCCTGAAGAATGGGGCAAGCGCTTCCGTGAACATCAGGCCTATGGCAGTTATGTGACCAGCCAACTTCAAGACGAACCGGCAGGGGTGGTGACAAAGGCCGCCGAAGCCGTGCGTTCCAAAGCGCGCAAAGGCGTCTCTGGCTTACGCCAATTCTTTATTCTGTCGAGCCGCAATATCAAGATCCTAACCCGAGACCGGTTTGGCTTGTTCCTGATGTTAGCTGCGGCACCAATTGTTAGTCTGCTCAATTTCGTATTGGCAGCAGCACTTGGGCGAGATACGTACTCTTTCATGAATGGCTCCATTGAGAACACAATGATTACGTTGTTCTTGCCAGCGGTCTACGCAGTGATGGTCGGGGGTCTGTCGCAAATGCGTGAAATTGTGAAGGAGATTGACATTTACAAGCGGGAACGCTTGGTCAACCTCAAAATTTTGCCGTATGTCATGTCAAAAATTTGGGTGGCTGTTGTACTCGCGCTATACCAAACGATTGCTTACGTTGTTTCGCAATATATCGCATTCAATATGCCCGGCGGCATGGTTGAGTTTGGGCTAATGTACATCTCGCTCACACTGGCAACGTTGACAGGCATGATGTTAGGTCTGTTTGCATCGGCCTTGGCACCAAGTCCGAACTCCGCCCCACTCATCATCATCTTGTTGATGATCCCGCAAATTGTGTTGGGTGGCGCGCTTGTGCCTGTGCCAGACATCGCCAGCGGCTTGACCGGCACACGCTGGGCATTCCAAAGCTGGATGGGCATCAACGGGGTTGCCTCAGATGTCGATGCAGATGCCTGTTGGGATCTCAGCGCTGAAGACCGCGACCTGCTCACTGACGAACAAAAAGATGCCAACTGTAACTGTATGGGCGTCAACGTGCTGGATGAAAACTCATGTAACTTCCCTGGCATTGGCAAAAACGTAGACACCAGCGTGGTCAACTTAGTTGCACCAGCCGGCCCAGGCCCTGAACCAGTGCCACCTGCTGAGCCGATTATTCCTAGTGCGCCAGATAAGCCAGACGTGCCGCCTGAGCCAATCAAGCCAGAAGATGAGTCTGACAGCATTGCAATGGCAGAATACGCGGCAGAAGTGGAGGCGTACTCCGCAGAAGTCAAACAAATTCAAGCTGACTTTGAAGCGGATTTAGAAGCTTACGAAGCTGAAGTCAACCAGATTCAAGACGACTTCAAAGTTGAACGCGCCGGCTTTGAACAAGAAGTTGCCGTCTACAAAGACGAACAAAAGCAGTTCGCAACTGAAATGGGTGAATATCAAGCCGCCCGTGTGGGTGCTATCAAGACGGCAGAAGGCATTATTGGCAAGCTATATGACAACTTTGGTTGGCTGTTCGTAGAAAAGAACAGCGCCAAATATTGGACCATGCTTGTCACGACTTGGGTTGCCCAAGGTGTCATTATGTCAGTGCTCTTTGTTGCCATTCTGATCCTCCAAAAACGCAAGGATGTTATTTAGATGCATAAACGACGCCTTACAACTCTACTCACCACCACACTCAGCCTGTTATTGCTAACAGGCTGTAGTGCTTTACTAGGTGATAGTGAAGCATCGTCCGAAGTAGACGCACTCGCCAATTCGGTCCGCTTGACTGCAACCGCCAACGCCTTACCGACCGCAACTGCTACGCCGTTCCCAACCTTACAGCCCTCCTCTGAGAATGACGAAGGCGCTGTGGCAGACGCGTCTGCCGCGCCAACGAAAGGCGTGGCAAAGCCAGCGGCAGACGCTGAAACCGTTGTCCCTGCTTACATTGCAGACGAATTGGCACGCGTTGGCGTTAGCACGAGTGAAGGCGAACTTGGCTGGGAACATCCGCCGCTGCCGCTAGAAGTCGAAGGGTATTTGCAATACCAATTCAAGAATTTCAATTTACTCACGTTAGTTGAAGATTTCGTAATTTCTGCCGATATCACTTGGGATACAGACACCGGCCTTGCTGGCTGCGGCTTTGCATTTAGAGCAGACAAAGAAGAAGACCCGAATGCCTATTCGCTTGGCATTAGCCGGGGCGTCAACGGGTCTATCTATTGGGGCATTCTGGAAAACGGGAAACCTGTCAAACAAAATTCAGAATCCATTGGCAGCTTGGCACGCATTGACCCAAGCTTCGATTGGCAAAATGGCGCGACGAATCGCGTCACAATTGTTGCACGCGGGCAGAATTTTGATGTTTATACAAACGGTGTCTACATTGACACGCTGATTGGGCAGTCTGAGTTAGCTGTTCCCAAAGGATTCATCGGCATGCTTGCTGTTAGTGAAACAGGTAAGACCACCTGCAATTTCACAAACGGCTGGATGTGGCATTTAGAGAAGTAGAGCGGAGAGAGTTTAGTGGCACCTCATTCATGGATCGGCAAATCGCTTGCTGGTCGTTACAAAATTGAACAAAAACTTGGTCAAGGCGGGATGGCAACAGTCTTCCGCGCCCAAGATGAAAATCTAAATCGCGTCGTTGCGATCAAACTGATTCATCCGCACCTGTCAGACAATCCAGACTTTGTCCGACGCTTTGAAGAAGAAGCAAAGGCTGTAGCCCAGCTGCGACACCCCAACATTATTCAAGTCTTTGACTTTGCCAAAGACCCCGAACACGATGTGTATTACATTGTGTTTGAATTTCTGGCAGGGGAACCATTGCAAGACCATCTTGAGCGGCTTTCACGTGAAGGACGCCAGCTTTCGCAAGCCGATGCGCTGAAATATGCGACCAACATTGCTGACGCTATTGGCTATGCCCATAAACGTGGCATGGTGCACCGAGACATCAAACCAGCAAATGTGATGCTGACCGTGCAAGGTGAAGCCGTGCTAATGGACTTTGGCATCGTAAAGATTGTTGGCGGCACGCAACATACGGCTACCGGCGCAGTCGTTGGGACGGCGCGTTATATGTCACCGGAACAAATCAAAGGTGAGGCCGTAGATGAACGGACGGACATCTATGCCTTTGGCGTGATGTTGTATGAAATGCTTGGCGGGCGCGCCCCATTTGAAGCAGATTCAGTGATGACCTTGATGATGCAACACGTGAATGATCCGGTGCCGGACATTCGCAATTTGCGGCCAGAAATCCCCACTGGATTGATTACGATTATCAACCGCGCGATGGCCAAAGCGCCACTGCAACGATTTATCAATGGCAATGAAATGGCAAGTGCTTTGCGCACTGTTGACCTCAGTAGCGCACCTACGCGGCAAGCCACAAATTCATATATGGCCCAACAAGCCACGCTGGTAGAAACACCAGTTTCACCGCCACCTGCGCCAGCTCCGGTTCAGCGTCCAACTACGGATCAACATCAGACTGCACAGGTTGGCACTCAAACGACTGGGTCTGGTGCGCGCGCATTTGTTCCGCCAGCAGAAAAAGAAGTAGGTAAATCGCGTTTGCCGCTATTTATAGGACTTGGCGTTGGCGGTTTAGTCATCGGCGCGTTGGTTTTGTTTGGATTGTTGCGCGTCTTGAACAACTTTCAATCTGACCCCACTGAAGAGTCACCCGCTGTTGTCGAAGTAACTACGGTCGTCGAAGGGGATCCAGAACCGACCGCCACGGAAGCAGAAGTTGACCCGACAGATGAACCGACTGACATTCCTGAAGAAGATCCAACAGAGGCGCCAGCTGTAGAACCAACCGATAACGACGCAACTGCAGCAGGTAACGGTAGCACGAATGCAATTCCTAAAATCTGTCAGGTGACGGACGTCGGCGGGATTGACGACAAAAGCTTCAACCAAACCGCTTGGGAAGGTGTCAAAAACCTCGCCGAAACGGAAGAGATTGAAAGTCTCTTCCTTGAGAGCGAAGGACAGACTGACTACGAAAAGAACATCAACGCCTTTATTGAGCAAGACTGTGACCTGATCATCACTGTCGGTTTCTTGCTTGGCGATGCAACTGCAAATGCCGCCGAAGCAAACCCTGACCAGAACTTCTCAATTATTGATGTTGCCTACAACCCAAGCTACGACAATGTTGTTGAGCAGATTTATGCGGTTGATGAAGCCGCTTTCTTAGCTGGCTACGCTGCGGCTGACGTGACCCAAACTGGCGTTGTTGCGACCTTTGGCGGGATCAATATTCCGCCTGTCACTAGCTTTATGGACGGCTTTGTTGCCGGGGTATTGCACTACAACAAAGAAGAAAACAAGAACGTCAAAGTACTGGGATGGGACCCCACCACCCAAGACGGCCTGTTCACAGGCAACTTTGACAGCACAGAAGATGGACGAGCCTTCGCTGAAAGCCTCATGGATGAAGGGGCTGACGTCATCATGCCTGTGGCTGGCCCAGTTGGACTCGGATCGGCTGCTGCCGTCCAAGAGCGCGGCAATGCGTGGCTGATTGGTGTTGATACCGACTGGACGCAAAGTGCGCCAGAATTTAAGGACGTCATCCTCACTAGCGTTATGAAACGCATGGATGTGTCTGTTGAAGACGTCGCTAAGTCTGTGATTGATGGTTCATTTGAAGGTGGGCGCTATGAAGGCACCCTCAAGAATGGCGGCGTTCGCATTACAGACACGGTTGTGCCAGTCTACGGTCTTGGTGACATTGCTGGCGGCATTATTGACGGTTCGATTTCAACACGCCCTGACCTGAATGTTTGGGCGCTACAAGATACGGCCGGTGAGCCTACAACGGGTGGAGGCTACGCGGAAGCGACCGCGACAGAAGAAACTGTTGCCGCAACAGTCGCTCCTACAGCGACCGACCCACCCACCGCTGCGCCAGAGCCAACTGCAACATTTACAGTGACAGCAGTGCCAACCAATACAACCGAACCACCAACAGCCACACCTGAACCAACGCAAGAAGAGCGACTGTTTGTGTCTATTGGCGATATTTCAGTTTCTGGTGACACCTATGTGGTTGCCTATTCAACGTCTGGGTATACAGAAGTTTTGCCTGGAATGCACATCCACTTCTTCTTTAATACCGTTTCGCCAAGTCAAGCTGGTGTTCCTGGTGGCGGGCCTTGGGTACTTTGGGGCGGGCCACGCCCATTCACAGGCTACAAGCTAGCAGACAAGCCAGCCGGTGCAACTCAAATGTGCGCATTGGTTGCAAATGCAGATCACAGCGTAATTGAGAACTCAGGCAACTGCTGGAACCTGCCACAGTAAGCAAGCAGAAAAGGACACGGATTTCACGGTTAGAAGTATCATTCATCTGGTTTTCCGTGCCATCCGTGTCCTATGAATCGTGACCTACAAACCCCGTGCGTAACTTGGTTGT
This sequence comes from Anaerolineales bacterium, assembly GCA_020630805.1. Lineage (GTDB taxonomy): Bacteria > Chloroflexota > Anaerolineae > Anaerolineales > UBA6668 > JAHDIM01. The sequence continues at coordinate 14,961 of JAHDIM010000064.1, forward strand.
GCACCCCACCTGCTGATCTGCCCACTCACACCATAGACATTTGGCGCACTTCACTTGAAGGGCTCGCAAATACAGACATCGATTGGCGTGCTTATTTGTCTGCTAGTGAAACTGCACGTGCTGAACGTTTCAAGTTTAAAGCAGACCAACAACGGTATCGGATTTGCCATACGGTTCTGCGACACTTGCTAGGCCATTACTTAGGACAACCAAGATACGCTTCTGAATTTCAGGTCGGCGAATTTGGCAAGCCGATGCTCAGCACCAACCAACTTCATTTCAACTTGAGCCATACAAAGCAATGGTGTCTAATTGCCATTGCCGCAGATGCACCCGTTGGCGTTGACGTTGAAACGGTCGATCCCGACTTTGACGGTCGACGATTGGCTGCCCACTATTTCAATCCAGATGAGTTGGCGCAAATCGATACCGCGCATGACGAAATTCAGGCTTGCGAAACGTTCTTTAGTTTATGGACTTGTAAAGAAGCGTTGCTAAAAGCTGATGGACGCGGGTTACACTTACCCTTGACTTCTTTTTCAGTAACTGCCCCGCTGCAGAGTTCCATCGCACGGACAAATCAGTTACCATATAAACTACAGCGTTTCCAAGTGGTACCCGATCATCTTGGCGCGGTCGCAACTTCCGTAACCACACAACACACGCGTTTTTTTGATGTTCCCACCGCTCTCCTTGCGGATTAGGGTGACATCCCAAAATATCTTATGACAGCAAACAAAATTGCGCGCTACGAAATTATCCGCGAGCTTGGCCGCGGCGGCATGGCCATCGTCTATCTTGGCCGGGACCCACAAGTTGGCCGCGAGGTGGCGATCAAAGTTCTGCCTTCGCAATTTTCGCAGGACGAAGCCTTTCGCCAGCGCTTTGCGCGTGAAGCCCGCACGGTTGCGCAGCTAGAGCATCCGGCCATTGTGCCCCTTTACGATTTTGGTGAAGAGAACGGTCAGTTGTACTTTGTCATGCGCCATATGCGCGGCGGCAGCTTAGTTGAACGTATTGAACATCATGGCTTCTCGATGAAAGAAATTGGCGAAGTCATGCGCCGCGTCGGTGAAGCACTTGATTACGCCCATAGTCAAGGCGTGATCCACCGTGATCTTAAACCTGGCAACATTTTGTTTGATCAACTCGGACAGCCGTATCTGTCTGATTTTGGCATCGCGCGTGGCTCCACAACGCAAAACACGCTGACAGGCAACATGATCATCGGCACGCCCGGTTACATGAGCCCCGAACAGGCCCAAGGCAACAAGCAGTTAGATGGACGCTCTGACCTCTACGCATTAGGCGTAATGGTCTTCCAAATGCTGTCTGGACGGCTGCCGTTTGAAGCCGAAACGCCAATGGCAACCGCCATCAAGCATATTACGGAACCAGTGCCGAACATTCTGCACTTCAATCCGAATCTGCCTGCGCCAGCAAAAACGTTTGTTGAACGAGCGCTCGCGAAAGATCCGACCCAGCGTTACCCTACAGCAAAGGCGTTGACGCGCGCGTTCAATAGTCTTACGAACAACCCAGAACTGGACGGACACGATTTATCGACGTTAATTGAACCTGTGCATGCAACCGCACCAGCAACACCAGCGCCGCAGCCTGTCGTCCAGCACACGCCGCCCCCTGCGCCAGCGCCAGCGGTTGCATCGACGGCACCTAAACGCAGACGCGTTTGGCCTTGGATCTTGACTCTGTTCACCATCGTCGGCTTCGCCGTAGCAGGTGGCGTTGGCTATTTGTGGTGGCAAAACAATTCACAGTTGCAACAGCTCATTGCAGAGAACACCATTGCAACGCAAACTAGCACAGCCAACGACCTAATTGCAACGGCTGAACAACGCGCTGTCGACGAAATCCAATCTGCGGAGGACGCCGTTCGGGCGACAGAAAATGCAGCAGTGGTCACTCAAGAAGCAGTGGCCTTATTTGCCAGCCAAACCGAAGAAGCAATTGCCAGCGCCGCGAGTTTTGCCCTGACCGGGACGGCGCAAGCACAGCAAAATATTGCACTTGCCGCACAGGCCACCGTCGATGCGGCCGCAACTCAAACTGCGCTTGAGATAACACAAACCCAAGAAGCCATTGTCGCCGCCACAGCAGAGGCCGAAGCCGCCAGCGTTGAAGCCACAGCCGAAGCAAACAATGCAGTAACAGATTACGTCAACCGTGAAAAAGTCGCCTTTATTCGCAACAACGACATCTGGGTCGTCAATACGGACGGCACCGATCTGATTCAATTGACAGACACCGGTTCCACCAAACGTAGTCTGCGTTGGTTAGACATTGACACGCTCACCTACGTCGATGGCCTGTGTGCCAAGTCTGTAGAACTGCTCACGTTGGAAACACAACCGCTGGGGTGTTTGACATCGTCAACGGAAGTCACTGGCTTTGAAGTTTCACCCAATCAAGATTTATTCGCGTTTGCTGCTGGCAGCAAGCTATTCTTAGGCAATTATGATCCAGCCGCGATGGCAAACATTGTCAAATGGAACGACCTTGAAGCAGCCGCCAGCTGCTTCACCTACGAAAACGCGCGCGTCATTGAAGTGCGCTGGTCAGAAGACGGCAAGCGTCTGGCGGTCAAAGTGGGCATCCCATGGGAGGCTGAATACACCGACGATGCGGGAGTGGTTCAAACGGCAACGGTGACGGCAGAAATCATCAAGATTTTGGACTCCGACTGTAGCGTTGCCAACCCCGTCAAAACTGATGAATTCCCAGCCAAACGCTTTGAACTGCCAAACTATGAAGCCAGCGGCTACACCATTGCCGACTA
>JAHDIM010000065.1 GCA_020630805.1 Anaerolineales bacterium
TTTCCGTACTCAACCACGGTCATATTTTTCCCAATCTCGCCTAAGCCACCGATTGGAATAATCCGCAGTTTCTTTTCTGCCATATTCAATTTTCCTTTTGCTAAACGTTCCGATAGCTTTCAGAACGTGAATTTCTTTTTTGTTCCGAAAAAACTCAACTAAATTGAGGGCTGTTTTCGGTTGAGATCTTTATCCGCTAGACGCACCAAAACACACAAGAAAGCTTGTGTGCCGACACAATAAGTTCAATAGATTTGCTGTCTCAAATGATGCGTTGTCTGTTTGTAGACAAAGGTCTTTGAGGATAAAGAGGGTGCTTATGTATAAGCCTAAATCAAATGCAAAAATATGTGATTTACTGTCTGCATCGTAACATATCCAAAATAGGCTGTCAAAATAAAAAAGCCGAATAACTACTCTGTTACTCGGCTTTTGAAAGTCTCGATTTGTGATCGGAAATTAGTTGTTCGCGAAGCGATACCCAACTCCACGTGAAGTCAAAATGTAACGTGGATTTTCAGGTTCTGGCTCAATCTTCTTGCGCAAGTAGTGCACGTACAGTTTGAGGCTTTCATTTGCATCACTGTATTCTGGGCCCCAGGCTTGTTTGACAAGTTCTGAACGGGTCAGTACACGACCAGCATTGCGTGCTAGCGTGGCGAGCAAATCAAATTCTTTTGGCGTGAGGTCAATGACTTTTCCGTGGACAGTCACTTCACGGTTCATGAAGTTGATGCGCAAGTCACCATTGTCGAAGACGAGTTCGCCTTCATTTTTGATATTTGGCTTACGGCGCAAGTGGGCACGACAACGCGCAACGAGTTCTTGGTTGTCAAATGGCTTGAGGACATAGTCGTCTGCACCTGAGTCTAGGCCGCGGACAACGTCTTTGATACCAGTTTTCGCGGTAAGAAATACGATTGGCACTTCTGAAAGCTCGCGCAAGCGGCGACAAACTTCCCAGCCATCCATATTTGGCATCATTACATCCAGCAAGATGAGGTCTGGATGTTGCTGATAAGCACACTTAAGGCCTTCTTCTGGACTGAAAGCTTCAATGACTTCAAATCCATTGTGCTTCAAGATGGTGCTGACCAACCATACGTTATTTTCGTCGTCATCTACTACTAATATTTTCTCTGACATGATAATTTTTTCCTTTCACAAACTTCAAAGGTACGAATAACAGTAATTTGGGCAGCCTGGCGAATTGTATTTACCTAGAGCGATGACCAGCAGTCCAAATCGTTACAAACACTCCGAATTCTAACCAAAAATATAATTGGTTAGAATTCTTGCATTCATTGTACACGTTTGTGTGAATGAATCAAGTCCTTTTTCTATAAATTATGGAAGTTAACCAAAATTTACTAAGGTTTGTTTAAAGCATACAGCTGTCTTTACAATACCTGTAACAAAAAACTTGAGGATTTAGCTTTTGCAAAGAAAAGGTTAAGAACTAAGCTGATTTTTTGAGTTTTAGAATTTGTGAACACTACCAAGCGGTGAAAATTGAGTAAAGGTAAAGCAAAAGGTTAGAACGCTAGCCGAATGACGCAGCGTTAGAACTCAAATAGAAAATCGTTTTTGATTGTCCAACAGCAGCGACGTTATGATCACTCACACCTGATATGCGCGCACGATTTCTGACCGATGGTCAGTACTTTGAAAACAAGTACTGTTTGGCTATTTTTTGTTTCTTTTGTCGAGAATGGTTTGTTTTCTAACCGATTTCAGCTACTGTACAGCCGACTTCGATGCAATTGCACCACCGCGTCGGAAATCCCCAGCGGCGCTGAAACCTGTGCGTTGTGAGTAGTGGACAACTTGGGCGCCTCCAAAGTACATACTCTTGTTGGGCCACTGATTGAGCGTATATTGCAAGTCAAGTAGCTCTGTTGTGGTGGCTATGGAGAAGCCCGGTTCCATGTGCAAGACGTTATTCTCAAAATGGATGCGGCTTGCATTGGTTGCGGCCTCTACGCTGAAATTGTGGTCGATAACAAGATTGAGCAACTGCAAAATGGCCGAGCGAATTCGGGTGCTGCCGCCGCTGCCAAGCGCCAACATCGGCGTTCCAGCTTGCGTCACAATGGCGGGCGACATCATGGTGGCAATGCGTTGGCCAGCCGGCATTTTATGAAACCCCAGCGGATGTAAGTCAATTTCACCGAGCATGTTATTGAGGCTCACGCCAGTGTCACCTACTAAATATCCCGCGTTTTCGCCGGCAGACATAGTGATACTGACGAAGTTTTCTTCACTATCGACCGTGCTGATGTGCGTTGTGTGGTTTGGCGCAACTTCAGAGGCTTGTCCAGTAGACGGGCGGCGTGACAAATTTTGTCGCAATTGCTTTCGATAGCCATCAACATAGTGTTCATCTAAAAATGCTGCAATTCGCTCAGCGTCTGAACCAGTGAGCGTTTCCCATGTTTCGCGGGCTTGGCTTGTAAGCCGCATAACTTCTGTCAATGCTCGAATTCGAGCGACACTGTCTGGCTGTGTATTGGTAAGCTCGACTGCGTTGAGTAGTTTCAGTGCAAAGGCAATTAGCACCCCGCCAGTTGAAGACGGTGGAGGAACGTGAACTTCGGTGTCTCGATAAGGCACCGAAATTGGTGTGCAGAGGTTAGCTGAGTAGTCTCGCAAATCTGTGCTAGTGACTAAACCGCCGTTGCGGACTTGGTCTTGCACAATGGCTTGGGCAATCTCGCCAGTAGAGAATAGGGATGCTCCAGTCGTTGCCAGCTGTTCTAGGGTCTCTGCGAACTGCGGCATCTGAAATGCTTCGCCGGCCTGCTTGAGTTGTCCATCAGGCGCATAAATTGCGGCAAGCTGTGGCGTGTCTGTAAAGATGTCTCTTAACAGACGCAGGATGTAGTCCATGCCTTCAGAAAGGATGGCGCCTTGTTTTGCAAGCCGAATTGCAGGCTGTAGAACTGTTCTGAGCGGTAAGCGGCCTGACTGCGCTAATAATTTGGTAAGGCCTGGCACAATTCCGGGAACTGCAACGCTGGCGCGGCCAATAAAGAAAGACTGGGTCGTGGAACCAAAGTCTAAAACGACTTCACGAAAATCGATCTTGTCGTGCAGTGGGCCAGATGGCATCGTGCTAAAGAAATCTAGCGACTGGATCTGCTTTGTTTGACTGTCGTACCACGTTGCCATGCCACCACCGCTGATATTGACGATGACAGACTCCGCCACGCAGGCGGCAAAGGCAGCGGCGACTGCGGCATCAAAGGCGTTGCCGCCCAATGCATACATCTCAGCGCCAGCAGCGGCAGATTGCGGATCACCAGCGGCAACGATGCCGTTCAATTCCTGCTTTATGGTTGCCATGCGAGTGCAGCTTCAACGGCAGCGAATGCGTTGACCATACCGTAACCGGTCGTGTTGTTGGGGACACTGTCAGCATTACAGCCGGTGTCTGAGAAATTACCGGTGATTGGCACTGCGGTGTTGATCAAAATTTGTTCAATCGTGTCAATTTCGCCAATTAGGTTTGGATTTGCAGAGTACATAAGCGCGACCACCCCTGCAACGTGCGGTCCAGCCATTGACGTGCCGGGGAAACGATCATATGTCCCCCCTGGTGTGGCTGAAAGAATATCTTCACCTGGGGCCACAATGTCAGGTTTCAGCCGATTGCTTCCATCAATGGTGACGGGGCCGCGACTGCTAAAGCCAGTCGGGTTGCCAAGGGCGTCGATTGCGCCAACAGAGAAGGCTTCGTCATAGGTGGATATGGGACTACTGACTGTTTCACAGTTTGGGCCATCATTCCCGGCGGAAGCCACAATGAAGACCCCCGCATGGCGCAGCGACTGTGTCCCGACCAGTAGTGAATCTGCATCACAGCCTTCAATTTCAGGGCAGCCCCAGGAGTTATTGATGACATCTGCGCCTAAGGCGGGGTCACCGTCCGTAAAGGCATTGCCGTTATGTGGATATGGCGCCAGCATGAACTGCATGCAGTCAAGATACAGCGTCGGATTTGCAAGGTTGCGATATAAGTTGCTGCAGCCAAACCATTCTGCATCTGGCGCAACACCTACAGTTTTCCCAACGATTGTTCCTAACGTGTGGGTGCCATGTCCGCCTTGGTCATATGGAACTGGGTCTGCGTTCCATGGATCTAACCAATGGTAACTATGGTCACTGCCGTTGCCACGGTAGCTCTCAATCAATTCGGGATGGTTCCATTCCACGCCAGAGTCAGACTGTCCGACAGTCACGCCAGCGCCAGTAATCCCTAACTCGTCCCACACGCGCGGTGCGTCAATCATGAGCAGATTCCAGTCCGGTGAGCTTGGCTGCGTGTGCGGACCTGTAGACAGCGCTAAGCGGTCTGGCAATGGGCGTAAGTGTGGATTTTCTAGAATTCGGTCAACGTCCGCGCGACGGTTGAGGTAAATCCGTAAGAGTGGGTTTGCCGGCACTTCAATAGCGTTGACTAGGTAATACGGCGTGTAGTCAATTCGGAAGCGCTCCAAGACTGTGCGAATTTCAGCCTGATCTGCGTTAGCGAAGGTCGTTAGTTCAGAATAGGCTGCTGCACGGCGGGCATCAATATCATTTATCTCGGCGACGGCTTGAATGTCAGGTTGATTGGCCATGATGACAAACATCTGCTCACCGTGTAATCCAAATTGTCCACCAATGCCATACAAAAGAAGCGCGGCAATGCTGGCAACAGCTGCGGTGCCAATAGCCACAATTTGCGGCACGCTGCCTAGGCTGCGTTGCATTCCCCCGATAATCAGCGCCAGTAGGAGGCTAAGCCCAGCCGTAATGGCAGCCGTGCGCATGGCAATCGGCAACGCTTCATCTGCGCTAATGCCAACCAGCATGATGAACAATTCGTCGCCATCAAAAAGGGCGATGGCGGCTGCAACGACAATCCCAATAAGGATGGGCAGCGGACGTATGGAGATTGACTGGAATGGCGTTTCGCTGTCGCGCATAAGGACTGCTGCGAGCCACCCCAATGTAGGCAACGCTATGAGCAAGATGAGCTGTTGTCCGTTCGCGCCAAAGCCAATGGAGAGCAAGCGCAAGACACCGCCAATGGTCAGCGCGAGTAGCGCAGTATCGCGCCAGCGTGTGGTGGAACCGAATGCATCGAGATCAAATTTAGTTCGCATGATCTCGGCTGTAATCAGGCCAAAAACGATGGCTGCAAGAATATTGAGTACGGTATCTAGCAGCGACCCAAGTGCGCCGCTTAGGAGCCAGGCAATCGTCAACATTGCACCACAAGCAACAGCTAAGATCGCGTTCCGATTGCCGCTTGGGTTGGAGTCTGGTCGCTGAATGCGTAACACCACTAAGACGCTGATCCCTAATCCTAGTTGGGCCAGAGCGGTCCATTGTGCTGCTGTATATGGCAAAAATCGCAGCGGAATAAAAATCAAGAGACTAATTGAGGCCCAGAACCAGCACCGAATGACAGTTTGGTAGCGCGCAGTTTTTATGAAACGACCCGCTGCAAACAATGGCGCTGCGAGGACGACCCACAAGGCAAGATAGCTTAGCGTCATCCACAAGGGACCAAAGTTTGGGCCAATGTTTGCCAAAGAGGTCTGCCGAAACATCCAGATGACGGCAGTGGCAATTGAGCCAGTAATGGCGACAAAAGCGCTGAGTGTCAGCAATGCAATTTGGCCGCCGTGCGGGCTGCTTTTAGGAGTTGGAGGCGGAATGAATTCGTTCATTTAGGACTCAATAACGTTGACTGTAGTGCAATTGTAAAGCACAGCGTAACCAAAGATGAGTGCTAGATGATGAAAAAATAAGAGGTGGGTTATCTGCGTAAGAGTTTTGCAGATGAGACTGTCAGTGTCGGGGAGTTACAAATCGCTTTATGTGGTTGCTTACGCTTTCAATTAGTACACTCACTTGAGGATTATTCGTTGTATGACACTTTCAATGCAGTCTAAGAAAACTTCAAATTTTTGGTCAGAGCACTGGCAAAAGGTGCTGGCCTTTGTCTTTTGGGTCTCAATTATCGGGGCTTATTTTTATTACGCGCAGGTCACTGGACTTTCTACTACAGAAATTTTGCGGCGCATGACGCGCTTTATGATGCACCCTATTTTTGGCCCAGCGCTATTTGTGGTGCTTTACACGGTTCGGCCAATTTTCCTGTTTTCTGCGGGCGTGCTGTCAGTTGCTGCAGGGGCCTTCTTTGGCCCACTAGGAATTTTGTGGGTTGTCATTGGCTCGAATATGGGCGCACTGCTGGCTTATGTTATTGGCCGTTATTTTGGAAAGGGCCTGATTGATGACACTTCAGAAGAACGCACTTTGGTGTCCAAATATACAAACGGGATGCGTGAACGCAGCTTTGAGACAATCTTTCTCATGCGCTTGTTGTTCTTGCCATATGACTTTGTGAATTATTTGGCTGGCTTTCTGAAAATTGACTGGAAAGCATTTTTGCTCGCAACCGCGCTCGGGAGCTTGCCAGGAACGATCGCCTTTACCTTATTTGGGGCCTCCATTTCATTGGAAAGCGTTTTAGACGGGGCGCGCCCAGAATTCAATCCTTGGATTTTGGTCTCGGCCGTTGCCATTTTCTTAGCCAGCTTAGGCATTTCACGCATGTTGCGTCGACGTGAAGCGCATGTTTCTGAAGAGACTATCGTTCAAAACTAAATTTACGCGTCTCTTCGAGAGTGTGTGATCAAAAAGCACAAGTGTAACGCCACTCTGCGGAGTGGCACTACACTTGTAAAAAGGGCCAGTCTAAGCATAGGCTGGCCCTTTTGTATTTAATCGCGTCTCAGATATGTTTCTAATACAGTTTATGAGACTATAGTATGGCGGTGTAGTAATATACGCCAGTAGTTTGGAGAATAATTGCAATGGCTTTTGATAACTTATCGTCTGCGCCAGAGATGGCCGCAAACTATTCACAGTCTGAATTAGAGCAGTCATTTCGGCGTGCCATGACACGCGTCTATCTATGGATGGGGCTGGGACTGCTGCTTACCACAATCGCATCAGCGGTAACGCTTTCAACACCACCACTATTGGAATTGCTGATTAGCAATCCAGGTATTTATTGGGGCTTGTTTATTGTTGAATTGTTACTTGTGTTTGCGGTTAGTGGGGCTGCGTATAGACTGTCGCCGGGCATTGCGGCAGGGATCTTCCTGTTTTATGCTGCACTCAATGGGGTCACGATTTCAATGATCTTTCTCGCTTACACTGCGGGAAGTATTGCGTTGACCTTCCTAGCGGCAACAAGCTTGTTTGCCGCGATGGGCATCATCGGGCTAACGACAAAACGTGTGTTTGACAACATTGGTGGCTACGTCATGATGGCTGTCATTGGGTTTTTTATTGCGTTAGTGCTGAATATTTTCTTGCAAAGTACCGCACTGGAATGGATTATTTCGGTCGTAGGCGTCGTGTTGTTCATGGGGCTGACTATCTATCACACAGAGCGCACGCGACGCGCCACTTATGCGGCTGTGGCCTCAGGAGACACCTTGGCCGTCCGGCGTATTGGTATTACCGCAGCGCTGGCACTGTACTTAGACTTCATCAACCTATTCTTGATGCTGCTACGAATAATGGGTGACCGCCGATAGGTGCGCAAAGCTTAATCCGCTCGCCCATAACTTAATCATCTAGCTTTAGACGCCTGTCATATTATTGTGATGGGCGTTTTTCCTTAATTGTCGAGGTTGTGTTTTGCTATACAATGAAAATTAATGACGCTTCAGTGGTCATACCTCTTCTTATTCTTCATTGTTGGCATAGGCGTCAACACGGTCTCTCTTCTTAGCACTTGGCAGCGCCGAAATCGCCCTGGTGTGTTTGAGTTCAGTGTTGCTTTTTTCTGCCTAGGGCTTTGGAATCTATTCGCCTTGATTCGTGGCGCCGTTGTGAATATGGCGCTTCAGAACTGGCTTGGAAATGGCATTCAAGCGTTGTCTGCTTTTTTAGCCGCATCGTTTCTGTTAGCCATTTTAGGGTTCAATGCAACAACACTGGGCAGCAATAAGCGCTTCAGACAAGTTGTCTGGGTTTTCGCCAGTGTGGTGGCCTTGTTTGCGCTGGCCAACCCTTGGCATTACCTGATTACAACCCCAGCAGAGTTTGGCACGTTCATGGGCCTGACGCTGCCATTTCGTGGCTTAGGCGAGCTCTATTGGGTTGCATATATTGCGCCGGTTTATAGTGCGCTGTTATATGCACTGTGGGCATTAGCCCTTACTGTGCGCCGCATTCGTAAGTCGATTAGCTATTCACTGTTAGTATGGGCTGGCGCAGCGGCCCCAATTGTGTTTAATGCCATCACAATTGCTCGCATCTTTGATTTTCTGAGTCCCGTTCTGGATCTCACGCCTGTCATTACAACCTTTACTGCGGTTATTGCAATTTGGGCTTTGTTCCAAGTGCGCTTTATTGATGTATTCGACGGCGCGAATAAACGGCTAATAGACCTTATGCCAAACGGCCTGTTAGTCATCGATCGGAAAGATCGGGTACTGCAAGCAAATCAGGTTGCCCAGCAGTTGCTTGGCGAAACTGTAACAATTGGTACCAACCTAAACACGACTGTACTCCGACCTGCCCTAGCAACAATCGATAGTGTCCTCACGCTCGATGAAAAGACCGTTGAGCTTCAGATTACCCCGATTGAAAATTCATTACGGGAAGACCGGCTGGTCACGATCACCGACATTAGCCAACAAGTCGCGCAAAGCCAATATTTGGACTTGCAGCTTGAAAACTTTGAATTGCTGACGCAATTTAGCCAAACTGCGTTGCAAACCCAAAACGAAGCTGATCTTGTATCCACATTGCGTAGAGTCTTAGAAAGCGGCTTTGATGCAACGCATGCTGAAGTTCTAATTGCGCAACCTTATTTTGCCATTGCCCAGCCACCTCAATCTGTGCGGCTGAAGTCTTCAGACTATTCAATGGTGGTGGTTGACCCCAGTTCACCAGATAGTTGTCTGAGTACAGATAACATTACGCTCGAAGAGGCAGTAAGCCGACCCGGTTTGGTGTTGGCCAAGCGCTTGTCAACTGAAAGTCAGGTGGTTGGTGCAGTTCAGTTGTATGGCATTGAACACTTGTGTGACCTCAAGCGGGACTTGCTTGGACGCATTACGCAAATCAGTGCGGAAGTTCTAGAAAAAATTTGGGCTGAACAGCGCCAGATCCAAGCCAGAGCGGCATCGGAAGCGCTACAGCAGGCGTCGCAGTCCCTTACAACTGCCAAAACAATGGACGGCGTGCTGGAAGACATTTTAGGCTTCATGGGGACGGCTATCGAATTTAATTTTGGGGCCATTGCGCTGGTATCGAATGAGGGCGTTGAAATTGTTGCGTTGCGCGGCGAGACCGAACTTGATATCCAAGAGTTGCATTACATTCCAGATGACAATTGCATCATTGACATTGCCTTGAATCAGCGCAATGTTTTGTCTGTTCGAACTGAAGAAGAAGATCGCGTTTATTCATTGTTGAATCAGCAAGTCACGGGGAATTGGCTTGTTGCGCCGCTAGAAGCCGATGGTAGGCACTTCGGTGCGCTGCTGATCAATAATCGAATTCATCGCATTTTCTGGGGGCCAGATGTGCAGGTGCTGCGGGCAATGTCACGTCAGGCAACGTTGGCAATTTTGAATGCGCAAAATCTAGACGCGTCAAATTTGCTGCGGAGCCGGCTTCGCAAAATCTTGCAGTTGAATACTGCATTGCGTGACATCAGCACGGTGGACGGTGCGCTTTCAACGGGTTTGCAGACCAGTGCCGAAATTTTGGAGGCAGACAGCGCCTATTTGTGGCAACGCTTTGCCCAAAGCGAATGGCAACTGAATGCAACAATTGGTGACGAAATTGCTGCTGCATCTCAAGCGCTTAGTATTGCTGTGAAGGCTGGGCACAGTATTGTACGTGACTCGCTGGTGTCTGAAACGCAGCGTTGTTTGCTAGTGCCACTGTCGCTCATCAATGATAGTCAGGTTGTGATGCAGCTTGAAATTGATGAGAAACGCTTCAGCCCAGCGCAATTGCAATCTCTAGATGAGATTGCGCAAATTGTGACGAATGCAGTGGCAACAATTTCTACCCGTGAAGTGCTAGAGGGTGAAGTTGCCAAACGGACGCTTGAGCTTGAAGATGTCAATCAGAAGTTACAAGCCGATGATGCGTTGAAGTCGCGGTTTGTAAGTGATATGTCACATGACTTGCGCACGCCGCTTACCAATCTGAAGCTTTGGATGGGTATGCTCTCTAAGAGCCCAGAGCAGAAAATCCCACGTATTACCAAAATCTTAGACAAGCAAATTACTGTCTTAGACGAACTTGTGCAATCTGTTCACACCATTGCTGAGCTTGATCTAAAAGAACTGCGCACGATGCCAAGCGCGTTTGATTTCAATACATTGGTGCAGGCGCAAATTGACCAACATCGTAGCGCTGCTGAACAAAAAGGGTTGCGCCTGCAATTTGAGTCTGATTATCGCTTGCCCTCCATTACAGGGATTCCAGCTCTGCTGAATAAGGTTGTCAATCAACTGCTTGAAAATGCCATCAATTACACCAGCGCTGGCTCTGTCAATGTGCGCACAACATTCGATGCTGCAAATGACTGTGTTGCTCTACACATTGTTGACACTGGATTAGGGATTAGTGAAGCAGAACAACAGCATATTTTTGATCGGTTCTATCGGGGTGACAATGCGGCGCAGTCTGACATTATTGGGACGGGTCTAGGCTTGTCGATTGTCAAAGAAGTGGTGGAGCAACACGAAGGCCGCATTTTTATTGACAGCATTGAGCAGCAGGGCACAACCATTACCGTTGAGCTTCCGCTTGTGTCGCAGAAGGTGAGTGTCTAATGCTAAATTGGAAACCGTTTAATACGCTGACCAATTGGTTTTCTTTAGGCGCGACGGCTGACCAAATTGTCAACAGTTTGCCCTCTGGCTTATTTGTGGTGAACTATAACGGCAATATTGAGACCAGCAACAGCAACGCTCGGAAGATTTTGAACTTCTCACAAGAGGAGTTGCAGGGCGTTCAGATTAGTTATTTCTTTCCGTCTTGGAAAGCATATCGGCCTGAAAAAGAGTCCACTAGCTTTGACAGTCAGTTAGATGAAACGGCGCCCATTTACAGCGTAATGTTGACCCCAACCGAGTCGCGCACGGGCGATATTGGTTATCTTGTGACGTTTGAAGACGTCACAACCAGTCGGGCGGCGGCGCAGGTGCAGTCAAAGCGGATTGCAAACCTGCGGCTGATTGAAGACATTACGCAGGTTTTCAATAACTCGGGCTCAGAGCAGGTGTTGATCGAAGAACTTGTGAAACTGCTGTATAGCAGTATGCGGGCTTACCACGTGGTTGTTGGGTTCGCCGATGAAGAAAATCGGACGATGACCACGCAAACGAGTTTTATGCAGGGTAAATTCCTGCATCCTTCGCGTTTTGTCACCATGGACTATGGTGAAAGCATTGTGGGAACGGTTGCAGAAACCCGCCAGCCGCTGCTGGTTCCGGATGTGTCCAAATTAGAGGGGTACATCAATCATTACCACTTCACGCAGTCGCAATTGTCTGTGCCCATTCAAACCGGTCGAAGTCTATATGGTGTCATAACGTTGGAGTCTGTGTCGCCAAATGCGTTTACGAAAGATGATCAGACCGTACTGACGCTGGTTGCGACGCGTTTAGCCTTAGCAATGGAACGCACCAGAGCCTATGAGGCTGATGTACAAGCGCAGCAGGATGCATACAACATGCAGTCAATGCTGACGCGGATTACGGCCAATAGCGTACGCTCAGACTTTTATCCGCGTTTGTTGGCACAAGTCTCGGAAATTGTGAATTTTCAGTCTGCAAATATTAGTTTGCGTAATGATGATGCATGGCAAAGTGTCGCTAGTTATGGTGAACCGGCCATTGAAACTCTAGCGCTTTCTTGGCAGGACTTGTTTGGTGAAGTGGAAGATAGTCTGGTAATTGCCTCGCATGTTGATCCGAACCTAGGCCAGCGTCGTCTGCTCATCCCGCTTGTGGCGAGTGACGAGGTTGTGGGGAATATTCAAGTGCTGTTTCATGATGATGCGCCGGTCGCTGTTGAAACACTAGATACCATCGCGCTCTTTTCTAACCAAGCGGCAGTTGCGATTCAAAATAATTTTTTGCGGTCAGACGCCCAGCGCTCGATTGCATATCTTGGTAAGTTGGCAGATTTCTCATTGGCGCTGCGAACGGTTGACACGACCAAAGGTGTTTTAGATCGTTCTGTTGACACCCTTACGCAAGAATTTCAACTGGATATAGCCGCAATTCTGCTGCCAAATAAAGATAATCATTTGCAATATAGTCGGGCGACAGGCTTACTTGCGCCGCTACTCAATCAAGTGCAGACAAAAGACTTTACGTTGGTCGGACAAGTCTTTAATGCTGGTGGGGTGCAACGCTTGAATTCTGCCCAAGTTAGTGCACATGATGTCTTCGAAGCTCAGTTAGATCATTCTCAAGAGCGATCCATCATGATTGGCGCGCTTGAGAGCGGTGGCCGCAGCATTGGTGTAGTGTTGGCCGAGAAGTTCGGTGCAAACTGCTTTGATGAAGGTCACCTTGAACTCTTTGGCGGCTTTGCCGAAACGATGGGCCAAGCGTTAGATCGGGTGCAACTCATTGAAGGGCTTGAAGACCGCGTGATTCGCCGCTCTGACGAATTGATGGCTGCCAACGTGCGTCTGCGCGAACTAGATCAGCTCAAGTCACGTTTTGTCTCAAACATTACGCAAGAACTTGCGGTTCCAATTGCCAATCTAGATCACACCCTAGATGAGTATGTTGCGTCTGCTGTGGAAGAGCGTGAGGCACCTTACATGACCTTGAATCAAGAATTGACGCATCTTGAAAAGCTGATTGAGTCGGTGTTGGAAATTTCGCGTTTAGATGTTTTGCGGTCTCGGATTGATCGTGAGGCGATTGACCTCAATGCTTTGGTGTCAGAAGTGTTAGATGCCCGCCAGCAAGAGATCGCGAGGCAGAGTGTGCAAATCGAAACCGATTTTGGTGTTGATCTGCCGCTGTTGCAGTTAGATCGTGAGCAAACGACACAGGCGATTATGAATCTTGTCAACAATGGTCTGAAATTTGCGCCGAATTCAACGCTAGTCCTCAAAACACAACATCACCCTGAGAAAGACACAGTGTCTTTAACAATTCAAGATCAAGGCATTGGCATCTCGGCTGACGTCATGCCTAAAATTTTCGATCGGTTCTATCGGGCGAATACAGCCCAGTCTGGCATCGGGCTTGGCTTGGCCATTGTGTCAGATGTTTTACAAACCCACAGCGCAACGATTGATGTCTCCAGCACAGAAGGGGTAGGCACGACAGTTGTTGTCAATTGGCCTATCTCTACCCCGAACTAACCTCACTGCACTCGCTTAGCCAGTTGTTCACCGGCGCGCTAAACTGAATAGGCCTTGTCTAGTAAGGTTTCTTCAAGCATCTTCGTCCAATGCAGTGATGTCAACATCTCAACAAACAATTCTGATCACCGGCGCCACCGATGGCATTGGGCTGGAACTTGCGCGCTTATATGCCGCGCAAGGTAACCAGCTTGTGTTGGTCGGTCGTCGGCCGCTTTCTGCACTAAGCGAGACGCTATTTACGCCACAAACGTACTGTCAGGCTGATCTGAGCCAAGCAGATGCAGTACACCGTGTTCTTGATCATCTTGCGCAACAGCAAATTGAACAGCTCGACTATGTAATTCATAATGCAGGGCTGGGGTATGTGGGCGCGGTCGAGGCGCAACCGCCAGACAATATTAAGACGTTACTACAAGTCAATACTTATGCCCCCATTCAGTTGACGCATGCGCTGCTGCCGCTACTTCGGCAGACTGCTGGGAAACTTGTCCTCATTAGTTCAGTGGCAACCGCTTTGGGCATGGCGGACTATGCGACCTATATCGCCTCAAAGGCAGCGATAAATGGATTTGCGCGCAGCTTGCGCGTGGAATTACAAGATGATGTTGGTGTTCAACTGATCTTGCCGGGCGCGACGCGTACGGGCATGCATGCAAAGGCAGGTGTTGACAAAGCTCAGATGGATTGGGATCGGTTTCCTTCGGCTGAACGCGTCGCCCAGAAAATAATGCGTGCGATTGCAAGTAATCGCCGACAAGTTGTCATTGGCGGCACAAATAGACTGTTGTTTTCTGTCGGCCAACAGTTTGGGCGCGGCATTGATACGCTGCGGTCTAGAACAGTCGCGCAGTCAAAGTCAGATCCGCGGCGCTGTCTAATTACAGGATTCGCAGATGGGATTGGTCGAGCCTTGGCGCTAAAGTTTGCCGAAACGCATCATATTGTTGGTATTGATGTGGATGCTGAACGGGCTGCTGTAACAAAAGCAGATATTGACGCACGTGGTGGCTCCTGTGACATACATCTGTGCGATTTGACAGATCAAGGTGCCATTGCTGAGCTTGCGTTAGACGGCGCGTTTGATGTGGTCATCCACAATGCTGGGATCAGTGCTGCTGGTCATTTTGCGCAAATGACCATTGAAGAGCAGATACTGGTGTTAGATCTCAATTTGCAAGCTCCGCTATTGCTAACGCAGCAGTTACTTGAAAAGGCTCAGCTTTGCGAAGGAGGCACGCTCACGTTTATTTCTTCGCTCTCGCATTTTGTAAGTTATCCAGGCGCGAGTGTCTACGGGGCTTCTAAAGATGGCCTTGCGCTGTATGCGCGGAGTCTGGCCGTTGCTCTCAAGCCCCGAAATATCAATGTGTTGACAGTTTTTCCTGGACCAACGCGAACTGCGCATGCGCGACGCTATAGTCCGGATAACTCTCGCGAGCAAACACGCATGTCGCCAGACGCATTGGCTGCGCAAATTTATCGCGCTACAGAGCGTAGACAGCGCCAACTACTTCCAAGTTTGGCCAGCCGGATTGTGGCACGTTTGGGCTTGGTCACGCCCCGAGTAACGGAGTGGCTTATGCGTAAAACAATTTTCGAGAAACTGTAATCTCTGTAATTCACAATGCTTGACGCGATTACCCGTCCTCTAAAAAACCGCATCTTAGCGCCGTTGGCAAAACCACTTGCTAAGGTGCATCCGAATATTGTCTCGATTTTAGGATTTCTGACCGGTGCCTACACGGCTTGGTTGGCTTACCAGCAACAGTATGTCTTGGCATTTTTTGTGTGGGGTCTGAGCCGCACCTTGGATGGCTTTGATGGTGTGGTTGCGCGGGCGCATGACAAACAGTCTGACTTTGGCGGGTATCTAGACATTCTGCTCGATTTTGTCGTGTATATCCTTGTTCCCGTTGGAATTGCCTTGGCTAATCCGACTTCTGAAATGTTGATTGCGACGATTGCGCTGATCTCGATTTTCTATGTTAACGGTGCGTCTTGGATGTATCTATCTGCCATTCTTGAGAAGCGCGCCTTAGGCGCTCAAGCACGTGGTGAGACCACAACGGTATCGATGCCGGCGGGTCTAATTGGCGGGTCAGAAACAGTGCTGTTTTATGGACTGTTTCTACTGCTGCCAAGCTATCAGCAAGCTTTATTTTGGCTAATGGGTGGGCTGGTGATTGTTGGCATTGTCCAGCGGTTTGTGTGGGCACTCCAGAATTTAGAAAGGTAAGACCCTTCACAATTTGTGCGTCTATGTCGCAAACCTAAAAACGGAACTTATTTGTAAAACTTATGTCTCTAGAAATCCCTCCTTTTGATGAATATAACCAACGCTGGATTGCGAATACGCATCCTGTCGACTGGGAAAATCCAACTCCATCTGGGCGCTATAACTTAGTTGTCATTGGCGGCGGCTCCGCCGGATTGGTCTGCGCAGTTGGTGCTGCTGGACTTGGAGCAAAAGTCGCGTTGATTGAAAAACACTTGCTAGGTGGCGATTGTCTCAACGTTGGGTGTGTCCCCTCTAAAACGCTCATTCGGTCAGCAAAAGTGATGGGCGAACTTCAAAAAGCTGCTGACTTTGGGATTGAAGTTGAGAGCGCCCCAACAGCTAACTTCTCTAAGATAATGGAGCGCGTACGCAGCGTTCGCTCAGATATCAGTGCACATGACTCGGCCCAGCGGTTTACTGACCTTGGCATTGATGTCTTCTTTGGCAGTGCTGAATTTGCAGATAAAAACACTATTCGCGTTGGCGACAAGACATTGAAGTTTAAAAGCGCGGTAATCGCCACCGGTGGCCGCTCTGCAGCTATTCCGATCCCAGGCTTGAAAGACACTGGCTTTCTCACCAACGAAACTGTGTGGCAATTGACAGAAAAGCCAAAGCGCTTGGCTGTCATTGGCGCCGGTGCAATTGGCTGTGAATTGTCACAGTCCTTTCGACGTTTTGGGTCAGAGGTGGCATTGTTCGACATCGCACCGCGGATCATGATTCGGGATGATGCAGATGCAGCAGAGATTGTAGAAACCCAACTCGCAAAAGAAGGTGTGGATCTGTATTTGGGTGCGAAAACGTCCAAGATTGAACAGACAGCTGCCGGAAAAACGATCCATTTTGAACACAATGGTCAAACGAAGACGGTGGTTGTCGATGAGATTTTGCTGGCAGCTGGGCGGTCTCCAAACGTTGAAGGTCTTAACTTGGAAGGCATTGGCGTGGAATATGACCGTCGCGGCATCAAGATTGATGATAATTTACGCACCACTGTGCGAAATATCTTCGCGGCAGGGGATGTTGCAATCCCACAAAAATTTACCCATACTGCTGATTTCTCAGCGCGCATTGTGCTTCAGAATGCGTTATTTATGGGGCGCAAGAAGTACAGCGCGTTGGTCATTCCGTGGACTACGTATACAGATCCAGAAGTCGCGCAAGTTGGCCTAACGCCAGCGGAAGCAGAGAAAGCCAATATTGCGATTGACACGTTCTCGTCAGAGGTTGGCGCAGTGGACCGCGCTAAAGCGGATGGCGAAAAAGCAGGGTTTGCGAAAATTCATGTCAAAAAAGGGACAGACCAAATTGTTGGAGCGACCATTGTGTCTTCTCATGCTGGCGAGATTATCAACGAAGTTACGTTAGCAATGACACATGGTATTGGCTTAGGCAAAATCGCCAATACCATTCATCCTTATCCGACTCAAGCAGAGGTAATTGCGAAAGCAGCCGGGGCTTACAACCGGACACGCCTGACTCCAACGGTTGCAAACTTATTCAAACGTTGGCTGGCTTGGACGCGTTAGCATAGCCAATCGCTTAAATACAAAGCGGGGTTCTGCAAGTGACCATAGGTCTCAAGTAGAACCCCGCTTTGTTTTAAGGACGCTATGTTTTAAGCGACCTGTGCGTGGCTAACGAATTACTTCGCTTCAGCACCAAATGCATATTCTGGCCACCATGGGGTGGTTGGAATATCGAAGATGCGAACGGTACTGAATTCGCTGAAATCTTGTCCACCGACGAGTTGACCATTAGGGCCATTGATTTCGCCAGTATATTCACCAGCTGGCAGATCTAGCGTCACGGTTGTATTTGCTTTCACATATACATCAATCTTGCCAGGGCCAGTCATGCGCACCAACATATCTTGGCTGGCGTCATTTTGAATGGTGATGCCGCTTGCGCTAGAAGCGCTTGGGCTTGCACTTGTCGTTTGTTCAGCGGCAGCAGC
>JAHDIM010000443.1 GCA_020630805.1 Anaerolineales bacterium
TCCCGCGCACGAACGAATAAAGATGGCAGTAATTGCTTGACGGCGTGGGCGGGATGACACCTGTGCTTTCGTTTTAGCTAGCAGAAACGAATTTTTTCAAGACCATAATCCTTAACTTGATGCCTATCTGACATAGCAAGCCATGTCACTACGACAAATGCAATATAGACTTACGGATATAGACCCTTGGCAAGCAAAGATCAATTAGTTATTCACCAACTAAGCAATTCATCCCCCTTCTTATTTCCAAACATCATTCACCCAGCCCTCAACGTCATAGTCAGCCATTGCCTCATCTACGAAGGCGGTGTAGTCGTCAACATCTCCGCGGTTTGTGGCCCAGCGCAGCGTATCTAAGCGCTGCTGGTCTGGTGTGGCAGCGTAGTTGCGTTCGTACAAGCCATGCCGTCCGGCAAACTCTGAGTACAGCGAATCCCAAATCAGATTGAACAATTTGATGCGGTCACGCCCTTCCAAATTTGTGCCCTGATAGTAGGTATCAATCACGTGATCTAGTTCTGGCACGTGCATATCTTCAACGGAAGAAATAGTGAAACTCGGCGCGCCAGCTAAGGTGGTTTCAAAAATGTGGCGCACGCGGGACCAAACATTGGTGCCATAGACGCGCGTAGCGGCAGCGAGCTGCAGCTTAGGCACGACCGAGTCGCCTAAGCTCGGCTCAACGTCAGACGCCATCGCAGTGGTCATACCGTGCAGCATATTGCGCATCGAGATCAGTTCGCCGATGGTAGCCTGCACGCCACGGTATTGATTGGTGCCAGACGCCTGCGTGCCTTTGACCATCAGCCCCGTACAGAATTCGAGTTTGACGTACAGCCGCGTGGCCGCCTGCAAGTTATAACGATTGAAAAAGCCAGACTGGGCGTGAAAGCGTTTGACCTTGTCTACATCGCGGTAGATCAGCACGTTTTCCCAAGGGATAAAGCAGTTGTCAAAGACAATGACGGCGTCGTTTTCGTCGTAACGACTACCGAGCGGCGCATCGAAGGGGCTGTTGGCGCGGAATTCATACGAGGGTCGGCTCATCACGCGCAGACCGGAGGCATTCATATCCGCAATAAACACCAGCGCAAAGTCTTCATCCCGATTGGCTTCCATATTGGCGGACGCCCCACTGTTCAAGCCAACAAAGGTGGCATGCGTCAGCACGCTGCCAGTCGCGACCATCTTTGCGCCAGACACGTAGATTCCGGCGTCCGTCGATTTATCGACTGAGACACACATGGCCCGGTTTTCAGTGCGCGGCTTGGCCCGATTGGCTGGTGGGTCAATCAGGACGTGATTGAGAAACAATCCCTTGGTGGCGTAGCGCTTGTACCATGCCAAGGCATTGTCACCGTAGGGATCATAGAAACCATAGCCTTCGGCCAACTGTGCCATAAACGCCGCTTTATAGTCGGGACTGCGCCCCATCCAGCCGTAGTTGATGCGCTGCCAAATATCAATGGCGTCGCGGGCTTTGAGCAGGTCATCTGCGGAGTACGCTGGCGCAAAAAAACGATGCGTGCGGATGCCAAACTTATCGACCGTGGTGAGTTTGTCTTCTAGTTCTGGGTTATGCAAGGCGTCATAAAGCTGCGCCATGCTGCGGGCAGAATTCCGAAACGCAGGGTGCTCGGTGACATTTTTGACGCGTTCGCCTTTGTACCAGACTTCACGCCCATCATTGAGGGACTCTAAATACGCAGCGCCGGTTAGCATGTTATTCGGCACAGCGCTTACAGGGGGCTCTATTGGGTTGGCAATCATGATTTTGTCCTTTCTTGTCGCTTAGTATAATCGTCCGCAGGTCTCAGGAATGCTTTGAAATTGTCCAATTTTGACGGAAATATAAACGCGGATGGTTTATAGAATAATTTAGCCGCAGACGAGGCGGACGAGCAGGAAAATCCCCATTAGCCTCGTCTTGCGCGTACTTCGGCCCTGCTCAGCAGAACTCCGCGGCAAAACTATCTGCGTTTCAAATTTACAGTCTATTGTCTTCGTCCATCATCACATTCAAGGACCCTTCAAATGCCATTTGTAAACAATAACGGTGTCAACATTCACTACCAAGTTGAGGGGCAAGGCCCAGCGATTGTGATGCAGCACGGGTACACCCAGAACCTCAAGCGCTGGTACATGACCGGCTATGTGGAGGCGCTGAAAGACAAGTATCAATTGATTTTGATCGATGCGCGGGGACATGGGCAGAGTGACAAACTTTACAACTCAGACGACTATTTGCTTGAACTACGCGCCAGCGACGTGGTGGCGGTACTGGATGATCTTGGCGTTGAAACTGCAATCTACTGGGGCTTTTCAATGGGCGGCCGGATTGGGTTTGCCTTGGCGTCACTAGCCCCGGAACGGATCAGCGCGTTCATCATTGGCGGTTCGCATCCCTATGCGCGCATGGTCGATGGTCCGTCTACCATTGATGGCACCAGCCCAGAAGCGTTCATTCGCGATTTTTACGGTCGCATTGGCGTAGATTTCAATGCTGTCCCGAAAGCCATTCAAGACGATTTTATGCAGAATGACTTTCGCGCCCTCGCGGCATCTTGGAGCCTTTTTCCAGACCTTAGCCCAGCCTTAGCCAACATGACCACGCCTTGCCTCATCTACTGCGGCACAGGCGACGGCATCCATGACAAGGCAGAGACCTGTGCAGCGGAAATTCCACAGTCAGAATTTGTCTCAATTGCGCGGTTCAACCATGCACAGACGTTTAATATCTCGAAGGTTGCGTTGCAGCATGTGGTGCCGTTTTTGGAGAGAGTAATTCGTAATTCGTAATTCG
>JAHDIM010000444.1 GCA_020630805.1 Anaerolineales bacterium
CACGCGCTAAGTCTGCAATGACGGAGGTGTCTATCGTTGTTTGTGGCGCAAGCGGGTCTTTGAACTCCCAGACTTGAAGCTTGCCAATTGCCACAAAGTTTTGAAGACGCACGCTAATGCGAACATTGCTTTCATCTGAAACTGTTTTGGAAATATTGTGCACATGCGCGCCATCTACATAGATATGCATTTCGTCTTGCATATTCAACAACGTGATTTCTGGGCAGGCATTTATGTCATTGAGAGAAACTGAGTCAAATGCACTCCCTTTCAGATATGTACTAGATCTAATCGCATTTGGAGAAGGTAAATCCAGCCGATATTGCCAATTTTGGCCGGCAAAAATTCTTAGCCGACCAGTGCAACTTTGCACCTCGTCCCTTGGTAGGGTCTTCACGGTTAATATCTGTCCAGCCCTAAGCGGGTCAGCCATTCTGAATTGTCCATCTGTAGACGGCGCTAGCAGGCGGCCATTTGTAACCACTACTGGGTTACTCTGGGAAACCACCCAGGCGTCATCTAGCACATCGGTTGAAAAGTCTAAGTCGGTGTGAAATCGCTTCGCAATTGGGTCTTCGGGCAGTCTCGCAATGTCGTCAACAATTTGATTTTTTAGCGCAAATTCTGTGCGCTTCACATTGCTTGAAAGCCCAACTTGATGCTGACGCACCAAGACTTCCGCCGTTTGCTCTGCAGACACAATGACTTTAGGTCGAAGCCCCCTTTCCTCTAATTGCTCAATGACACCAAAGCCAAGAAACAAAACTAGGAAGACAACCAATAATGTTGCGTTTGAATTCCGATTTCTATTCATAAACACTAGTGCCGGATGACTTGCATGACCGATAGGCCTCCAAAAGAGTCGATTGTCACTCGACTAGGCCCATTCAATGTCTCAGCTTCCATCAGAACGCTGTCTTGAACCAGAAACTGCACGCGATTTCCGTTTGCAATGATGCGCAGCTTTAAGCAAGCCTCAGCACCCTCGTGCGTCGTTGTTCGCGTATCTACTTCAGCAGATCTTTGGATATGGGTCAGGGACACTGAAGATTCGGTCTTTACCAGTGAAAATTGATCGCCCAAATTTAGAGCGATCTCCGCACTCCCTACACAATTTTGGTTAGGGCCAACGTCAAAAAATATCGTCTGATTTATGCTTCCAGATGTAAGTGTTGGGAGAGGCTGTTTTGCTGTGGGCGTTGCACCAATCAAGACTGGATGGTCAGAAATCAATCTTTCTGAAAATGCCTCTACAGTTAACGTTGCGGACACTGTAGTTGCAGTCAGTTGTAACACCTGTAAGGTTCTAATATCACCTGTAGCAGCGCTTTGCACTTCACTAGACTGCAGCGTCTTGTCTGCTATACGCTGGGCCGCCGACCCATAAAATGTTCCTCGTCCAATGACAAGCAGGCATAACAAGCCTACTAAAGCGCCCAACATGATCAGCAAATTCCGGTTACTCATCTACAACACAAATAACTGCAGCAACCAAGCCCCCACAATTAGCACTTGTGAAAGCCCATACGCCGCGCTCATCCCGCCGACAATTTTTTCAGGCGTGTTCATGGTGTTGGGTTTAGTGAAGTAGTGGAACGCATGTAACGCTAAGCCCAGTGCAGCGAGGTTCCAAATGAGTGGCACAAAGTCTGACAGGAAAATCCCTGCGACATTAAGACCCAGACTGTACAGAATGTATGGATTGAAATCCAAGGCGGCATTTGCGGCTTGAACCGGCGGTGGAGGTGGCGGTTTAGGCGCTGTCTGTTGGGCAGTGGTCGCTCCAGGCACGACACTCGGTCGCGCGATCCCTGGCGCACCGCCACGGGCACAAACAGGGCATGTTTCCACATGGCTGGCGTGCCAGTGCAACCGATTACAACGCACTAAATCTTTTTCGGCTTCTGCCAACACTTCTAGCCATTCGGGCGCTTCAGGGCGTTGCGTTGGATCGGCATGTCCGCCAAAGAAGCAATCGATAAAAAGCTTTTGCAACGGCGGATATAACGCCTTAAAGGCTGGCGCATGCGGCGGGGCATTGAAACGATCATTCGCTAAGTAAGGAAAGATCCCTTCTTTGATGCAGTACAAATCCATTTTGCCGGGGACAGAAAACTTTGGATCTGTTGGAACGCCCGAAAACGGATGATAGCCTTCCATTAGCAGTTGGAAGATGATTACAGCCTTACCAAACAAGTCATGATCAATACTTTGATCTACAGTTTCGAGCACAATGCCCTGTAATTCAGGCGGCGTATATTCCGGGACGCCCACAATGCAACGATGCACGTGGCCTTCTTCAGTGGTCACTTGGAACGAATCGCAGTCGACCAGCGTCACCAAGGCACCTTGACTGACCAGCACATTCTTCTGGTTGACATCGCCCATCACATGGCCTTTCTGATGCAGTGATATCAGCGCCGCAGTCAGATTACGCGCAATCCGATGGAGGTGACGCGCATCAAACTCTTTGAAGTAGCGCGAACGCAAGCGCGGATTCATCGCCTTGAACAAGTCGGGGCTGTTGCCAATCATCGGCATGGTAAAGCCCCGAAAGTTGTCATTCTGATACAGCACTTCTTGCGGCCAAGCAATGGCCACGTGCTGACCACGCTGCGTTGGAATCGTGGCATCGTCCGGCGGGTTGAGCGCCATCGCCAGCAGTTTGTCCTCGCGCTCCTCCGTACGCCGATCGGCATGGTAGATCTTGGCGACCAAGTCTGGCTTATTGGATACGGTATAGACGACCCCTTCGCCCCCGCGGCCCA
>JAHDIM010000066.1 GCA_020630805.1 Anaerolineales bacterium
ACATTTTGGGACGACGCAGAGCGTGCACGCAAGAAAATGCAGCGCGCCAACGAACTCCGTTCTGACATCGAAAACTGGACCTCAATCGCGCAACGTGTTCAAGACTCAATTGAATTGATTGAACTTGACGACGCGGACCTTGCCGCAGAACTTGAAGACGAAATAGACTCCATTGAAGCCACGCTAGATACATTAGAGTTCGAGCTTATGCTGTCTGGTCCACGAGATGGCGGCAATGCAATTTTGTCCCTCCACGCTGGCGCAGGCGGCGTTGATTCACAAGACTTTGTTGCCATGCTGTTACGCATGTATCTGCGCTGGGCTGAAAAACGTGGGCTCAGCGTTGACGTGCTGGATCAATCTGATGGTGACGTTGCTGGGATCAAAAGCGTCACACTGAATGTACAGGGACGCAATGCTTACGGTTATTTGAAGTCAGAAGATGGCGTCCATCGTCTTGTCCGCTTGTCTCCGTTTGACACCGCAAATCGGCGACATACATCCTTTGTACAAGCCGAAGTGTTGCCAGAAGTTGAAGACGCTGCCGAGATAGAAATTGCTTCAAAAGACATTCGCATGGATGTGTTCCGTGCTGCTGGCGCTGGCGGGCAACATGTTCAGAAAAACTCAACCGCAGTGCGGCTCACGCATATTCCAAGCGGCATTGTTGTGCAATGTCAAAATCAACGGTCGCAGCTCCAAAACCGCGAAAATGCAATGAAAGTCTTGCGCTCGCGACTCTATGAAATTCAACGTCAAGAGCGTGAAAAGGAGCTTGCCGCCATGCGAGGCGACTATGTCAAAGCCGAATGGGGCAGTCAAATTCGCTCATACGTCTTGCATCCATATCAGATGGTGAAAGATCACCGGACAAACTATGAGCAAGGCAATGCAGACACTGTACTCGATGGTGGCATTGACAACTTCATAGATGCTTACCTCCGTGCCAGCGTGGATGGATCTGTCTAAGCCGAAACACGAACCACAAAGGGCTCTCAGATGAAACGAAAAATTACGCGTGTCAAATCTAAAGCACCCCGCCGCTCATCTGGTAAGAAAGCCAGTCGTGGCGGTGGTTTACCACCGCTTCGCTCTGGGTCTGTGAAGCGTTCTATCCGGACTGGGCCAAAGATTGCGCCACGTTCCAGCGTGCGTAAACGGTTTGGTGGCATTGACTCCAAGCAGCCGTCTGTTATTGGACGTGGATCACGCAAACCGGTCCAGCAGAAGAAACGTCCTCCGCTCAAGCGTGTCCAAACTAGACCAATTCAAAAACCATCTATAAGCGGGGTGTCGCGCAAAAAAAACGGCACAATTCGACCCGTCAGACCACGTCCTTCCGGAAATGTTGTCATGCCTGGACGCCAACAAGGCGGTCGTGGCATGGTCATTCCAGGCATGCCACTGCCACGCGTAAATCCGAGCGGTATCCCGCAGCAGCGCGACTATGACCAGCAAGGCGGCCAAGATCAGTATGCCCAGCAACTGGCACAGCTCAATCGTGATCTTTCAATGCTGCAAGATGAAGCGTCATTTGACCATGCCCGCGCTGAGATTGACCAAATTGATGCCCGCGTTGTAAACATGCCTAACCTGCTCGAGGACTTGCGTGACCGCGGCTATCTCTTCAATGCCGGACTTGAGGCTGACTGCAATGCAATTATTGACCATTGGGAAGGGTTGCGACATCAAATTGACAATACGGTGGCGCAACAGGCGCAACAGTTGCAAATGAGTATCACCCCGCTTCAAACGCAATTGACGCAAGTTCGCAATAGTAGCTATGGCAGCGCAAATCTCTCGCAAATCCAGGCCCGCGTCAATTCATTACGCAACGAAGCCCGTTCAATGGAACGACGCATCTCATCCAATTACGCTGATATAGATAACGCGTCGTCCAAATTTCACAGTCAGCTGAACATGATCGACACGATCATGGATACGTTTGAAGAAGCTTCTTTTGAACTGCAAGATGACGAAACACCAATTCGCGCTGCAATGGCAACGCTCAATCCTGATAGTCGCAAAGAGATTGCAGGCATTCTGTACTTAACAGACGAACGCCTGATTTTCGAACGGAAAGAATCTGAAGTCGTCAAGAAGATCTTATTCATTCCAACTGAGAAAAAGCTGGTCCAAGAAGCTGTCTGGCAATTCGGCCCAGCGGAGTTGGACAAAGCCACGGCTAGAAAGAAAGGTGTCTTTGGCGGTAGCCAAATTTTGGAAGTCGGTCCAAAGAGCGGCAAAGCTATTGAAATTGCGTTGAGCCGCCAATCTAGCGAAGACTGGATGCGTCTCATCACAGATTTCATTTTCGATCGGCTTGATGAGCACATGACGGATGGTAGCACGCTCAATTACAGCGACCTCACCGGCCCCATTACGAAGGCTACTTTAGTGGGCTTGCAAGCTGAAGTCGATCAGCTACAGAAGCAAGCAACGCTTGGCTTTGTCAAAAGCACAGTTGAAGACTTAGAAACTGAGGTCGGCCAACTCGCCCGCAAACTCTCTGACAATCGCGCCAAAGGCTATGCGTTCGAGAAAGACATGGAAGCAGAAATCGCGACGCTGACTGGCCAATGGGAAAGCATGCGCGCTGCCATCCAAACCGAAGCTGACCGTCAAAGTGAACGACTTGTAAGCCAAATGCAAGGCGTTGAAAGCAGCTTAGCCAATATTATGAGCTACGCGAGCAATCCAGAGTCGGCACGCCCGATGGTTCAGGAATTACGCTCGCAAATGGCGACCACACAAGCACAGGTCAACGCCGCAGAAGACGCCATTGAACAAATTTACGACGATTTCGAAGTGGAAGTTGAAGCCGTTGACGCGCACCTAGACTGGGTTTCCTGGACTCTTGTCGCTGTTGCTACGGCAAGTTTCCGTCTGTCTCCTGTTGAAGGCGCTGTTGCTGCTGCCAAAGCGGCAATGGTACTCAATAGTCAAGAGGGCCGAAGCGGCATTCTTTATTTGACAGACAAGCGCATTGTGTTTGAAGAGCACAAAGACCGTAACAAATTGAAGGTGTTAGATGTTCTGCTAAATGATCTTGAAGATGTCGATGGCGAAGGCGAACAAGGGGAAAGTTTTACAGAGGAACACTTGACGCTAACGTTTGGGTCTTCTGCTCCTGTCCGCAAGGCATTATTCATTTTAGATGGACCCGAAGTGGAAGATTGGCTTCAGATGCTAGGTCGTGCTCGCGGTGGGGATTATCATAACGATCGCGCTGTTGAGATTGATAAAGATGAGCTCAGCCGATTGCTAGAAGCGCCAGTTGAATGTCCGGCCTGTGGCAGTTCTTTCAATCAGCAGTTGATCAAAGGGCAGCACGAAATCCAATGTGAATATTGCTTCACGATTACGCGCTTCTAAACAAAGCTAAGAAATAAAAAAGGCCGAGCAACAAAACATTGCTCGGCCTTTTCGTTTACGAACTTAGATCTAGATTTATGCGTGTTGCAACGCCAATGCACTGTTCATGGCAGCGATATGAGTTGGATTGCTCCCACAACAAGCACCGATCAAGTTTGCGCCAAGGCCGTGCACTCGCTGAGCAAATGCGGCCATAATTTCTGGCGTCCCATCATATTCCAATTGATTGTTAATCCATTTTGGAATACCTGCGTTTGACTTCGCAATCAATAAGATATCGCTGTCCACGGCACGCATGGCTTCAACAGCGTCAGCAAGTTCATCTAACCCATTGCCACAATTCCCGCCGATTGCAACAAGCCCCAGCTTGCCAAGCTCTTCGGCGGCTTGCTGCGCGGTCACACCCATCATCGTGCGACCACGTGTATCAAATGAAAGTGTTGCTGCAATTGGTAGGTCTGTGACCGTGCGAATGCCTTCCACAACAGCTTGCACTTCTGATAAGTCACTCATCGTTTCAATCCACAGCAAATCGACCCCGCCGTCGACCAAGCCGCGGGCTTGCTCTGCGAACGATGCTGCAATCTCTTCTGGCGTTGCAACGCCTAGCGGAAACAAAAGCTCCCCAGACGGCCCCATTGAGCCAGCCACAAATACTGGGTGATCAGCGGCGTCAGCCACGCGGCGCGCAATTTCAGCGCCAGCTTTATTGAATTCGTAAGAGCGATCTTGATACTTGTGCAGCTTCAAGCGGAAAGAACTGCCACCAAACGTGTTCGTCAGAATAATGTTTGAGCCAGCTTCAACATACGCTTGATGCACAGCTTCAATCTTTTCCGGTTGAGCAACGTTCCATTCTTCTGGTGGATCACCAGATACCAGGCCAACGTCCATTAGCATGGTGCCCATTCCACCGTCGATCATTACATAGCCCTGCTTACCAAGCAAATCAGAAAAGATATTTGTCATTTCAACACTCCTGAAAATAGATTTATTCCGTATTTTCAGAAGGATACTGCACAATCAACGGCTGACTATTGAAATATCAGAAGAATCGAAAGTTACAAATATTCGCAGTTTTGGCGTGAGTTTCGCATCAATTCTTCTGCATTGCAGAAATGTGCAACCGTATTCACGGAAGATTACGAACCCTCTGTTGTCTCGGCTTGCGTTTCTTCCGCAGGTTGTGGCGCTGTCACCGAATAAATGACACTGTAGGTCCCCGGCGGGAACGCTTCATATCCATCGGAGACATCGTCTGTCAACACGCGTCGATACTCTAACGTGTGTTCCCCTGCCGGCCAGTTCTCAAGATAGAAGACCGTAACCCGACAGACCGTTCCATTGTTGCGCCATTGTAAGAACGAATAGGCAAGCTCTTTAGGAACTTCTGCGTTATTGATCCAGTAAGTGACATCCATATCTTGGTCTAAGTTACGTGCCAACGTACTTTCATTGGCAGCACACCACCAGTTGTCCCAGGTCACTGCCGGTGTTGTAAGTTCAGCCGTTAGTTCTAAAGGCTCGTCTTTAAGTGGATCACGGAAGTCTTGTACAACATCTGTTAGCAAATATGGGTTTTGACGTAAAGCCGCTTGCTCTTGCGCGACTTCCGGCGGTGCGATTGCAGGCCCAGGCGGTAAATCACCATAGTCAGGCGTGGCCGTCGGCGTAGGTGTTGGCGTCTCAGTCGGATCTACATATGTTGGATATGGCGATGGCGTTGCAGTTTGAATTGCTTGCACCGTTGGAACTTCTACAATTGCGACTGTTGGAGTCTCTTCAACCCAGCGAACAGAAACAGGACCACAGCCGGCCATTGACAACAACAATGCAGGCAAAACAATACCTAGGAAGACTCTAGAAAACACGTTCATAAATGAGAATAGATTTGGAACTGTGGCGAATGACCACAATACATACATTAGCGGGAAGGGTACCGCAAGTTACAAAATGAGGGAATAGCGCGTGACAAACGAAGTCTGTACGCGCAGAGGATGGTTTACTTGCTAATCTAACGGGCGTTTATCAATTTGG
This sequence comes from Anaerolineales bacterium, assembly GCA_020630805.1. Taxonomy (GTDB): domain Bacteria; phylum Chloroflexota; class Anaerolineae; order Anaerolineales; family UBA6668; genus JAHDIM01. The sequence goes on from JAHDIM010000066.1 coordinate 5,413, forward strand.
AACACGCAATTTTCATCGCCAGCCGCAATACAGGCCGTTTCTTCAACGCGGTAACGTCGGCCACCAGTGCCCCAAAAGATCGCTTCTTCCAAAATACCAGTTGCCAACTGGCAACAGGGCGTTTCACTTTTGCGTCCCCAACACACTGGACAGCGCTCAATGATCCAAAGGATGTGCTTGTCTGTACTTGATAGACGCACAACTTGATCGCTGAAATTATTAAACAGCCGCGAAAAGACGTCTAGCCCAACGCGAAATTTCATCCCAAGTGGCATTAGACGGATAGGCAAGTCAGCAACACCTAAGATGGGATCAAACTCACGCAAGCCGGTATTAAGACAGTTGCGCCCCACCTTATGGTTGTGACTGCGCCCAGCTTTCTCTCCATAGACCTCTTCTGTCGCAGCTTGCAATGCAGAAACCCACTCAAAGGGAATCTCCTTTGCCAAATTGCCAGCGGGTTTGCGGTTGAGATGCTCCAAATTTGCTACCTCAAGCACTTGCTTTACTGAGGCTTCACCCATAATTTCATCCATAGACTGGAGAATGACACGCCCAATCCGGTTTGGATAAAAATAGGTGTTGCTAGGAGCATTGTTCAGGTCTGTCATATGAACAGATTATAACTGTTCGACCGTCTTTGCAAGTTTAGTTACCGCTGGAATGCGTATGAAACCTGTATGTCTTATGGTGCCGCTGGCGTTTCGGTTGGAATCACGGTTGCGGTCGGGGTTGGCGGCAATGGTGTTGGCGTTGCATCCGGTGCAGCTGTCTCCGCTGGCGTAATTGGCGTTTCCGTTGGCACTACTGTTGTCGGCGTTGGCGTTGGCGCAATTGGATTTGGATTATCAATCTGGATCGTGCGACGCACCTCAGCGGTATGGCCTTCCGTGTCAAACACCCGCACTCGGATTGTGACAATTGAAGATGGAATTTCAACAATTGACCACTGTCCTAACATTTGCGGTTCACCACCGTCACGCGTCACCGGAATACGTTGGCGGCCTTGTGTCGGGCCCCACTCTGTTGGGTCTTCCGTGAAGCCCCATTCGATTTCGTAATAATCGAATTCGCCATTGAGCACATCAATGAAGCCCCAAACTTCAATCCGCTCTTTGATGATCTGACCATTCGGCGGGTAAGCCACCTCAATCAATGGCCGTGGATCTTCAAGATCACATTCTTCAATCGGCGCAACATCGGTACCTTCTTCAATTTTCAACACTTGCGCGAATTGTTGCCCTAACCCATCTTGCGCGAGCCAGTCTAAGACAAATGGATCTTGCAAATTGAGAACCCGACGTGTCTCTACATAGTCGCGACCACAGGTTGTACTTGGTAGCTTGCCAGAAAACTGATCAACATCCACATAGCCAATGATGTCATCTTCAGGCGACGTTGGTTCGGTGCCTGCGGCAAATATTTCTGTATAAGTCCCAGTCCAACCCGTATAAGGATTGATCATCTCGCGGCAATAATCGCTCACAGCTGCCCCAGTTACAACACAAACTTCACGCTCAACAATGGTACTTGGGCGCGCAAATTGGGCTGGCTCGTCATCCAGAATGTCAAACGCGCCAGTGATGATACGGTTCCAAATTGGCCCCGCAATGGTAGCACTACCAAGCTCCTGATCCATCGGGGTGAAATCCGCGTTCCCCGTCCACACCCCAACGGCCAAATTAGGGAGATACCCCATTGCCCACGTGTCGCGCACATCGTTGGTCGTGCCGGTTTTTACTGCTGCATTTGACTGTGTTTCAAGCGATGTCCCTGCCCCAAACACGGAGTAACGTGCTTGATCATCTGACAAGATGTCACTCATCAAATATGCATGCTCAACTGGAATGACTTGCTGACCCCAATTGTCCGGCGGTGTTTCGCAAGGCGGAATTGCATTTGGGTCATCCCGCATAATGGCCCAGTCATCTGGTGTCTGTGGCTGCTCACAGATAATTTCACGCTTTGCATTTGTAATGCGTGATATTGAATATGGGAACACACGTCGGCCTTCATTCGCAATGGTGGCATAAGCAGCCGTCCACTCGACGAGATTTACATCGCCACCACCGAGAGATAAGGCCAACCCATACTGATTACTGTCCAAGGTGGTCACACCTAAATTAGTCAATAAATCGACAACACCATCTCCCGGAACTGCCGTATTCGGATTGTCATAGATCCCTGCTTCTTGGAGTGCGCGCACAGCTGGAATATTCAGCGAATTTCCCAGCGCGTTGCGGACTGTTACAGGACCACGGAATTTTTCGTCATAGTTGCGTGGGACATAATCTGGTAACGCCCCATTCGGGAAATTCGTCGGTACGTCCCAAACAACGGTGCTTGGAGTCCAGCCATTTTCAAATGTCTTCAAGAACACGAACGGCTTAATAGATGACCCCGGTTGACGCGGCTGCAACGCCATATTGATCTGACCATCTTCGGGGTCATTGAAGTTGTCAGAGCCAACCATGGACAAAATACGACCTGTTAGTGGGTCAATAACGACCACCGCTCCATTTGACACACTGCGCGATGCAAGAGATGACACATGGTCACGCACACTCTTCTGTGAAAACTTCTGCAAGTCGCTGTCTAGCGTTGTGAAAACACGGAACCCAGACCGATAAATGTCTTGCGCCCCATAGTCACTTTCAAGCTGGAATCGAATGTAATTGACCCAATGCGGGTGCTGTGCCGAAATTGCTGGCGGCTTGAATTCACGATCTTTGATCTCTAAAACAGCCTCGATCGCTTCTTCTTCTGTAATACACAGAATGTCGCCGTCACCATTGACTTGAATACCGTTCGCCGGATTGTCTTCGCAGCCTTGGGCTTGCCGTCTGGTCAGCCCAACAACGGCTTGATGCCGACTCAACGTGAGGTCAGCGGTCGCATCACTGAAGATGTTGTATACCGCTGGCGATTGCGGCAAACCAGCTAGAAACGACGCTTCCGCGAAATTCAATTCAGCTGCGGATTTACCAAAGTATGTCTTTGACGCCGCTTCAATACCATAGGCCAAATTGCCGTAATAAATCTCATTCAGATACAGTTCCAGAATTTCGTCTGGATCATACGTTGCCCGCATTTGATAGGACAAAATGATTTCGCGAATTTTGCGCTCGTTTGTCCGCTGTAACCGCTCTTCAGGAGAAAGCAGAAGCAGTCGGGCCAATTGTTGCGTGATGGTACTTGCACCACTAACAACGCCACCTTGGGTGTAGTTTTGATACACAGCACGGGCGATCCCATATGGATCAAAGCCAAGATTTGACCAAAAGTCTTTATCTTCGGTGGCAATTGTTGCCGCAATAACGTGTGGCGAAACCTGATCTAAGGTGACGTAACTCCGCCGTCCTTCAGCAGGGTCGCTAATTTCATACAACACCGAGCCGTCACCATCATAGATAAAGGTGGACTCAAATTGCTTTGCTTGACTTTGCAAAATCCCGACATCAGGCAAATCCGATGCAATCCGGTAATACTGGAAAATCAAAAACGATGCACCAACAAAGGCAAGAATGAGTGTCAGCCCACTTAGCCAAATTAGCAGGCGCGGAAACCAACCCAGACGACGGCGGCGCTGTCGCTGCTGTTTCTGCGGTGCAGCTACTGGTTTGTCTCGTCTTTGTGGCGCAGTTTGTCTTTGCGGAACTGCGGCAGGACGGCGTAAATTACCTGTCGTCTTGCTAGGCACATTAGACGTTGGCCCCCTGCCCGCTTGCGGACGCGGTGGCACTTGGTAACTCGGCGGCTGTAACGGTTGTTGTACCGACGGTTGAACAGGCTGGTGCTGCGGCGGCGTTGGTGGACGTTGCGTCGGCGGCTGTACCCGAGATGCCCCGTAAGCCGATTTAGGCTGCACTTGCGTCGGATTCGGATCGCTTTGCGGCACCCTCTGTGGCAAAGGTGATGAAGGAACCTGCGCTTGCTGCTGTGGATTTAGAGGCGCATTAACCGGCGGTACAACAGGCGCATTTGGTGGCCGGTTCGCGGGTTGTTGCACCCGCGTCGCCCCTAGGTCTTGAGGCGGTGTGGTCGCAATCGTCGGTTGGTTGGCACTAGACGGCGGCGGTGCCGGAGTTGGTGCCGATTGTGTTTGTGGTGCAGTTGAGCCTGTTCCAGGGCGCCAAACGACTGTTTTATCGCCGGCTCCTGGTAACTGAACCGCAGGATTAGGCTGTGTGTCGCCTTCTTCTGCTGGTGGTGTATTTGGACGCCACGCAACCGTCTTGCCTGCATTCCCAGAGGTTGCCCTGTCAGGTTGCTGTGCTGGCTGATGTTTACGCGTTGCGTCGTTTTGTTCAGGCTTGTTTTGTTCGTCTGTCATAGAGACAAATTATGTGCTTGCACCAATTACATTTATGACGCGACTATGCTGCGTCGCGGCTTTTCATCAAAACGGACCAGATGCCCGTTTGCGCTTTGTCACCGTGCTGATTAACGACTTGAACGTTGATTTTCACCAAACCGCCGCCTAATCTGCGCATTGCTTTCGTATTTGCCACGGTCAACAATACATGAATGGTGTCACCAAATAAAATTGGTTTACTAAATTTCCAAGACTCGACTTCGCGGAATGCCATGACAGTGCCATCCAAGATGCCGGTTCGCGCTATTAGGCCAGACGCTATAGACAATCCCAACAGCCCGTGCGCAATTCGTTGCCCAAAAGGCGTTTTACTGGCAAATTCCGCGTCAGTATGAAGTGGATTGAAGTCTCCTGAAACTCCAGAGAACATCACAACATCTGTCTCGGTTACAGTCCGAGCCACAGATTGGAATGATTGACCGATTTCAAAGTCTTCAAAGTACATGCCACTACTCATTGATTCTTCAGACATAATTTTCCTCTCACTGTCACATTAACAGTTGGTATTTGTAGAATTTATTTGAGCAGCAATTATAACGGTGCTGTGACGTCTCCGTTGTACTCAGTATAATCCTGTCGGTGAAATCCACCTAATTTGAAAGCACTACTGTTGTTAGATGGTGCGCAATCATTTCTCAGGTATTTGGACACCTTTTCACACATTTATTTATGACTCACCGTTCCGTTTGGTCAAGCTTCGCACTATTAGCCGCGCTGTTATGCGGCATGTTAATCCTTAGCACTTGGATTGCTGAACCTCCTGCTTCGTATGCACAAGGTGCAGCCACATTTACACCGACGTTCACACCGCCAGCAACGCCTACATTGTCTGGTCCGGTTGCCTATGCACCAGATCAGCTCAATATTCGGAGCGGACCAGCGCTCACATTTCCGCAAGTCGGATTGTTAGTCATTGGCCAGTCTGCGCCATTGTTGGGGCGCAACGACTCAGGTGCTTGGTTGCAAGTAGAATATTTGGGCGCCCCAGACAACGCTGGCTGGGTGTCACGAGACTTAGTCCAAATCCGCGGGATTGATTTTCAAGCGCTGGAAGTAATCCCCTTCGATGCAACCCCTCCACCGCCGCCAACTCCATCACCGCCCCCAGAAGTTCAACAGCTTATCGAGCAGCGCGGGAATGAAGCGACCTTGGTGCCGACCTATACGTTTCCACCGACACTTGCCGCAGTTGATTTTCAAAACACATCAACAACAGCGGCACAATCGTTACCTCCAGCAATAATTCTGATCTCGCTTCTGGCGGTATCAATCATTTTTGGAGGGCTCGCAATTCTTCGACGTCGTATCTAACACGTCAACCCACTCCCATAAGCGATACACTTCTTAGTTGTAAACGTGCTGTTTATAACGTGATAGAACTTATGGGATTACCGCTCTTCCTTTCATTCAAAGAAATTTGGCGCAACAAGCTGCGATTTTTGCTCGTCAGCATGGTCGTTGCGCTAATCACCTTCTTAGTCCTCTTCACCGCTGGTTTGGCTGAAGGGCTGGGGAGTGGCAACCGCGAATATCTAGAAAACCTAGATGGCGAGTTGCTCCTGTTCCAAGAAACCGCTGAACTAAATTTACAAGGCAGTCGCTTAGCATGGTCTAAAGTCCGTGAAGTCCTGCGAATTGAAGGTGTGGCTGCAGCTGGGCCAATGGGGCAAAGTTTTGTCTCCATCGTGCGAGACGGCGAAGAACAGTTTGATGTCAATATGTGGGGCGTCGCGCCCAAAGCGCCCGGCGACCCTCAACTTGAAGCAGGCATTGGGCTGTTGCGCACGCGCGCCAATGAAACTGTCATCGATGCTGATGTTGCCAAATTGAACAACATCGAAATTGGCGACTTTATTACCATCAAAGCCGTTCAAGGCGTGGATGAAAAGCTTTTCCGGCTCAAAGTCACAGGCATTAGTGAAAGCAGCAAGTTCTTCATTCAGCCGTCGATCTTTGTGCCTTACGAAACGTGGGATCGCATTCGTCCACAGCCGGAAGCTGGCCCGCGGCGCGGTGAAGTGGTCTTCAACGTCATCAATATCAAGCTGGATGATCCTTCACAGATTGAAACCATGGCTGCCAATATTGAGCGTGAAATTTCTGGTGTTCAAGCGGTAACCCGTCAGACTGCTTATGAAGCAGCACCCGGTTATTCTGAACAACAACGCACACTTGGCACACAGCAAGGCTTTACGCTGCTGATTGCAGTGCTTGTGATTGGGGGCTTTTTCCAAATCCAGACCTTGCAAAAAATTGGTCAGGTCGGGATGTTGAAAGCCATTGGCGCTGGCAACCTACTCATTATTTTTGCTGCGCTTATGCAGATTGTGCTTATCAATACGATTGGTGTGACGCTAGGCGGCCTCGGTACCACAGGCTTAGCCTCTGTGCTTCCGGACTCCATCCCGATTGTGTTTGACGGCCTCACTATCCGGAACGCACTGATCGCCCTATTCCTAATTGGACCCATTGGCGGGTTGATTACTGTCCGCACTTTATTGAAAGTTGAACCGCTAACTGCGCTCGGACTTGGGAACTAATTGAGATGAACGCATTAGAAACGATTGAAGTCAACAAGTTTTACAAAAGTGGCGACACTGAGATTCGGGCAGTAGATGCCGTCTCAATCGCCGTCCAGCGTGGGGAGTTTGTTGCACTCGTGGGGCCAAGTGGCTCTGGGAAGACGACCATGTTAGCGCTTCTTGCGGGTCTACTCGCGCCAACAAGTGGATCTATTTTGGTGTCTGGACAAGAAATGGCCACGCTCAATGAGCGCAAGCGCACGCGTTTTCGTCGTGAAAACATCGGATTTGTGTTTCAAGCTAGCAACCTAGTGCCATATTTGAACGCGCTTGAGAACGTAGAACTGATGCTCAAGCTCAACAAGAACCTGACGAAAGAAACCAAAGCATATGCGCGTGAATTGCTTGATCGTCTAGGATTGTCTGACCGCTTGAAGAATTTACCCGGTCAACTTTCGGGCGGGCAACGCCAGCGGGTTGCCATTGCGCGCGCCCTTGTGCATCAGCCAGACTTGGTGCTGGCAGATGAACCAACAGCTAGTTTGGACACAGAACGTGCTTACCAAGTTGTTGGCACCTTCCGAGATCTCATTCATGAGCAAAATCGGGCAGGCATTATGGTTACGCACGACTTACGCATGGTGCGTTTTGTTGACAAAGTGATCCGGATGCAAGACGGCAAACTTTCACGCGTGATTACAGACCGAACGGAAATCGAGCGCTTAGCAGGCATTGAAGACTCAATTGCCAAAGAGCCGGAACCAACACCAAAGTCAAATGGGGTCGTCAAAGAGTTAGTTCCAGCCTAAGTTGACACCCTAATACGTATTACCTGCATAGAGCGCTTCGTCTACTTTTACAGCTAAGACAAGCGCTCTTTTGTTATTAACCCAACCGTCTAAGGCAGATGTTAGCTCTTCAATGGTGGTGATGGTCTGACCTTCAACGCCAAATCCCTGCGCGACGGTCGCCCAATCTACAGGCGAAAGATCAATTCCACGCGATGGCAAATTACGCATTTGCTGTGGAATCCGGATCAGGCTAAGGGCTTGATCCACAAAAACAACAAACAGCGGAGCAATGCCCAATCGCTGTACTGTTTCTAGTTCTTGCACCATCATTGCAAAGCCGCCGTCACCACTAACGCATGCAACCGGTCGGTCACGGTCGTGAAGCGCAAGCGCAATGGCCCCTGGAACGGCCGTACTCATAGAAGAAAGTCCATTTGAGTTGAAGTACGTCAGCGGTTCTGAGGTTTGCCAGACCTGCGCCATAATCATTTTGTGTTGGCCGGTGTCTACGCAGAGTTGAGTATTTTCAGGCAATATAGTGCGCAAGATCTGTGACACAACAATGGGGGCTATGCCTGCTTTTGAACTTTCTAAAGGCGGTGTAATGAGCGCCTCGACTGCTTCACGAGTGGTATCAAGTTGAGCCGTTGACCATTGCGATTCAGCGTCGTACTGTGCTTCAAGCTGATTTAGCATGGCCGGGACATCACCAATCGCTTCAAATTCCGGCTGATAGGTTCCATACGCAGTCGATGCCGCAGCCACACCAACATAGTTCTCTTTCAAATGCCATTGATATGTGGTTTCGACTGGATCATAGCCAATTCCCAGAACACAATCCGCGTCTTCAATGAGTGAGTTGATGACTCGATCTCCAGAGGCACTGAGATACGTTCCTAAAAAGTTTGGAGACGTTGGATCCACTAAGCCCTTTGTCTTTGGTGTATCCGCATATGGAATACCAGTTGCTGCTAGAAAACTCTGCACCGCTGCAACCGTTTTGGGATCATGTTGATCTAGCGCAATCCCAACCACTGCAATTGGGGTTTGCGCCACATTCAGACGTCTGGAAATTTCAGCCAAGGCCGCGGCTGAATTTAGCGGTGCCTTCTTCGCTTCAACTTGTAATGCAGTTTCTTGCTCTGGATCTGAGGCCATATTGCCCGGCAACGTCAAATAAACGGGCCCGCGCGTATGTTCTTGGGTGAGCGCAATTGCATCGCGAACTTTCTGCGCCGTGTTGACGCCGTCAAGCGCAATCGATGCTTTTGTAATTGGCGCGTACATCGCATTCAAGTCAAGATGCTGATGGTTGTACCAGTCTGCAATCGCCGAATTTGTCCGTGCAGAGATCGCAATCAGCGGATGCCGATCTAGAAATGCATCACCCAAACCCAGTGCCAGATTACAAGCACCTGGGCCTAAAGTTGTCAGACACACACCGGGGACACCGGTCGCTTGTCCAAGCGTAGCCGCCGCCAGCGCTGCGGCGCTCTCAAGACCCATCAACACAAATTCAATATCCTCTTGCGCTAGCGCCTCAATAAGTTCAACGACCTCCCCACCCGGCTGCCCAAAGACATATTGGACACCAGCGGCTTTCAATTCATGAGCAATAGTTTCAGCAATTGTTTTCATAAGGATGAGAATAAAGAGCGCTTCTACGGAAGCATTTCAACGAGGTAGATCGGCATGCCACCAATCATGCAAGGATCGTTCGTACAAGGCGAGGCTGGGAGCGTGAGGTGATAGTTACCACGATAGGCGACCATCCAATTGGCCTGACCAAACGCTTGAATCTGGCGCGCAAAGCGCTGTTTTCGTGGAATTTGAATGTCTAGCTCTTGGGAGCCAGCAGCCCAGACCACATGGGTAACTCTGTCTGGTTGCTGAATTTCGACCCACCAGTATGGATCTCGTGAATGCACAATCGCCCTTTCGGCGTCGGCAAGCACCCGTGTGGCAACAGACAACGTCTCTAATGCCGGTCGCGGCGGCCCATTGCGGCGCACCAGCCCAAACGGCTCCGGATCAGCGCCAAACTCAGGGTCTAGCAAGGTATAAATTGAGGTCCGCTCCACGTCTGCCGCAATTGACAGCGCCAACATTTGCGGGATGTAAGCCGCTTGGTCTTCAAGCGACACCACAAACGTTTTGTCTTCTACCGGATAGTAAGGATCTAACGATGGCGCGGCATTCGTTTCCACCAACCACAATGGTTGCTCCAACCCGCGGTCACGCATGTAGGCAACATAGTCCCCAAGCAATTGATAATTTGCCGCCGGATTGAAATAGAAGTGATATGTGAAGGCGTCGAAGTAGTAGTTACTGGCTGCGGCCTCTGGAAACTCAGCGTCATAGGTATCCAGCAAACGGATGAGGTAAGGTTCACGCCCAAAATTTGCATCCCAGTAATGGGACAGCCCCGGCAAATGAACTTGGTTATTCGGATCCACCTCTTTCGCAACGAGGTAAGAAATTTTCTGTAGCTGTGCAAAATCAGCCTCAGTGCCTTCCCAACTGCGTGCGGGATGGCCTTCTTGCCAAATCTCAGGTTCGTTCCAAATAATCCAGTTTGTGATTTCGCCTTTGTAGCGAGTTGTGGCTGTCCGAACCCAGTTTGCCCAAAGGTTATTTGGATCATCATGGTCTAACCAAAGCCCACTGGGCAAGTTTTCTTCGTCTCTAGCCCAAAGCGGTACCGCAATCAAAAGACCCAGAATATCGCGCCCTGCTTCAACGGAGGCCGTCACATCTGAGTCATAGACTTCATCTTCAATCCATTGGTCAGGGTTGTCTGGCTGGATCCAAGCCCAGTGAAAGCGCATGCGTTCCCAACTGCTTCCAGCTTTACGCGCAATCTCTGGTGCTTGATATGACTCCACTATCCCAAAGCGAAAATCTGGAGTAGCAGGTACCGGAGATACCGTTGCAGGCGTAGCCGTAGTGAGCCAAATGATGATGGCCGTGAAAAGTTGGAGAGGACGGTTCACTTGTTTAATTGGTGAATTGTCGAATTACTGAATGGTTAATGACTCGTCGTATTGAACTGCTTTATTAATCATTTAACAATTCAACAGCTAAGCAATTCACCAATTTCATCGTTTTGCTTTTTCAGTAATGTACGCCAAGCCACCTTGGTTTGTGGCGTTTTCCAAATCTTTCTGGGACAGCCGCCAGCCCCAGTTTCCTGCGGCTTTTCCGGGAAAATTCATGCGGGAGTTGGTGTCTAAATTCAGCACATCTTGCATTGGTGCTAATGCCATTACGGCTTTGGAATTCCAGACCGCTTTCATGAGATCCCACGCAACATCGCGGCCATCGACACCTAAATAACGTCGATAGTTTTCTCGCTCACTTTCTAGGCTGCTGGTTTCATACCAACCTCGTGAGGTGTCATTGTCGTGCGTACCAGAGTAAGCCACACAGTTTTCTGGATATGTATGTGGCAAGAATGGATCATCTGAGTCACCGCCGAATGCAAACTGCAGGATTTTCATCCCCGGCAGTTCAAAGTGATCCCTCAGTGCAATCACGCCTGGTGTGACTAAACCTAGATCTTCAGCGATGATCGGCAAGTCGCCCAAAGCAGCATTGATCGCATCAAACAGTCCTTCGCGTGGCCCAGGTCGCCATTCACCGATTTCAGCCGTTGGTGAAGATGCAGGGACAGCCCAATATTCATCAAACCCACGAAAATGATCAATGCGAATTAGGTCAACCGTTTCCAACGTTGCGCGAATACGTTCGATCCACCATGCGTAGTTTTCATTGGCATGTGTGTCCCAGTTATACAGCGGATTACCCCATAGCTGACCTGTTGGACTGAAATAATCCGGTGGTACGCCAGCCACATCCGTTGGTGTGCCATCCGACTCTAAGTAAAAAAGTTCTGGGCGTTGCCAAACATCGGCACTGTCATAGGCAACAAAAATGGGAATGTCCCCAATAATCTTTATTCCCGCCTCATGAGCAGCCGCACGCACACATTCCCATTGGCGGAAAAATAACCACTGGCGAAACTGTTGGGACTCAATGTCAGTCTTTAGCCGCTTCATTGCCGCGGCAAGCGCTTTGGGCTCGCGTTGCACCAGCTCTGGCGCCCACGTACTCCAGACCGCACCGTCATGTTCTTCTTTCAATGCCATGAAGAGTGCAAAATCAACCAGCCATGCTGAATGCCTTTCGCAAAATGCGGCAAATTCCGCTTTGATTTTGCGTTTACGGCTACGTTTGAA
>JAHDIM010000445.1 GCA_020630805.1 Anaerolineales bacterium
AAGCAGATATTGTCGATGAGCAACTCTTGCCCGCCAATTGCAAATTGTTCTACCTTACCGACCAATACCAATTGCCCTTGACGCGCACTGGTTGGCACAATCCCAATCCGTACACCGCCGAGCTTTGCGCCGTCTAGATCATCGAGGTCAGCCGCGTTCGCAAAATCCCCATTGATTTCCAGATTGATATTGCCGCCAAACTCACCATACTTGAGCGTTAGGCCGCGAGCAGGTTTTGCCAAGTGAAATTCAATATTCACGTTATGAATACCAAGCTCTTGTCCAGTCCCACCTGATGCATTGCCTGAACGCACCAGCGCAAATCCGCGGTTCGTCTTTTGGCCTTTGAAGAAGGTATACGGTTTGACTTCTGCCTTGAAACCACCAGTTGAAAAGGCATCACCCACTCTAAAGCGCGTGCCCGTCTGCAAGTCTTCAAAGTCAATACAGCTAGATTGCTTCAAGCCTGGTTCCTCGTCTGAAATCTTAGGTGGATTTCCCACATGGAACTGGATCGGGAAAGAACGCAAGAATGGCGGCGAAACGCTTGCCGAAGGCATAGAACCTCCTTCAAAATGTAACATTCGGGTCAGCGGCTTCGCGACATGATTGTTACCAGAGCTAGAAATGAAGACTTGTCCCGTATAACGACCTCGCTCACCAGGCTGGAAGACTCCTGCGTAGGCTCCTGACTCATCTTCCTCACCTAACGAGTCATTCAACCGCAAAGTGTGTCGTTTCCCAGTTGGCGAACGCAATACTGCCCGCACCGAAAGACCAGTCAACTCATTCTCCCAGCGCGCACTGGCACGCAACATTACCGACGCGCCTGCTGGCTGGTGGCTCGTAACATTCGCATACGCTTGCAACTTTGGATTTTCGGCACCGCCAATCGCTTGTAACTGAATGGCTTGCCCACGTGAGACCCGCACTAAGACCATGTGCCAGATCCCATCTTTCGGTGCTTCAACAAGTGCAAACTCATGTGGTGCCGCACTTGATGTGACATGCTTAATGCGAGGGTCAGTCATATCAATTGGGTTACCGTCTGGGTCAACTAAATAAACCCAAACTTCCGTGTCTGGTGGATATGCAACTGCGAAAGACGCACGATCACATCCAGATTCAACAAACATCGGGACGGCGGACAAGCGCCCACGTGACAGTTTCTCTAGATGACGCAACGATTCTTTATCGTTCAACCCCACAAATTTCAGCAGGTCTTCAAGCGGCGGTCGTTTCGAATTGGCACGCTGATCAGCTAAAAACCGATCCAACTCACCTGGGTCGGTAGCAGGCAAATCTACTGGGATTGACGCAATGAGCCCACCGCGTACTTCTGCATTGATTTCCATCAGGCGGGTTTGGATGGTGTCTGGTGAACTGCTGCCAACGGCATAAGCACGCCCACCAGTCTCATTGGCCAACGCTTCAAGAGGTGGCATCTCGACTTCATCTGGATCACCAACGCCCAGCGTATAGACCACAACGCCATTTGTCTTCAAGTCACTAATACTGTCCGCGACTGTCGTCCCCACCGGCTGATTGTGCTTGCCATCTGTCATCAGTATGGCAACTTGCGTCGCAGCACGGTTTGGCGCAGACGTCAATTCATTCAACGCATTGTCCAGCCCACGCGTAATACTGGTATTTCCACGCGGCGTGAGATTTCGAATGTTCGTCTTCAACGTCTCTAAGTCTGCCGCGCCAATGCTATTGACTTGGGTTAGGTCCAACATATTTTGGGCAACATCGTCATACCAGATGACACTGAGGTGGTCATCACTTTCTTTGCAGAACTCTAGCCAATAGATCGCACCAAACTGCGCGTCTTGCATTTTGGTGCCTTCGTTCATTGAAAAAGAGCGGTCCAGCACAAGCGCAAAGCGTGGTTCTGTTTCTAGCACAAAGAAGGTTGGATCTGTATGCCCGGCTGCTGGTGCCACCGCAGAAGCCGGATCTGGCGCAACATAGTCTGTGAATCCGGCCTGCTCAATAATTTCTTCCCAGCAAGAGTGACCATGGCTGTCATGATGCTGAGTATCTTGATCACTATCGTGGTTACTTGCCGAACAAAACTCTGTGACGGGGTTCGCAGCCGGTGTCCATGTCCCATCTGGGGCTAATGTGCCAGCAGCACTACGGCTGCGCTCCATAATGCAGAAACTAGAGTTCGCAACATCAGAACATTCTGCTGGCGTTTGATACCAGACCGTAGGATGTTCTGCCGCTGTTGGCAGGTCTGGGAAGTCTGCATCAACCACGACTTGAGTTTGCGTATTTGACACAACCCTGCGTCGCTCCCAATTGTCGCCAAACAGCAATAGAGCCTGTGCATTCATGCCAACTAGCTCGTTATTTGCCCACGCTGCCCCAGAAATTGGAATAGTTCGATTGTTAGGCGCCGGGCTAGTCTGATCCACCGTGTCATTGAATAGTGGTGCCGTGTATTCATCTCCAAGCCCCCAGGCAAAGTGTCCAAATTCATGCACAATTGAAAGCACTTGTGACTTCACATAGGGCATCAGATGCAGCGCCTGGCCTGCGGTTCCAAAGCGACCACTCGCGTAGGCGGGGTCACCTTCAGCGTGCAAAATCATGTCAGCGTACTCAATCCCATTGCTGTCATCGGCCATATAAATATTGCCAAACTGAAACTGCCCTTCTGAAGCATTGAACAAAATTTCATTTGCCTTGATGAAGGCCCGCTGCCATTGCGCCCAATCGTCCGATGACATTTGAAAGTTTGCGACAAC
>JAHDIM010000446.1 GCA_020630805.1 Anaerolineales bacterium
TTTACGCAGCCAACTCCTGCTGCAAATACCCCAACACATCTTCAACAATCTCGTGGCGGACGCGGCGAAAGACTGCCATGATTTCGTCTTCCGTGCCAGTCGCATCAGCAGGGTCTTCAAACCCAATGTGGATTTGAGTGCCACAGCCCCCCATCCAGACGGGACAGTTCTCTTGGGCGGAACCGCAGACGGTGATGACATAGTCAAAGTAACGGTCGCCAAATAAATCTGTTGACTGTGATTCATGTTCTGAGATATCGATGCCGAGTTCAGCCACGGCAGCAATCGCTTTCGGATGCACATAGCCACTAGGCTTGGTGCCAGCAGATACTGCTTCATAATGCGCGCCCAGCTTGGCGTTGATTAACGCTTCGGCCATTTGGCTACGACAAGAATTCCCCGTACAAAGGATAATGACAGATTTCTTTTCAGTGCTCATATGCAAAGGATAGCGGATACAGATTAAGTGGATTTGAGATAGCGAAGCATCCCATGATCCATTTGAGCAAACGTACGCGCGGTGTCGAGTTCATCTAACATCTCTACATTTTCGCGCGCCGCTTGACTATCGCTGTGGCCGCATTTGCGACAAACAATAGCAACGCTACCAAGTAGACTAACAGCGCTTGGGACGTATTGCCAAAATAATTTGCCGTGCGCAACTGCTCCACTGCCAAGTCACCCGTCGTTGGGATGTTGTTTGGAATAACTTGGACAGACGCTGCAGTTGAACGAATGCTAGCACTATTCACATTTGTCGCCACAACCTCTACAGAGTTATCAATGCGGTCCGGTGCAACGGCATTGGCATTTACGCGCGTTGTGATGGTAATGGTCACAGTCTGATTTGGGGCTAAGTTGCCCATTTCAATCCGCACGGTGCGACTGGCCGCACTGTAAGCCACCGTACCAGTTGTAGTTTGCGCGCTGACATAATCCAAGCGCGAATCTAGCGCATCTATTGCAACAGCATTTTCCATCACTTGACTGTTTGGATTAGTCACCTGAATGGTGTAATTGACTAGGTCCCCCGCTGTCACAATTGAGCGGTCACCTGTCTTACTCACCACCGGCACAGACAAACTAGCCGCCTGCCCGGGAAACGGTGTTGCCGTCTGTGTTGGCACTGGCGTCGCCGTAACACCGACTGCGGTTGGAGGAATAGGCGTTGGCGTCGCAGCTACCGTTTGCTGCGCTGAACGCGATGCAACTTCTGCTTCAATGGCAGACAGAACCGAACCAGATGCCATCCCCGCATCGATGGTGGCATTGTAGTCACCCGCAGCCAAGCTGACGACCCCACTGCGCCCAGTTGCACGGTCAGGATTACTATCGACAGTGTCATCTAGCCCCTCGTCTTGTAATGTAAACCCATGGCCGGCAGGTAAAATAAATTCGACAATATAGTCACCAGGCTTGAGGCCGCGGAATTCATAGAAGCCAGCGCTGTTTGTTTGGGTGGACTCAATGACGTTGCCTGCTTCGTCGAGCAAGTTGACTGTGATGTCTGCAAGCGCTGGTTCATCTGAGTCTTGAACGCCATCGGCATCGGTATCGAACCAAACATAGTCACCAAGCCCAGCCGGTTGATAAATCCCAAAGTCCCAACTCAGGTCGCTTTCGCTGCCATCCAAAGTTGTGCGCACGGTGCGTCCAGTCGTCGGATCTGCATCACTGTCAACAGCATCATCTGACCCACTGTCACGGTCAGTTGGGCCGTAGTTTGTGGGCAAAGTGTCCAGATCAAACTCAACGTAGTAGACGCCCGTCTGTAGGTCTTCAAACAAATATTCACCGTTGACATCGGTTTCAGTGGTTGCAACCACAGCATCGTTGTCGTTGTACAAGCGGACTGTCACGCCTTGCACCCCGCCCTCGCCGTCGGTTTGCAAGCCATCGGCATTGTTGTCATCCCAAACAGTGTCACCAATTTCAGCCAACGCTATGACGGTAATAGTGGCAAGATCATGGTCGTCTTCATCGCCGCCGTCTTTGCCGTCTTCATCAACAGCGTCATCGGTGAGATTGTCATCTTCACCAGCGGTATTTTGATTTTCAGCATCTGGCGTGCTGTCTATGTCAGTTGGCGGCGTATTATCTGGATTTTCATCATTATCCGCTGCGCTAATTTCAGCATAGTTCGTGACTGAGCCACTGGCGTCATCCGCAAGCGTCATGGTGATTTCCACCGTTACCTGATCTTCAGCAGCCAGCGTATCGATTGTGAACGCCCCATTGCCATCATCTGTGATAACCACAGCGTTCGCGTCGTCAGTCGTGGTAACACTGGCAGCATTGCTACTTTTGAACGTCAGCTCGCTTGCCAGGTATTCAATGACGCTAACGCGGTAGGCATCCGCATTCCCTTGGTTGATGACCGTGATGTCAAACACAACATCACCGCCCGGCACAATGGTTTGACCTTCTTGCGCGCTCTTGATCAACGCAAGATCAAAGATTGGTTGTTTGAGGCTGATCACTTCAGGATCATGATCATCTTCATCTCCACCGTCTTTGCCATCTTGATTAGTGGTGTCATCAACATAGATGTCGGTTTGCTCGCCATCTGTGTTCTGATTTTCAGCATCTGGGGTGCTATCTAGATCCACAGGTGGAGCATTGTCAGGATCAGTATCATCATCTGCCCCGCTGATTTCAGCCCAGTTGGTGATGGTCAACGCGTCAACGTCATCACCAATGGTGAAGGTCACTTCAATGACTACATCATCACCAGCGGCCAAGGTGTCGAGTTCAA
>JAHDIM010000067.1 GCA_020630805.1 Anaerolineales bacterium
GAAGCAGTTGCGGAGCCAGAAGCTGTTGAAGCTGCTGCACCAGTAGTTGAAGAAGCACCAAAGCCTGCTCCTAAGAAAAAGAAAGCAAAAGCTGACGGCGCCGATGATTTGACAAAAATCGAAGGCATTGGACCGAAGATTGCTGAACTAATGCGCATGGCTGGCGTGACCACGTTTGCAGAAATGGCTGCAAAGAGCGGTGACGAATTGAACGACATTTTGCGTGAAGCAGGCAGTCGCTACAATCGTCATGACGCTTCAAGCTGGCCACAACAAGCTGGCTTGGCCGCAAGTGGCGACTGGGACGCTTTGAAAGCGCTTCAAGACGAATTAGATGGTGGCCGCGAATAAGCGCCTCGTAACATAAAAGAGACTGAAAATGGCTGATTCACAATATTACGAAGGCGTTGGTCGCCGCAAAAGCAGCACTGCTCGCGCTCGCATCTACCCAGGTGGTAGCGGCACGATCACTGTAAATGATCGCCCAGGTCAAGAATACTTTGACCGCCAAGGCGACTACACCGAAATCTTGCGCCCACTGGAAATTGCCGGTGGTGCTAACACTGTAGACGTGACTGTAAAGGTCAATGGTGGCGGTGTTACTGGTCAGACCCACGCAGTGCGTCACGCACTGTCACGTGCAGTTTTGAAGTGGGATGAAAACTTCCGCTCACAATTGCGCTCTGAAGGTCTACTGACCCGCGATCCACGTGAAAAGGAACGCAAGAAGCCTGGTTTGAAACGTGCTCGTAAGGCACCAACCTATACCAAGCGCTAAATTTACGTTGTACTTGGACAGCCGGGGATTTTCTCCGGCTGTTTTTGTTTAAGTGTGTTGGACGTCGTGACAAGGCTTGTCATGTCACGCATAGGACAACTTAAGTGCGGCTGCTAGCTGTTACGCTCTAGCTGTGAAGCCAATATCGATTACGAATACGAACACGATAGCGATTACGAGTAACACTCAGCGTAAAATAAACATCTATGTCATCAATTACCATTGTTGGGCTGGGGCCAGGGCATCCGGATCAGCTCACGTTGCAAGCTTACAAAACACTGAATACAGCCACCAACGTTTATGTTCGTACAGAACGGCATCCAACGTTGATGGCGTTTGAGCAGCGCAACGACTGGATATATTTCGATTCCTACTACGAAACGCATGCGGACTTTGCTGATGTTTATGCTGCTATTGTTGCGACATTGATTTCAAAAGCAGAGCAGGGTGAAGACGTTGTCTATGCAGTTCCCGGCCATCCACATGTTGCCGAAGATACAGTGACGCTGTTGATAACAGCTGCGCGAGAAAAAGACATAGCGGTGACAGTTGTTGCAGGGATCAGTTTTATTGAGCCTAGTCTAAGTGCATTGAATGTTGATGCGCTTCCTGGGCTCGTGATCTTTGATGCATTGGACATCGTGAACTTGTATCACCCGCCATTTGATGTGCATTTGCCAGTGATGATCCCGCAGCTTTACAGTCGCTTGGTGGCTTCAGACGTCAAAATGACGCTGATGAACCAATATCCAGAAGAGCATGTGGTGACAATGTTGTACGCCGCTGGCACAGAGCAAGAAGTTGTTGAACACGTTCCGTTGTTTGAAATTGATCACAGCGAGACGATTGATCATTTGACGACGTTGTTTGTACCAGCAGTGCCTAATGCAGATGGCTTTGCCGATTTTGCAAACACCATTGCGCATCTGCGCTCGCCAGACGGCTGCCCGTGGGATCAAAAACAAACGCATGAGTCGCTGCGCAAAGACCTGTTGGCCGAAACCTACGAGGTTGTTGACGCAATTGACCGTGACGATGTTGACGGCTTGCAAGAAGAACTGGGGGATCTGCTGCTGCACATTCTGATGCAAACGCAAATCGCAACTGAAGATTACGAGTTCACGTTGCCGGACGTGATTTCCACGATCAATCAGAAGATGATCCGTCGGCATCCACACGTGTTTGATACAGGCGAAGTCGAGTCGGCTGAACAAGTTGCCCAAAATTGGCAGCAGTTGAAAGCAGCAGAAAAAGCCGAACAAGGCAAAACAGACGGCTTGCTCGATGCAATTCCATTGTCGTCACCCGCATTAGTTCAAGCGTATGACATCCAAGCGCGTGCAGCCAAGGTTGGCTTTGACTGGGATGACATCTTGCCCGTTGTTGAAAAAATCACGGAAGAATTGGAAGAAGTCAAAACAGCGAAAACTGAATCCGCTCAAAGCGATGAGATTGGTGATTTGCTTTTTGCAATTGTGAACTGGGCACGTTGGATGAAGATTGATCCAGAAGCAGCTCTGCGGGGAACGAACCGACGTTTTAAGACCCGCTTTGGCATGATCGAAGATATCCTGACAGCGCAAGAAGTGAAGATGGAAGAGGTGTATTTGGATGACTTAGATTTGCTTTGGGATGTGGCGAAGGTGAATCTAAGAGACATGTAGCAAAACGACTATTGTTTTGCGGAAACGACACGTCTCATTATGTTAGAATCGAAATGTAAATCTAAAAACGCCATCGCAAGATGGCGTCTTTTTATGTAACGATATAGTCGGGGCGAAAGGATTTGAACCTTCGACCTCACCGTCCCGAACGGCACGCGCTACCGAGCTGCGCTACGCCCCGAAGTAGTAAAATTATAAAGTTTGTTGGTTAGTTAGTTTGCTGGTTGGCTTGTCTCTTTGTTTCGAGATGAATACTTACAAACTAGACAACTATTATACTAACCAACTAATTAACCATGACTACACACGAACAACCAACATCCTTTACAGATCGCGCACGGGTTTGGGGTGAATTTATTCTTGGACCCACCGGTCGTTTCTTTGCGAAATTAGGAATAAGTCCAAATGCGCTGACCGTTGCCGGATTTCTGGGCAATATTCTTGGCGCTTGGTTCTTGGCACAAGGGGATCTGTTTATTGGCGGATTGATCATTTTCCTAATGGGCTTGATCGACGCCATCGATGGCGCAACGGCCCGCGCATTAGGCACTAGCTCAGATTGGGGCGCATTTGTCGATTCCACTACTGACCGCTGGTCCGAAGGCGTGATATTGTTAGGGTTACAAGTTTACTTTTTTCGCCAAGGCCAAGAGGTGTTGGCGATTGCTGCATTTGCAGCACTAATCGGTTCGTTTATGGTGTCGTATACGCGAGCAAAGGCTGAAGGTCTTGGATATGAAAACAAGGTCGGCATCCTCACTCGCATGGAGCGCTACCTCATCTTGGCACCATCCATCGTCTTGGGCTTCCCGCAAATTGGGGTTTGGATCATTGCGATTGGGGCGAACATTACTGCTTTGCAACGTATTTGGAACGTAAAACAACAATGGGATGCGGCCCAAGCTGCCGCAGATAAGGAGAACTAGAGTCCATGTCTTTTAGCGCAACTGCCATCATGTGGGGGGATACTCCAATTGTGCACTATTACGGGATTATTCTCGTTGTGGGTGCTTTGTTAGGTGGCTATCTCGCGGTGCTTGAAGCCCGTCGTCGTAATTTAGACCCAGACTTAGTTTGGGATGCCCTCATTTGGGTGCTGATTTTTGGTGTGATTGGGGCGCGTTTGTATCACGTCTTCACGCCAATGCCGAGTATGGCCGAACGTGGGTTTTCAACCGCAGACTATTTGGCTGACTGGCGCAAGATTGTCAATATCCGCAACGGGGGGCTTGGTATTCCGGGCGGTGTCCTTGGCGGTATTTTAGGGCTGTGGCTATTTAGTTTACGCATCAAATTTGCAAACGCGAAAGAACGCGCTGCCGGGAAGTCTTTCTTATTCCGTGATAAGGACAATCAACTGAGTTTGCCAACTTGGTTAGATATTGCCGCGCCCGGTCTCTTGCTAGCACAAGCAGTTGGGCGTTGGGGTAACTTTGTCAATCAAGAGTTGTATGGTTTGCCGACTGACTTGCCTTGGGGCCTTTATATCGATCAGATCTATCGCGTACCCGGATTTGCAGAGTTCGAACGGTTTCATCCCACATTCTTATATGAATCTATCCTCAACCTGCTAGGCTGTATTTTGTTGTTCCGCGTTGGCCGACGCTACGTGAATACCCTGCAGGCCGGTGACATTTTCCTCGGTTACATGGTGATTTACCCAATCATTCGCATTCTGATGGAATTCTTGCGGCTCGACAGTGCGGTTACCAACGGGTTCAATACAAATCAAACCCTGATGGTCGTTGTGGCTGCAATCTCAGCGGCAATCTTGATCTATCGACACTTTATTGGGAACCGCTCAAATACCGCAGAAGCCGTCGCTTAATGGCAGAACTCATTATTATGGGCTCTGCATTTGCCATTGCAAGTGCAGCCGCTGACAATTCGCATCTCGTCTTACGCGGAGATAACGAAACATATCTGATCGATTGCGCAGGTCGGCCAGTGCCACGTCTGAAATCTATCGGCGTGGACTGTGCCGACCTTTCTGGCATTATTGTCACGCACTTTCATCCAGACCACACCTACGGGCTTTCAATTCTGCTGATGGATATGTGGCTGCTAGGCCGTAAACATCCGCTCAAAATCTACGGGTACAAAGCTTGCATTGATAAAGTTGCTGCATTGATGGCGCTTTATGATCCACACCTGTGGCCGGGAATGTACGCTATTGAGTATGTCGCGATTACGGAAACGCCAAATGCAGCGTTACTGAACAGTGACGAGTTTGAGATTACAACCACACCAGTTGAACACATGATCCCTTGCATGGCACTGCGGATTGTGACAAAAGCAACTGGACATGTAACAACGTACTCGGCGGACACGCAGCCTTGTCAAACTGTGATTGATCTTGCGGACAACGCCGATCTGTTAGTTCATGAAGCGACAGGTGTGGGCTTGGGACATACATCCCCGCGCCAAGCCGGAGAAGTCGCGCAAAAGGCCGGAGCAAAAGCGTTGATTTTGACGCACTATGATGTGCATCATCCTGATCCTGAGAGAATGCTTGCTGAAGCAAAAACTGCTTTTGCTGGGGATGTGCAACTTGCCTATGACTTTATGCGCATTTCGCTAGGGTGATAGGACTGATCAAGATTGCGGTGCATTGGAGGCTTGACATAGCTATTTCCCATCGAATTTGCAACGAGAATCAATGCTTAGTTCGGCTACAACATCTAATCACATTTATCTCAAACGAATTGCTGAAATTACAGTCGGATTGCGTTACTATAGGTAGGGCTTACTGTCTGATAAGTAACACAAACTGTGTCAACACTTTAGTCTGACACGCAAAGGAAAAGCACGTAATGAAAGTTTTTGAATTTATTCTTTCATCTGATGACTCGTCAAAACCAGTCAGCGATGCTGAACGCCTGTTTTCCAACGTCGCTTCACGCGTAATGGTCACAAGGCGGATGCATTTATGGCACCCTCCAACGGACGTCTTAGAAACGGACCACTCAATTGTTGTGCTGGTCGAGTTGGCAGGGATGGGAAATGGCGAAATCAATGTTGATTTGAACGGTCGCCAACTGACCATTAGCGGTATTCGCGGTTTGGCGGACAAATATCGTAAATATTTCTATCACCGCATGGAAGTGAACTATGGCGAGTTTCGCACCGAAGTGCAACTCCCAGCTGCTGTAGACCCAGACAAAGTAGAAGCAAATTACGCAGACGGCTTGCTTGAAATCGTATTGCCGCGCCGTATGGCAAAAGTAGTCGATATCAGCGAAGAGTAACAGTCGTTCGAACTTATGAATTTTGAAACACAACTAGCGCGCTTGCCACTTGGCACGCTCGCTGAATTGAACTTGGGTGATCTAAGCGGTACCCAACTCGATGCCTTGTTGGCAGACAGCCTCATTAGCCAGTCGCCAATTATCAAGGTTACTGGCGACCTGCCACCGCTGGAAGACGACCATTCTGATCCTGATCTGAATGAGCCAGAAATTCCAGACATTTTGCCGATTCTGCCGCTGCGTGGGGTGGTCGTGTATCCATTCACTGCTGTGCCGTTGACAATTGGTCAGCCGCGCTCGGTCAAATTGATCGATGACATCACCAGTGACAAGCGCATGATTGGGCTGATTGCGAGTACAGATCCAGAGTTGGAAACGCCAATGCCGGCTGATATGTACGAAATTGGCACGGTGGCTAATATCCATCGTCTGTTCCGCGCGCCGGACAATACCATTCGCTTATTGGTGCAAGGGGTTGCTCGCTGCAAGGCCACTGAATATTTACAGATGGAGCCTTATTTGAAAGCGCGCATCGATTTGATTCCAGAAATTGAAGATGATGACGACGCTGAAGTTGAAGCACTACGACGCACAATTGATGAAAAGTTCACGCGTTTGTCTGAACTGACGCCGTCAATTCCAGAAGAACTCATCTCGGCCACACGCAATATTGAAGACGCCGTGCAATTGGTTTATGCCATTGCAACGTATATTCGAATTGACTTGACACTGGCGCAAGATCTACTTGAAGTCGATTCCACGATTGACAAGATGCATTCACTGCTGACCGTCTTGACCAAGGAATTGGAAGTGCTTGAACTCGGTCGCAAGATCCAAGCGGATGCGCAATCTTCCATGGAGCAAATGCAGCGCGAGTATTACTTGCGTGAGCAAATGAAAGCCATTCAACGTGAACTTGGCGAAGACGATGACCAAAGTGTTGAAGTCGAAGAGTTCCGCGAAAAGATTGCCAAATCGCATATGCCGGAAGAGGCGCGCAAAGAAGCAGAGCGTGAACTCAAGCGCATGGAGCGGATTCAGCCGTCCTCGGCGGAGTATGGCGTCATCCGCACTTACTTGGACATCATGACAGATCTGCCATGGGGCACCACAACAGAAGACATTCTGGATGTGTCCTATGCCCGTGAAGTGCTTGAAGAAGACCATCATGCGTTGGAAGACATCAAAGAACGGATTTTGGAGTTCTTAGCAGTGCGCAAGTTGCGCAAAGAGCGTGCGGAAGCGTTTGCATCTGATGAAACCACCGACTATATCCGCCGCGACCGCGAAGGTGTGATTTTGTGCTTGGTTGGCCCACCGGGGGTCGGCAAGACGTCACTTGGGAAGTCTATTGCGCGCGCAATGGGGCGCAAGTTTGTACGCTTGTCACTTGGTGGCGTGCGCGACGAGTCTGAAATTCGCGGGCACCGCCGCACTTACATTGGAGCGATGCCCGGGCGCATTATTCAATCGTTGCGCCGGGTCAAGAGCAATAATCCGGTCTTTATGCTGGATGAAATCGAAAAGATGGGCTCTGACTTCCGTGGTGATCCTGCGTCTGCGATGTTGGAAGTGTTAGACCCAGAACAGAACACTGAATTCCGCGATCACTATCTTGACGTAGAGTATGACTTGTCACAGGTCTTCTTTGTAGCGACTGCGAACGACATCAGCAAGATTCCGGGACCATTGCGCGACCGGATGGAAATTCTGACGTTGTCAGGCTACACCGAGAAAGAAAAGATCGAAATCTCACATCAATACTTGGTGCCACGTCAAACGCGTGAAAATGGCTTGCGACCCGAAGAATTGAACTTCGACGAAGACGCCATTCGCAATATCATTCGTTACTACACCCGTGAAGCAGGTGTGCGTAATTTGGAACGCCAAATTGGCGCAGTTGCCCGTAAAGTTGTGACGGGCATTGCCGAAGGGAAGTACACCGAAAAGCACGTGACCATCGACGATGTGCGTGAATATCTCGGTAAGCAGCGCTATTACTACACTGAAGAAGTGGAAGAGCGCACCTCGAGTCCGGGTGTATCGACTGGCTTGGCTTGGACCGCTGTTGGTGGGGATGTATTGTTCATTGAAGCGACAGATATGCCAGGCAAAGGTGGCTTCAAGCTAACGGGCCAAATTGGGGATGTCATGCAGGAATCGGCGCAGGCAGCGCTTTCCTATGTACGTTCACAAAGCGAAACGCTTGGCTTACCAGAAGACTACTTCACCACGCATGACATTCATGTCCATATTCCTGCGGGTGCAGTTCCAAAAGATGGGCCGTCAGCTGGTGTTACCATGGCAACTTCATTAGCATCCTTGATCTCTGGACAGGAAGTGTCTGCCGAAGTTGGGATGACCGGTGAAATTACGTTGCGCGGGCAAGTCTTGCCAGTCGGTGGCATCAAAGAAAAAGTCTTAGCGGGACATCGGGCTGGTTTGAAGACGCTGATTTTGCCATACCGCAACGAAGCGGACATCGAAGACGTTCCAAAAGAAATCCGCGATGATATCCGCTTTGTATTTGCCAAGCACGTCACTGACGTGTTTGATGTCGCCTTACATGGAAAATAAGACGACGCCCAAAGTCGCTATTTTGACGGTTAGCGATCGCAGTTCACGCGGTGAAAGACCTGACGCTGGCGGCCCTGCCGTTGCAGAGGCCGTCAAGCATTACTTGGGTTGGGACGTTGTGCCGATCCAGATTGTGCCGGACGAGGTAAATGCCATTGTAAAGCAGTTGCATCAGTGGGCAGCGGAAGACATTGCTTTGATCTTCACCACAGGCGGCACTGGGTTCTCTCCGCGTGATATTACGCCTGAAGCGACCCGCACCGTAATTGAGCGCGAAGCGCCAGGCTTAGTAGAAGCCGTGCGGGCTGCCAGTTTGCGCATCACACCGCATGCGATGCTGTCACGGGCTGTCGCCGGTATCTATCGGCAGACGCTGATTATCAACTTGCCGGGTAATCCAAAAGCAGGGCGCGAGGCGCTGGAAGTTTTAGCACCCGTTTTGCCGCACGCGATCCAAACCTTACGCGGTGACAAGGACGCAGAACGCTCGCATCGGAAGCCAAAAACCTATATCGTGTAACGTTTGAAAGAGGTCCTTGCGGCCTCTTTTTGATTCCTCTGTATACTTCTACGCATGATGTCTACTCTTACGCCTCAACTCATCTCAACAGCGTTGAAACTGCAAGATGTGCAGTATGACGCCATGACCAATGCGATTGTTTGGACCGAAAGTCGTGGCAAGCAAACTCAAGTGATGGCATGTTTCGAAGTAGGTCAAGCACCAGTCAACTTGACTCCAGAGTATTCGGTACGGGGTGAGATTGGTTATGGTGGCGGGGCCTATGGTGTCGGTGCTGGCAAGCTCGTGTTTTGTCACAAAGGTCAGCTGTATGCCCAGTCCCTAATCAGTGGCATTGCCAAGGCTATTACACCAACCTATGGTGCTGTATCTGCGCCGGTCATTTCACAAGATGGGAAATATGTTGCGTATATCCACGAGTACAATGACCAAGCGGTATTGGCCGTTGTAGACATTGAAGGGGTACATTGGCCGCAAAAACTGCTACAAGGTGACGATTTTTATATGCAGCCATGCTGGTCGCCGGATGGTAATGCTATCGCGGTGATTGCTTGGAATCACCCACAAATGCCTTGGGATGGCACGGAATTGCGCTTATTGACATTAGCGTATGCGAGCGTATTGCCACACACAAGCGAAGTAAAAGTCATCGCCGGTAAAGCCGATGTATCTATTTTTCAGCCATGTTTTTCGCCAAACGGTGAGTACTTAGCTTATGCTAGCGACGAAACTGGATCTTGGACGCCCACAATATATTCAAAAAATGCGTATAGGCAATTAGATGTACCAGTCGGCGAATATGGAATGCCAGGCTGGATACAAGGCATGCAAACGCTAGCGTGGGGCTCAGACAGTCAAGAATTGATTGTCCGTCGTAATTACAATGCGCAACATACCTTAATTGGAATTGATGTGGAAAGTGGGGCGCAACGCACGCTTGACCTTCCTTCCCGCACTACACACATTGAGAACTTTGCAGTTACGCATAACGGAATAGCATTGGCACATTCTTCACCAACCATGCCAATTCGCGTGAGCGCTGTCACGCCCACGCAAGAAACAGTTTTGGCCCGGTCCTTTGCAGAGTCGTTATTACCCAAGACCGTGGCAGACGCAGAACATATCGCGTTTGAAACAGATGATGGCTCAACAGTATATGGGGTCTTATTTTCACCAAACGGAACCAACACTGACACTTTGCCACCACTGATTGTGAATATTCATGGCGGTCCAACATCACAGACCTCAGTCGGATACGACAGCACAGCGCAATACTTTTCCTCACGTGGCTGGGCCTTTTTAGCGGTCAATTATCGCGGCAGCACTGGATATGGACGAGATTATGTCTTGAAGTTGCGCGGACGCTGGGGCGAAGCCGATGTTGCAGATGCCGTCTATGCAGCAAAACACTTGGTTGCCGAAAAACGCGTGCATCCAGACCAATGTGTCATTATGGGCGGCAGCGCCGGTGGGATGACCGTCTACTTAGCCTTGGCAAATTATCCTGGCGTATTCAAAGCAGGTGTCTCTAGGTATGGCGTAGCTGACCTTTATAAATTGGCAACTGACACACATAAGTTCGAAGCGCGTTATCTGGACACACTCGTTGGGAAATTGCCCGAAGAAGCCGATAAATATGAACGCCTGTCACCGATGACCCATGTGGACAAAATCCAAGATCCAGTGATTATTTTTCAAGGCGCAGATGACAAGGTCGTGCCGCCATCACAATCAGAGGCGATTGTTGCCTCGTTGAAAGCACGCAGTATTCCACATGAATATCATGTATTTGAAGGTGAAGGGCACGGATTTCGTAAACAAGAGACGTTGAACAGTTACTATCGGAAATTAGAACAGTTCTTGAAGACATACGTCTTGAGCTAATACTGATGACAGATCAAATAATTATTACGCCACACTTTATCAATACGTCGTATGCGGCGCTGAAAAATCTAAATTATCCCGGTGCACGTTTCCTCGAACATGATTTGGATGGCCTAAGCGACATTGATGCATTGTTGAAGAGCCATCCCGCATTGAAAGCAGAAATTGCGTCAGTTGTAGAGCAAGGCTTGCGACCCGTGAGCATTGCTGGTGACTGCTGTGCAACGTTGCCAGTGCTTGCTGGCTTGCAAGAGGCAGATATGCAGCCTGTTTTGCTTTGGCTCGATGCACACGGTGACTTCAACACATGGGACACTACGCCTAGTAACTTTCTGGGTGGCATGCCACTCGCAATGCTGGCAGGGATCGGGGATCAGCAATTTTGTGAAAACGTGAATTTGCAGAACCTGCCTGTGGCAGACATTATTCTGTGTGATGGTCGCGATCTAGACCCAGGCGAGCAGATTTTGGTTGACCAAAGCGGTATTCATCATGCTAAATCAATTGCAGAAGTTGATTTTGAGTTATTCAAAAGTCGGCCAGTGTGGGTTCATTTTGATACGGATATCATCAATTTGAGTGAAATGAGTGCAGTGGCGTATCCGGCAAAAGGCGGACCAAGTGCAGCTGAATTGCGGCGCTTTTTTGAAAGATTGGCCGCGGAAGTCCATATTGCCGCAATTAGCATGACCACATGGGACCCAGCACTCGATCCTAACGGTGATGCTCAGCGGACATGTCTTGCATTGCTAGAGGTATTGCGCGCATGATGGTGCAGTTACCAGAGACAACGCTAGAGCGCGATGGCGTAACCATCAATTACGATGCATTTGGCGACAAAAATGATCCAGCGCTGTTGCTGGTGATGGGTCTTGGTACGCAAATGACAGCGTGGACTGACGCGTTCTGCACGTCAATTGCACAACTGGGATATTTTGTTGTTCGGTATGACAATCGTGATACTGGATTGTCATCGTGGTTTGAAGATTCCGGTGTTCCGTCTGGACTGGCATTTTTGCAAGCGGGCTTCTTTGGTAAGGCGTTGGAGTCGCCATATTCTCTGGAAGACTTGGCGGACGACGGAATAGCGGTTTTGGATGCGCTAGGTATTCAGAAGGCGCATGTCTTTGGTGTGTCAATGGGCGGCATGATTGCGCAAATCATGGCGTTGCGACATCGGGAGCGACTGTTATCGTTGATTTCGATGATGTCAACAACAAATGAGCGAGACCTGCCTAAAATGCGTTTTGCGGCGATGCGTAAGCTTTTGTCACAGTCACCAGATAATGAGCCGGAATATTTGCAACACCTACTCGGTGTGTTTCGCGTTTTTGAAGGGTCAGCCTATCCGTTTAGTGACAACGAATTCTTTGCCGGAGCGCGGGAACGATTTCGACGGGCCTATAACGCCAGCGGAGGTGGGCGGCACCTCGCAGCGGTGTTGAATACAAAAGGGCGGCGAGACGCTCTGAAAACTATGGATCTGCCAGCATTGATTATGCATGGCGATGAAGATCCGCTCGTACGTGTTGAGCACGGCATTGACACCTATGAAGCATTGCCGAATGCCAAGCTGATTATCTTCAAAGGGCTAGGGCATGTGTTGCCTGAAGCTGTTGTTCCCGAATTGATCGGGCATTTAGACGCGCACATGCGTTCAGTTGCTGAGAGTGCGTTAGCTATTGGCTGATTTACGCCAAAATCCTGACCAGTTCCATAAACCTATGCTCTCAGATCGATTAAGAATCTGCCGTGTCGTCACGGTTCCAATTACCTTTGAAACACTATTGCATGACCAAATGCTGACCATTGCAGACCAGCATGACCTCACCTTAGTGTGTAACTTCGCAGAGTCAGATACAGCACATTATTTTCAGGCAATGGGCGACATAGCAACGTGGAACCTGAATATTAGTCGTCAAATCTCACCGCTGAATGACCTGGTCGCAATTTGGCAACTCGCGCAATATCTCCGAAATAACAAATTTGACATTGTGCATTCCAGCACGCCAAAAGCAGGCTTGGTTGCGATGTTAGCAGGTGTGCTCGCCAGAACACCTAATCGTGTCCATACGTATACCGGGCAAGTCTGGATGACAGCCACTGGTCTACTACGCACAATTATGCGATCCGTCGATTGGCTGATTGGTCGGGCGGCAACACAACTCTATGCCGACAGTAAATCGCAGCGAGATGGGCTGGTTGCTGAAGGTCTGGTTCGAGACCACAAAATCGATGTCATTGGGCCTGGTTCAATTAGTGGAGTGAATTTAAAGCGATTTGATCCAACGCAATTTGCGATTGAGGATCGGAAGCTCCTACGCGACAAACTTGGTATTCCACAAGATCAGACAGTGGTTGCGTTTGTTGGGCGCGTGGTGCGTGACAAAGGGATTGTTGAGCTTGTCACGGCATTTGAAGCGTTGCAGCGTGAGCTGCCGATTACATTATTGTTGATTGGCCCAGTCGAGGTTGTCCGCGATCAATTACCAGACTCAGTGCTGGAGTTTATTGAACATAATCCGAACGTTGTTCGAACTGGATTTGTGTCCGACCCCGAAACGTATCTTTCAATCAGTGATATTTTTTGTATACCTTCATATCGCGAAGGGTTTGGTTCCGTTGCAATTGAGGCTGGCGCAATGGAAGTGCCTGTGGTGGGCACAGCAGTGACCGGCTTAGTAGATGCGATTGTAGATGGTGTTACTGGGGTGTTGGTGCCAGCGAAAGATGTAGCGGCGTTACAGACTGCACTCCACAGACTGATTACGGATGAAAAGCGACGCGGCGAATTGGGAGAGGCAGGGCGTCAGCGTGCGGAGAACGAATTTGCAGCAGAGACAATCAATCAACTCGTTGCAGACGCTTATCGGACGCTCACAGACTGATCTTGCGAAAGATCCCAGCTTTACGCCCGGCCAAAGTCCCCATCATCTGTTGTTTGAAAAACGGCAATTTACCGCCAATATTGAAGACTAAATCGCGCGGCGCCCCGATCCAAGTGTGGTTGGATTGAAAGATGGGCGTTAGCCAGCGACTTGCGAATTGATAGTAACGTAAGTGTGGTTTGCGTTGTTTCGAATAGGCGGTGAGTGCTGTCGGTACGTCAGAGTGCTGCGCAATACAATTGTTGAGGATCGCTGCATCCACAAGCGCGATATTTGCGCCCATCCCCAACTGTGGGCTCATTGCATGGCCTGCATCCCCTATAACCACAACATTGTTCTGGTGCCAATGTGGCATTACCACGTCATAGTAGTTGGCAAACGTCAGCTGTTCTAAGCTAGTGACCTGCTCAAGAATAAATTCAAGGTCTGTGCGCATTGCGCGCACTTGGTCTTTCCACGCTTCTAAACCACTTTCATAGAGAGCATCAACGGCGTTGACATCAATACTCCAAAACATGCTGACGAGTGGTGTGTTACCCGGTGCCGGGCCCAATCCAGTCGACATGAGACCAAACATTTTCTGCGTGCCATCAAACGTTTGCATTAGCCCATTTTCAAGGCGTTGCTCTGCATCTTCAGCAATAAACCAAAGCGCGCCAAACGGATAGGGTTTATTGTAAATCGGGAGATCAAGCGTTGTTCGCAAGTGTGATCGCGCACCATCTGCGATGACAATCAGGTCAAAATCGCGATAGGTCTCTTGGTTGACCGTGACAAGTTTCGACTCTTGTATGTCAACAATTTCCACGCCGGTCTCAATCACAATGTCCGCAGCAACCATCGCTTGCCAGAGGGCATCAAATACAACGCCACGGTGGACTCCAAGCCCATAGACATCTGACCCAAGCATGTCGTAGCGAAAATCCAGCACAGGCCGACCATGGATCGTGCTGCCATGTAAACGCGGCACAATTGCAGCTCTCGCTTTTATATCTTGAAGTAAATGAAGTTTTTGGAGGACTTGCTGCCCAATAGGTTGGAGCAGAATGCCAGCACCAACCGGGCCGGGGTCAGCCACCCGTTCAAACAAGGTAACGCTGTGTCCTTGTCTGCGCAGAAATAATGCTGCGGCCGGGCCACCGATGCCAGCCCCAATGACAGCAACGTTCATTAGGATGAAAATCGCCGACGCTGTTGCACGGCAAAAGGAGGGTGCGGAATGTGTGCTGGCCACTCGCCAAATGCAGCTAATCTAGCAGCGAGCCAACCAAATGAGTCGGAAATCTTTGCGCCGCCACCATTGCCGCCAACCGCTAAGTAGAGGCAGTCTGGAATTAGCGCATCAATATATGGTGACCGTGATGGCGTGTAGCACACGATACAGCGGTCGGTCTGGAAACTTTGCCAATGCACGTCCGGCAATAAGTCAGTCACAACGGCTTTCATTGCGAGCAAACTGTGGTCGCTTTGCCCATGATGAAACCAGCGTTGGACGCTCGTAAGATCATCAAACCAAACATCGTGGCGAGTGTTGGCGCCCAGTTTTAGATAATAGTTTCCATCTGGAAATTGCACGGGCGGCACGACGTAGACATCATCTAATTCAGAATTTTGAATGCCATAGAGTAGCGCAGGGAGCTGGGCAAGCGTTGCGGTATCGTCTGCATGGACCTTGGCTAGGATAATCGTTTCGCTTTTCAAGCGTAAATCGATTGGCTCTGGCAGTAGCTGGTTGAAGTTTGTGAAAGCGCCAGTCGTGAGAATGACTTTGCGTGCAAAAATGGTTTCTCCAGACGCTAAGGTCAATACTGCGCCATTCTTTGGATAGTGCGTGTCCACGACAGTATCTGCAAAGAAAGTGGCGTTCGTTACCTGATTTTGAGCCTGAATAAGCGTCCGCGGATTGATATGACCTGCTGGCGCGCCTTCCAAAAACGTCGATGCGTTTACGGGGAGTGAATATCCATGTGCAGATGGATTGTCTTGCAAGACAATTTCAGCGTGGTCTGCCATCTCCTGAGCGTGCTGTCGATACGAGGGCAGACCGTTAGGCGGGGCGGCATAGAGGACGCCGGTTTGGGTTAACAAGTGTTTGCCTGTTTGCTGCTCCAGGGCCTGATATTGCTCAGCAGCCCGTTGCGATAACCAAGACCAGCTTGCATCACGCTCTAGAATGCGCATGACGCGCCCTGAATCATAGTGACTCGCAAACACCCCTTGATGGGCGGTTTTATCTTGCGGTTCTGGCGGACCGATAACAGCGATATTCGCACCGATCTCGCTCAAATAGCGTGCGGCTGCAGCACCAATCAGGCCGTTCCCAACAATTGCGAAGTCAAACATATTACTCAATTTACAAAGCGTGCTTCTCCAAGAAGCACGCTTTGTACTAGGCTATTAATTTTGCAACGCCGCTAGTTGAGCTTCTAACTTACCTTTTGCCGTTTGTAAATCGGCGAGCTTTTCGCGTTCGGCATTCACCACTTTTTCAGGTGCCTTTTCAGCAAATGGACTGTTAAGCAAGCCAGTCAAACGTTTGATTTGATTGTCGGCGTTTGCGATCTCCTTCGTGATGCGCTCAGTCTCTGCGGCGACATCAATCAGGCCTGCCATTGGGAGATACACGGCGGTTGTCCCAACAACCAAGCTAATGCTGTCTTCAGGCGCTGCTGCGCTTTCTGCGATCGTCACGTCGCTGGCGTCTAACTGGGCGAGGCTTGCGAGGGCGTTATTGAGCCCACTCAAGCGCGTTGCCAACTCGGCGTCCCCAGTAGCGAGAATCGCTGCAATTTTTCGGCTTGGCTCAACGCCGTTTTCAGCGCGTGCGCGTCGAATTGATCGGACTAATTCCACCATGTGTTCGTACGCGGCGGCGTTATTTGCGCTTTCGTCAGCATCACCCGCAAGAGCGCTGAAGTGAGAGGCTTCTGGCCATTTGGCAATGATGAGTGCCTCAGACCAGCCTAGTTGTGGCGCAAGGGATTCCGATACGCTTTGGCTGGCTTGCTTCAAATTTTGCCATACTTCTTCCGTGACATACGGCACGAACGGATGCATAAGGCGCAGCCCCATATCTAGGACGGAGACAAGCGTACGCGCGGTTGTCCACGCTTTGGCTGGATCTTGCAACTGTTGCTTCGCCGTTTCGATATACCAATCGGCATAGTCACCCCAGATGAAGTCATAGGCAATTGTGCCGGCTTGACCGAACTGATAGTTGTCTAACAAACGGGTTACATCAGCAACGGTTTGGGCCGCTTTGGTCAAAATCCATTGATCAGCGGCAGTAGGCGCATTGAATACGACGTCTTCTGGTAAGCCATCTAGTTTGCCGATGACAAAGCGGCTCATGTTCCACAACTTATTGGCGAAGTTACGGTTGGCTTTTACACGATCCAAACTGAGGTTTAGATCGTTGCCAGGTGTACCACCAGTGAGTAGGGTGAAACGTAACGCGTCGGTGCCATACTCGTCAATCACGTCGAGTGGGTCGGTCACATTACCTAATGTTTTGGACATCTTACGGCCTTGGGCATCTCTGACCAAGCCGTGCAGATACACGGTATGGAACGGTGCTTCGTCAGTGTAAGCCAAGCCAGACATGATCATCCGCGCAACCCAGAAGAACAGAATGTCATAGCCTGTTTCCATCACTGAAGTTGGATAGAA
>JAHDIM010000447.1 GCA_020630805.1 Anaerolineales bacterium
CGATGAAATGGCGAGTCCAAATAGGTGCCGCTGTTGCCAACCATCTCAATTTTGCCGATGTTGAACGTTGTCCCCTCGGCGTAGTGTGATTTGGAGTCTTCGCGGCTCAAGAAATCACAAATGATGGGGGCGGGTAACCCTTTGTACGTAATGAGACCGTCTGCAACGGTGTGACTAAGATCGATGAGTTGGGGCATAAATCCTCTTTTGAAATTGATGAGAAGACCAGAATCAAAAACGGCCTAACAACTGGTATTGTCAGGCCGCTATGAGGTTTTGTCTATAGCGCTTGCTTAGGCAACGGTAGGCGTTGGGCGGACGAGGCTTATCAGTTTCATAACGCCCCACACCACAATCGCAATGATGAAGACAACGGCATATTCGGTAATTGGAATCCAAGTGATCTGATGGATATTCTCAAAGCCGATGTCACTAAAGACCGCAATGACACCACCAATATAGGCAGCCAGAAAGCCCCAGCGCGCCCATTTGGGTAGCCCAAGGCCGTACATCTGCGTGACCACAAATAACCCCGCAAAGCCAAAGCAGAACATTTGCCACAGGTCTGGTGCGTTGCTAAACGCAACCAATGTGCCGTGGAATAACACTGATACTTCTTGCGTGACCATCCACCATTTGTTGGTGTGGATGCGGGTAAAGAATAGACTGCCCTGCAAGAGAAGCAGGAACATATAGAAGAAGCCAATGAGGTGCCCTGGTGTGCTCACCATTGGGTGATACCAAAAGGTATAGATGGTGGCCCAGGCGAAATAGTAACCATGGTATTTACGCAGCACCCGCCCCGATTCTTTCATCACGCTGCCTTTGATCTTCTTGCCGAAGAAGAGACCGCGGCGCTGGTTTTCCATCAGTAGCACGATGACTAGCAATAAAATAACCGACCATTGTGAACTTTGTTCGGAGACATCAAGTGCTAGGCCGTCGTACCAAATATGCGTCTGCACAAAATGGAAGCCAATGAATGCCGCATTCGCAAGCAGCGCCCATACATTGACGGCATGTAGTTTGTTGCTGTATTTGGTGTTGTTGCGCTGCGCATAATAAATTAGGCCCCAAACCGTGACCTGATGCAGCGTGTAGCCACCCCAAACGGAAATGCGCGTCCAAACGGTTGGCTCGGCAGAGACCCACGGATACCAAAATGGAATTTCAATATCTGGACGCAGGGGAAAACTGTCTAAGCGACTGCCTGCAAGCCAAATAAGGCCTGTAAATAAGGCGCTGAAGAGGACCCCCAGCCATAGCCCTTGTGATTGGGTGAGAGAGCGAGTTGATGTTGCATTAGCCATAAACTTCATTGTATCGCTTCTCATATGCTGAGAACAACAGCCAGTGTGGCTTTGCTGTTGACCCAATTGCAACTCACGTGCTAACATTTGCCCAATGAGCACCAAGTTCTACTTTTTTAGCTACTTTTATTTCTGGCGACAGCAACCCCTGTGGCTTTTCGTAGCTTAAGTAGATCTTGATTAGACAAGTAATACACAACGCGGAAGCCACTCGCTTCCGCGTTTTTATTTTCAATAAAGAAGAGACTAGGAAACACCCATGAGCACTGACAAACTAACTGACTTGCGCCGTGAGATTGACGGCGTAAACATGGAGTTACTGACGCTGCTGAGCAAGCGAGGGGAGCTTGCCAAGCAAATTGGTGAACTCAAAACAGACGCAGGGATTGTGCAATACGATCCAAAGCGTGAACTGGATATGTTGAATGCGTTGACGGATGCCAACACTGGCCCGTTTGATGATTCAACCGTCAAAGAAATCTTCAAAAATATTTTCCAAGCCAGCTTGAGTGCAAATACTAAGTCAGAAAAGCCAAAGTTCTTGACCAGCCGTGGTGACCGCGATGACAGTGTGATTATGGTTGGCGATGTGCCAGTAGGTGGTGACAACTCACCAGTCCTCATTACCGGCCCATGTGCGATTGAATCACGCGAACAAATCATGATGACGGCTGCCGAGGTGGCAAAGCACGGCATCAAGCTGTTCCGCGGTGGCGCTTACAAGCCTCGCACCAATCCATATAGCTTTCAAGGCTTGGGCGAACAAGCGATGAAATGGGCCCGTGAAGCCTGTGATAAGTATGGCTTGTATTTCGTGGCGGAAATTATGGATGCGCGTGACGTGGATCTCTGCTTGGACTACGTCGATGTCTTGCAAATTGGCGCACGTAACAGCCAAAACTTCAGCTTGCTCAAAGCTGTGGGTCGCACAAATCGCCCCGTGCTAATGAAACGTGGTCTGAGTGGCACCATTGAAGAATGGATCATGGGCGCGGAATATATCATGAGCAAAGGGAACCCGAACGTGATCCTTTGTGAACGCGGTATCCGGACTTATGAAAAGTACACCCGCAACACGCTAGACATTAGCGCAGTTGCACTTGCAAAGCTGGAAACCCACTTGCCAGTCATTGTGGATGCAACCCACTCTGGCGGTCGCCGTGACTTGCTCGTGCCATTGACCAAAGCTGGTTTGGCTGCTGGCGCAGATGGCATCATGGTTGAAGTGCATCCAAACCCAGCGGTGGCATTGTCAGACCAAAAGCAACAAATGGACTTCGACCAGTTCGCAGACTACTTGAAAGCTGTTGGCTACGACAAGCAACTCAGCAAAGAACGCCACGAAGTTTACGGTTTCTAACGCTTAGCTTCACTTCGTAACCGTTCCCAAAGCGGGCTTCTAAAAGCGACCAACGGTCGCCAGAAGCCCGC
>JAHDIM010000068.1 GCA_020630805.1 Anaerolineales bacterium
AGACCCCCGCTTTGTGAGTTGTGCTATTCACTCGGCGCGTCAAACCTTGTCTTGAAATTGAACGCAAATGGCGTGGGGCCATTTGCCCGAATGGAGTCGAGGCGTGTGCGGGCGTCTTGCAGGGTTGGCGTGGTGCCTGCTGGAATCCACCACATGCAGAAGAACGCTTCGGCCATGACTTCAAACCACTGTTTACGCATCCCCACGTACTTGGCGTGTGCGGTTTTGTAGGTGTAGTGATGCAGCGAATCGGGATCAGTCCAGACTGACATATTGATGAGCAACATATCGTCTTCAGGGAATGGTCGCAGTGAGGTGGCATCGTTGCCGTCACCAATGAGCCGCCAGACGAAGCCGGGCGTCTCTTCAGCTAAGGCGTTGATGGCGTCCAAGTTGTCCATAAATCCGCTCATGCGTGGATCGTCTGTTGGATACAGAATGCGGGCGATGTTGAGTTGGGCGAGGTGGTGGGAGTTGCTCATAAGGCGTTTCTAATGCGTAAGATGTAATTCGTAATATGCTCAAGGCGATGTGGAAAATTAGATTGAGTTGTTGAGAAAGCAAATGCATATACGGTTTTACGCATTACCCGTTACGCATTCCTTCCTCTTCAAATATCTTCCGTAGTTTCCGTACCGACGCCCGAATCTCACCTTCGTCTGTCGCGCCGTAACCAAACACCAGACCGCCGTAATCTAACGGGGCGATGGTGTAGCGGGCTAGCGCTGGCGCGGCGATACCGACTGTGCGAAGCTGTTCGGCGACGCGTTGGTCTGAAATTGCATGCTTGAATTTGCCCATCAGATGCAGCCCAGCTGGCGCAGGTTCAACGCTGAGCCAGTCTGCGCATTCTTGCTGCAATGCTTCAATCAGGACTTGCTGCCGGTAGCCATAGAGTGTCCGCATGCGGCGGATGTGGCGCACAAAGTGGCCTTCTGCCATAAACTCACTCAGCGCTTTTTGGGACATCCATTCTGACCCACGATCAAGGTTACTACGTGCGGTGGCGAAAGCCGTTTGCAACCCAGGCGGCACAATTGCATAGCCGAGCCGCAAGCCCGGAAACAGTGTTTTACTGAACGTACCGATGTAAATCACGCGCTGATGTTGATCCAGCCCTTGCAGTGACGCGAGTGGATGGCCAGTATAACGAAACTCGCTGTCGTAATCATCTTCAATTAGGAAGGCGTTGGCCGCTTTAGCCCATTCTAGTAGCTGCATGCGGCGGGTGAGGTCTAAGGTACCACCGTTTGGATATTGGTGCGAAGGGGTGACATACGCCAGTTTGGCATCCGCCGCGCGGGCAATACCGGCGCTGACATCTAAGCCGCCTTGATCCACCGGCACAGGCACTAAGGTGACTTCTGCAGCCTGTAGCGCGCCAACCGCACCAATATAACCTGGATTTTCCAACCAAGCTTTGTCACCCGGCTCTAGTAAAAGCTGAGCAGTCAGATAGATCGCCTGTTGGGTGCCAGTGGTGATGATGACTTGCTCTGGGGTGCAACGCACGCGGCGGGTGATTTGCACGTGTTTCGCAATCGCTTCCCGCAATGGGGAATAGCCAGCGGCATCGGCATAGCCAACATCGTGCGGCGAGTACGTTTTGAGGATGCGCGTCACAATCCGCTGCCAGATGTGCCAAGGGAACTGGGTGACGTCTGGCACACCCGGTTGAAAGATGTGCGAAACCGTTGGCGCTTCCATTGGGTATGACACAATCGCAGCGCCGCGTTTAGAGAGCCTATGCGTAAGCGGTGTGGCCTCTGGGCTTGTGGGTTCGGCATCCATGGTCAGCATTGACTCGGGTAAAGCCTCAGCCACAAACGTACCGCGACCGGGGATCCCATGCACATAACCTTCACTCGTGAGTTGCTTGATTGCGGTTACAACAGTGATGCGCGACACTTCCAATTCGGTGCACAACGCCCGCGTAGGCGGAATGCGGGTGCCTGCCGGAAGTTGGCCGCTCAGAATCATTTCGCGCAAGGCATCATAAAGTTGCTGCTGTAAAGACCTCGGTTGATCCCGATCCAATTCAATGCCCGCAAGGGAGAGATAAGTTGCCGTTCGTGTCACGCGCCAAGCGTATATTGGTATTAAGAGTTTTGTCAATATTGGATATTGTCAGAATTCCAATATTGAATAGAATTTTTGGAGTAAGCGAATGTGTAAGGTGTAATTCGTAACCATATAGTTACGTAGAAATATTCAGGATCAATGAATTTTGTATTACGAATGACTTGGAGACCTTACGCAGTACAACTTACGAATTAGACGGAGCCTTCTCATGAAAAAACGCATCGGTGATCCCTTCATGCCGCCAGACGAATTTGGACGGGCATTGACTGGATTTCAAATCAATCTACAAGTTCAAGATATGGACAAGGCGATGGAGTTTCATCGTGAGGTGTTAGGTGTGACTGTTATTTACAGCGATCCTGACATCAGCATTGTGCGTTGGGAAGGCCATCAGTGGATGATCCATAGTGACCATACGTATGACAAGCACCCGCTGAGTAAGTATGTGGGCGGCGTCACCGTGCGTGGCCTCGGCGCAGAATTTCGCGTCCATGGCCGCAATCCAGACGAAGCTGAAGCCAAAGCGCGCGAACTCGGCTACAAAATCCTAGATCCCACCCGCGACCAGCCAGATCATGGAAGACGAGAAGTTTTCATTATTGATGCGGATGGGTATGTTTGGGTGCCGGATGTGGCGCTGGCTGCAAATGCGTAAGATGTAATGCGTAAAACCGTATTCACTTTTTCCGTTTCAGAAATTTAGCGCAGTTCACTACCTTCGAATCGAGCACATTACGAATTACACGTTACGAATTATGACAACCGACTACGAAAAAACTCCACTAAACACCGTCAAACGCATCCCAACCCGCGGTGCCTACGACAAAGACACCATCTACCCCATTGTGGATGCATCGCTCATTTGCCACGTGGGCTTTGTAGACCATGGCCGCGCAATTGTGATTCCGACTATTCACGCGCGGGATGGGGATGACATTTTGCTGCATGGGTCATCCAAGAGCCGCTTGATGCAGAAGCTGTTTGATGGCGCTGAGGTGAGTATTACCGTGACGCACTTAGATGGGTTGGTGTTGGCCCGCAGCGTGATGAACCACTCGATGAATTATCGCAGTGCGGTGATGTTTGGCAAAGGCGTACCAATCGTGGACGAAGAAGACAAGATGGCTGCGATGAAGGCCTTCACCGAGAAGCTAGTGCCCGGACGCTGGGATGATGCCCGCGTCCCAAGCTTCAATGAAAACAAGGCCACCAAAATTGTGCGTGTGCCGATTGAAACTGCATCTGCCAAGGTGCGGACGGGGGCGCCAGGTGACTATGAAGACGATTACGATCTAGATATCTGGGCTGGGGTCCTGCCAATGCGCACTGTATTTGGCGAGTTTGTCGAAGATCCGCGCTTGAAAGAGGGCGTTGAACTCCCCCAGTATTTGAAGGACTATCAACAAACGCTGACGTGACGAGTGAATTTAGGCAGTGTTTGTGAAATAGTACGGGCTGGGTTTGTCGTGCACGTCATGACAAACCCAGCCTTTTTTGATTCAAACACTTCATCTTGACACCCTCCCGAAATACTACCTACCATAGACGTTAAGTAAGTACTAATAAGGACATAGAACATAATCTAGCGTAGAGGAGCCTCCCAGGCTCCGGAGAATTAGGCGTAAACTGAGCCCGGAGCCAAGGTGGCCCGTCTCCAAATGCATCTCGTCCTTGTCGCTTTCAACCAGCACCGCTGGTCGTCACTCAGGAGGACGTCATGTTCAAGCAGCCCATCATCTTTATTCTTATCTGCGTCGCGTTCATCACAGCTTGTCAACCAGCCCCACCGGAAGTCAGTAAGACCGTAACACAAGCCTCGGCTGCAACTGCAACAATTGCACTCGCAACAGACATCCCGACCGAAGCACCTCAAGATCCAACTGCAACAGTAACGCTAATTCCAACGCTTTCTGAGACGTCTACTGAAATTG
Source organism: Anaerolineales bacterium (assembly GCA_020630805.1). GTDB lineage: Bacteria > Chloroflexota > Anaerolineae > Anaerolineales > UBA6668 > JAHDIM01. The sequence goes on from JAHDIM010000068.1 coordinate 4,014, forward strand.
CAGCGACAAATACGCCAATAGCCCAAGCTGACAGCGAAGCAGCGGTTGCGTCAACAACGGACAATACAGTCGCCCCTGAGCCATCAGTTACACCGACCGAGGTGCTATCTACTGAAGCCGCAACAGCGTCCCCGTTACCAATCACAGCAACAGCAGTCCCTGCTACGGTGACGCTTGCACCAACGGCAACACCGGAACCACAAGAAACACTGCTCATCAATAACTTTACCGTTAGTCCTAACGCAGCGTTTCGCGGCGACTCGGTAACACTCGCGTGGGACGTTACGGGGGCAACATTCATCCAATTGGACTTGATCGAACGCGGCCAGACCTCCGCTTATAACAGTGCAACGCTACGCACGTTGAACGGCTATGGCGATGAAAACTGGTTGACCAATGACACCCCAAGCGCGGACATTGAAGTTGGTGGTGCGAATCAGAACACCTTTGTGCTAACGGCGCGTGACGATGCTGGTAATGAAAATTCTGCCACCGTCATTGTGACACTTAGTTGCCGAGATGAAGCATTTTTCTCAGCTGAAAACAAATGTGGCGCTGAGCCGCCAACGCAACGGAATGCTGCCTATCAGCAGTTTCAAAATGGAGCGATGATTTGGCTCGAAGGCTGGCCATATATTGTGGTGATCCAAAATGGCGATGTAGGAAGCTATGGGGCGCTCAATTCGCGTTACTATGCTGACAATTGGAATAGCAGCTTGCCAGAAGATGCGACGCCAGACCAGCCTGCGCCAGCCGGCTGTATCAAACCGCTGCGTGGTTTCGGCCTGCTCCATGCAAACAACGCAACTGTGCGTAATGTACTTGGCTGCGCGATTGGTGGCGAAACGTTCTACTCTTCAACCAACCAGTATCTGTTACAGAAAGATTTTCCTGGTGGTGTGCTAGGTGGGAATACAGCAGATGTTCCCCGTTACTACGCGCTGCCAAATGGCGGACTGTTCACTGTAAAAGGCCTACCCAGCGGCTAAGCTCTGTTGGCGGGGAGCCTTCCGCGCTACAATACGCGCCATATGCAAGCACCTATCCGCCTTGAACTTCCAACGCCATTTGGTACCACTGTCAACAGTTGGCTCTTTACCGAGCCTGAAATCACGCTAATTGACTGTGGGATGCCACTGCCGCATGAGTTGGCGGTTTTAGAAGGTGAGTTGGCGAAGCACGGCATCAAGCTGGAAGAGGTCACACGGATTATTCTGACGCACGCCCACATTGATCACTTTGGCCCGGCGCTGGAAATTTCAAAACGCAACCCGGATGTGGTCTTTGAATGCGGCCCTGTCGCCTATGACTGGATTTCAAACTTCACGGAGTACACCAAGTTACGTGCGGAGTTTGTCAAAACTGAAATTCGCAAGTCTGGCTGTCCAGAAGCGGTCAATGAGTACGAAGCGCGGTCATTTGAAGGGATTTTGGCGACAACATTCCCTGTCCCAGAAGCGCGTTTACACAAGCTAGATCCAGCGCAGCCGGTGCAGTTGGGCGGTGCCGATTGGGAGATGCTGTATCTGCCGGGGCATTGTCAGCATCAGTATGGGTTTTACCAAGCTGAAAGTGGGGCGTTTCTGTCAGCGGATGCCTTGCTGCAAATTGTGCCCGTCTCACTAATCGACTTTGAAATTGGCTCTTGGACCCAGCGCGTCCGAGCATTGCCATTGTGGCTTGAGACCATTAAGCCGATTTACGATTTACCCATCACGACTGTCTACCCCGGCCACGGCCCAGAAATGATGGATCATCGCAAGGTGTTAGATCGGCAATTTCGTCGCATTGAAAAGCGCAAAGAGCAGTGTTATGACCTCATTGCCCAAGGCCATGAGACGCCCTACAAAGTTGCCGAAGCAATGTACGCCAACTCACGCGTTGGTATGAACGCCATGCCCATTAGCATTTCGCAGGTGTATGGCTATATTGATATGTTGGAGTTGGAAGGTCGAGTGCGGAAAGAAGATGGGGAAGAAAGTTATTTGTTAACGGTAATCAATAGCCAATGATCAATAGTCAACTTTCAATGGTCAATTGAGAATTGACTGTTGACCATTAGAAATTGAGCAGCGGCCAACCCCACATCACCGCTAAGCCAACTCCAATCGTCACAAAGATATTCTTCGACACCAACGCTGCTGCAATTGCAAAAAGCCCCGAGAATAAACGGGCATTCCCCATTGAAAAATCAAACACATAGTCTGGGCCAGGATAGATCATTTCAGGGAAGATGATGGCAGACAGCACCGCTGGTGGCACATAGCGCAAGCCGCGCATGACAATGTCCGGCACGTCGACTTTGCCCAATAACACAATCATCGATACGCGAATGAGGAAAGTGATAACGCCCATCCCGATGATGATGAGCCAGAGTGTTGAGTTTGAGTACATGATGTGTCTAATTCGTAACGTGTAATGCGTAACCTTATTGGCGCGTTCTAGTGCGAAGTATCAGAAGTAGGCTAAGGTCTGTGACGGACTGTAAATACGCATTACGAATTACGCATTACGCATTCTTTCCTCCTGCAACTCCAACGCCAACCCCACAACAATTCCCGTCAGTGCCGCCAACATTAGTCCCAGCCGATAGGGCAGACCATTAGCCGCAATCGCCACTGCGCCGGCAGAGAGTGTTGCCGCCCACATGGGTTTGCCTTTGAGGGATACAAACACCATCCCGATGAAGGTCAGAGCAAGCGTGAAGTCTAGTCCCCAGCTTGGCGGTAGTTGTGAGCCAAAAAATACGCCGACTGCGGTGCTTAACTGCCATTGTGTCCAGAGCGTAAGACCCGCGCCAAGCCAGAACCAATGCTTGTGCGTTAGGTCTTCTGGATTGTCATTGTCATAGTGGAGCGCGGTCACCACAAAGGCTTCGTCTGTTAGCAAGTAGGACAGGATCAAACGCCAGCCTAAAGACAGGTGTTGTGACTTTGGCCCCATAGTCGCGCTGTACAGCATATGCCTAGCGTTGACGAAAAATGTCGTGGTCCAGATGGAAAGAATCGGGGCAGCCGCATTGATCATTGCCGCGCCAATAAACTGCGCCGAACCAGCAAAAACAATTGATGACATGGCAAAGACAATCAGCGGCGGCATCCCGCCTAGGACGCCTAAACTGCCAAAGATTAGGCCAAATGGCAGAACCCCAAACACAATTGGGATTTCGGCGCGAACGCCAGCCCAAAATTCACTGCGCGGTGTAGTTTGCTGCGTTTCCATGACAAAATTTTAGCGGTTGAGAACGTGAGTGCACTGTCTTTTTGCATCCATATTGAACACAGCAGTATCAATAATGAACACCACAAGAGCTACAAATGTGATTAAACAAAAAGCGCCAAGAGAATACTCTTGACGCATTACTAGACTCGGCTAATGCAATTACATTCGCGTACGTGCGCTAATTCTTGAGCGCAGTCATTGCATTTTTGTAATCTTCCGCAAGTTGCTTTGTGTTGCGACTGCTCTTTGGAATGGCAGGCAACAACACCTCAAAGCGTGAGCCTTTTCCTGGCGTGCTTTTGACATGCAACATTCCGTTATGGCCGCGGACAATCCCCATCACTGCAGCCAGTCCAAGGCCGTGACCGTGATCTTTGGTCGTAAAGAAGGGATCAAAAATGCGTTCGAGCGTGCCGGTGTCCATCCCAATGCCGTTATCAATCACGTTGAGTTGCACGTATTTACCGGGCGCAAGATCTACGTACGGGTATTTACACTCTTCAACACTAAGTTTGCGGAACGTTGTCGTGACATGGATGGTGCCATTTTCCACGACAATTGCCTCACTGGCGTTAATGATGAGATTCATCACCACCTGCTGGAGTTGCGCTGGATCAAACATGATATTCGGCAAGTCTAGCTCAAGGTCAGAACTGAGGGTGACATGAGGCGGGACGCTGACATCAAAGAAGTCCAGATTTGTCTCAATCAGATTGTTGAGATCAATTTCTTCCATTTGGGCCGTGTCATTCCCAGAGTACGCAAGCAGTTGCTTGGTGAGCTTGCGAGCACTGTTGGCGGCATCGACCACGCGCTTGATATGCTTTGTCGCTTTGTCATCTTCTGGCAATTTTCGCAACGCAACCGAAGACTGACCCAGCATCGCGACCAGTAAGTTGTTGAAGTCGTGTGCAATCCCACCGGCCATTACGCCCATACTTTGGACTTTTTGAGACTGACGCAGCAGAGCCTCTGTACGTTGGCGCTCCGTAATATCACGTGCCACTGCCAAAATACAGACTTCGCCTCTATGCTCAATAATGGAGGCTTGCGTTTCAACAGGGAAGTCAGACCCATCACGCGCCTGATGCGTGCCATAGACCAGAATTGGGTCGCCAGTTGGAACGGCATCAAGTTGAACCAATACACCGACAACATCCCACTCTGGGCAAAGGTTTGTGTACGCCAAGCCTTGTAGTTCTGCTTCTGAATACTGCAGCGTCTTACAAGTTTCTGTATTGACATCTACAATGAAACCCGCCTGGTGAATAAGTAAGACCGAATCGCCAAGGCTATTGATGAGATTCTTAAAACGTTTCTCGCTAGCTAGCAGTTCGCGGTTTTGAATTTGGAGATCCGCAGTGGCTTGCGCCGCTTCAAGCGCCTTTTGTTCGCGTTCACGGGCATTGATGTAGACTGAGACACCAATCGACACAGCAGCAATTAGGTTGAATACCATCACCAAGGTTGGGGAAACAACGAACGACGGTCCCTCGATCCAACCAAACTGGTGCATACTCCAAAGTGCCAAAATAACCACCACTGACGCAAGACCAAAGTAAAGCGCGTGGGCTGGTCGGCTATATAACCCAGCAATAACAATGGACATTGGGAAGAACGCGATAACAGGCACGAGTAGCCCACCGCGTTGATATGCCAGAATAGTTGTTGCTAGTAAGAGAAAAACAGTTAAGAGGGTAACCGACGCAGATTTAAACCCACGCTGGAGCAAGACCAAGCAAGCAATAGATAAGAGCCCCGACGCAACAGAAGTAATTAGCGTCCCGGACGTCTGTAAACCGACATACTCACTAACAAGACCTAAACAAACAGACGCGAATAAGCCAATCCAGTATAGAATTCGCAGTAAACCATCTGTTGAGATGTTGGAGGGTCGGTTGAAATGCATCTTTGACAATGAAAGATCTGCATGATCTCATCTTTTACATTACAACACTTGCAATTCAGCAAAAACCGGAAATAGTACCGTTATATATACCTGGTTAGTTAATATTTGAAAAGGCAAAATTACTGCCTAGTAAAATAATTACAATACTCTTTGTAAATAGGCAAAAATATACAAACTTCAAAAACTAATTAATATAAAACATATCTTTAGGTTACCTAATTTTTAATAGAAAGTTATTGTTTGAATAAATTAAAAAAGCTCTACCCCATACAACAAACCTGCAACTTTGGTTTGAGTAAGGATAGAGCCTTACGTTCAGAGTTTAAGCGCTGCTGCTTATTCGTATTGAATCAGGCCTGGACTCAGAATCCGATTCGGATCATACGTTTGCTTCCCTTCTACAATCGCTGGCCAGACATCACCATAGTGGCTTTGCCATTCTTCTGTAGTTTCATAGGTAATAATTCCAGAAAGATAGCGTTTGGAGCCAATTTGCTCGGAGAATTTACTGACTTGTCCAATGCGCTTTGCGATTACCTCTTTGGCAAATTCAGGTACGGTTGCCAAAATACCTAACCCAACAACAAATTCAGAGGACGGCGTTGGTAGCATTGGAAGATTGGACGTATCTGTGCGTGATGGCCAGAACAGAATTTGACCCAGCGGCCCTAGCGCATTTGGCGGGAACGCTTCCAACATTTGTTCAATGAAAACTTGGCTAATATTCCAAGGCACGATCGTATCCATCCATGGATGGGGCTGTTCCCAAGCCCCGCTTCGTTTCATAAGATCAAACTTAGGTTGCGCCCGATTTAGATTATCGTTTTGACTAAGAACCTCAGTGTGTAAATGTTTGTGAAACTTTAATCCGGCCAACATTGCATCATCATCGACAACTTCATCATCATCGACCTCAACGGTGAGATGCAGCGGAAATAGCCAGTAAGCAAAAAACTGTACGCCGACCCCTAACTCTAGCCCCTCACCAATTTTTTTGGTGCCCTGCATGCTCGGACTACAGAGCGCCTCAATCGTAGTGAACGGACTGTTCTCAAGATCCATCAACGCCTCGCAATCTTTCATCAACTGGCCTAGATCCTCATACAACAGGTAATACTTACGCACATTGGGCTTGCACGTTCTTAGTTTCACCGTCGCTTTGGTAATGATGCCGAACTGACCTAACCCCGCACGAACAAGATCAAACAAATCCTTGTTTTGAGTTGCTGAACAGACTTTCACGTCACCAGCGCCGGTCACTACTTCTAACTCAATGGCCGTGTCGGCTTGGGACCCATAACGAAAAGTCGCAACCCCAAGACCACCAACAGAGATCGTGCCGCCTAAGGTGACACCTAAGTTCGTTGTCAACACGGGCGGTACCAGCCCCATTGCAAGTGCTTTTTGGACGAGGTCCTGCCAAACAACGCCTGCATCACACGTTGCGGTCAACGCATCTGCATCAATCTCATGGATCGTATTCATTTCTGTTGTGTCAAGCAGAATACCACCGTCACTAATAGCTGAGTTATTTTGACTATGGGCATGCGCCCGTGGATTAACTGGAATATTTGTCTCGTTTGCGTATTGAATAACAGCGACAACGTCTTCCGTACTTCTACATTTCACAACGACTAGCGGCGTTGCGTAGCGCAATTTACTCCAGTCATGGGTGTATGCTTTGCCGGCTTCTTCAGCTGTCATTACTTGGTCTGGACCAAGTAAGTGTTTCAAGTCTTCAACTGGATTTTTTGTTAGCGTCTTCACTGGGCTTACCCTCAATACCTTTTGATTCCGTTCATTTGAACAAGCTTTTTCTATAGCATCACAGCAGTTGGGCTTTTACACATACACCACCGCTGTTGAATAGTTACCATTCCCCTAAATGCAAACGCCTCACTCTTCGTAAGCAATCAGTCCCGGCCCCATAATCTGCTGTGGATCGTACTTTTGCTTCCCTTCTAAAATCTCCGGCCAGAAGTCCCCATAATGCGCCTTCCACGCCGCATGATCAAAGTCCACAATTCCTGACAGATAGCGTTTCGCGCCTAGCTGCATGGAAAAGCCACTCAGGGTATTCAGTCGTTCAGAAATTTTTTCAAGCAAAAACTCAGGGATGTTTGGCAGAATGCCGAATCCAAATACAAATTCAGTTGTTGGCATAGGCAGCATAGGGACATTGGAGACTGCAGAAGACATGGGCCAAAACAGAATTTGGCCTGACGCGCCCAACGCATTGGGCGGTAAGTTGTCTAACACCTGCTCAATGAGCAATTGACTGACGTTCCACGGCAGCATGGTTTCCATCCAAGGGTGCGGAAGTTGGTCAATTCCAGCGACTGCCATCACATCTAACAACGGTTTCAGTCGATTCAGTTCTTCATATTGCGGCAGGTTGTCCGTATAGACGTGTCGATAGAAATTGAGGTCTTTCAGGACAGCGTCATCGTCGACCTCATCCTCATCTGAATATTCCACAATGAGATGTAGCGGATAGAGCCAATAGGCAAAGGTCATCACGCCTTCCCCCAGCGTCAGTCCTTCCCCAACATTCTTAGTACCTTGTAGAGACGGGCGGCAGTAGCCATCTAGCCCAACTATCATGTCTTTGTCTGGACTTGACATTAAATGCTCACAATCTTTCATAAAGGCAGAAAGATCATCGTAGAGTAAAAAGTATTTGCGGACGTTGGGTTTACAGGGTCTGAGCTTAATTTTGGCTTTGGTGATGATGCCAAACTGCCCCAAGCCCGCCCGCACCAAGTTGAAGAGATCAGAATTCGCTTCAGCAGAGCACTGCACGACGTCCCCAGTGCCGGTCACAACTTCTAATTCAATGACATTATCGACCTGCGCCCCATGCCTGAACATAGCAACGCCAAGCCCACCAACTGAAAGCGTGCCGCCGACTGAAACATAGAGATTTGTCGTCAACACAGGCGGCAATAGGTCTAACGGTAACGTCTGCTCCACAAGGTCGTGCCACGTGATGCCAGCATCACAGGTTAGAGTAAGACCGTCTGTATCGATCTCATAAATTTGCGTCATCGCAGACGTATCTAGCAAAATCCCACCGTCGCTAATAGCACTATTGTTTTGACTGCGCGCATAGCCGCGTGGGTTGATTGGAAAGCCATGTTCACTTGCATACTGAACGACAGTGACGACATCTTCAGTATCCTGACATTTGACCACGACTAATGGAGTCAGAAACTGCGTTTTCCCCCAGTCGTGGGTATACGACTTCCCAGCCTCTTCTGCGGTTAAAACTTGCTCTGCGCTCAGTAAATGTCGCAAGTCAGCAATTGGATCTTTGGTGCGTGTTTTCATCAATGGTGCAATTCCTTATACAGTTACGATCGCTAAATAAAAGCGAGACAAATACCAGCAAAAAACAGAACAACGCTCTGGTGCATGAGCGCCCATGATGGGTGATTTTCAGTAGTCATCGCTTCCGGATCACGCGCAATGAGCCACGCAATGTAGCCGCCTAAACTGGTCAACACCATAGCAACCGCCGTCACCGTGGTCTGATTGACAGCAACCCAGCCATAAAACGCGCCAATGGGCAGCAATAAGAAGGGAAAGACAAGAAATGGGGTGATGACATAAGCACACGTGATCACGCCCAAGCGGATGGGCAGTGTTTTACAACCAAACGCAGCATCACCTTCCATATCTGTAAAGTCTTTTGTGGTTGCTGCGCCTAACAAGAACAGCGTGAGCACCATCCCGATATACCAAGGGTCTGGTCGCAGAAAGGTATTGGTAACGGTCCAGCCGCTAAGCGTGAGTAACAATCCGCGTGAGGTTGCAATGGCTAAGTTGGCCAACACCCCCCAGCGCTTGATGCGAAACGGTGGAATTGAGTACACCAAGGTAATCATCGTTGCGACAAAAATAACAATGAAGGTTTCAACACTTAATAGGAAAGCAAAAATAAGGCTAGTGCTGTAGGTCAGAATAGAAATGCGCCAGACCTGATTGAGGGTGAGTTTTCCAGTGACAAGCGGGCGCTGAGGCTTATTGATCCGATCGATTTCAAGATCATAGATTTGGTTAAGCGCATTGGTACCAGCATTGAACGCCATGGCAACAAACGCACCAAACAACATGCGCAACCCAATTACCAGCGTGAAGTCTGTATCACTGGCAAGCCAGCCCATAATGGCGGTAGCCACAATACCTGTTGCTGCTGTAATTAAGGTAAACGGCCGAATTAAACGCCAGTATTGCTGCCACCGCTCACGTCTAGTTTGGACCTTAACTGTATACATGCTACAACTCCGAGTTGCATATGCCACCACCGATACAACATCATCTGTAACGGCGATACGACATACCAGTCAGCAGGATGGGGCAGCAATTTTTTAGATTTTTGGGTAAACAAAGACTTAGGCTGCAATGTGACCTTCAACAGTAGTCACAAGAGAATAGTTGAGTATTTAGAAGTAGAAAGCCCTAAGTCAATTTGGATAACAGAAGATATAACCATTGTATAAGTAAACTTATGCTATATTAGTTATAATATTCAAACATTAGCGTCTTCATACCTTAAGAAAAATAAATTTATCCCTTCAAACAGGGTCTAACTGGACTTAGGTTTATATAGAAAATGTTTTATTAACTTGTGATTTTGCAAAAGTCAATACAATAATTCCTGTTATTTCAACTTTGTACACCAACCATATACCCATCTAAATGAGGCGCATCGTGCAAAAGCGCACAGAATCGCACATTACACGCGGCTATTACTATAAGAAATCTTTGAAATTGGTAATATCTGTTCAACTTTTGTATAGTAAATTCAACAATAGCTGTCGTAGTGGCATAAATCCGCGATTTATGATGCAAGCTAAACCCAACACTATAGGCGTTGCACATGCACAGACATGGTGAAACAAAATATGAGTCATCCCGAATTTTTCATAAACTTGTGTAAAAAATTCACTACCGCTACGCGAACGGAAAGGTACCTCTAATCTAGAAATAAAAAACAGGCTTCCCAAGTGAAAAGCCTGTTTTTGTTCTAACCTAACCCGAAAATTCGGGATGACTTATGTTTCTAACCACAGATGAAGTCACTCATCACGTTTGGAGCGGCCGTATCAAAGCCAACGACATCTAGCATGCCGCCATCATTGGGGTCAGCAATACTAAATCCGTTAGACACCATGCCACAGACGATCAGCTTCGCATCAATGCCCATCTTCTGACGATACTGTTGTAACGCTTGCACTGGATGGATATTGCCATACCAAGTTTCAGAGTCAGTATAGATGACAAACGCCTCTGCCTTGACGCGCTTCTGAGCTGCCCACACCATTGGCAACGCACAGTCAGTTCCGCCAAAAGACAGGTTACTCACCGTCTTGACGACATCATCTAAGCGCTGCTTTGCTGAGATGTTCAGCGGCACGAGCTTGTCTGAGAACGCCATGAATTGAACATTTCGTTCGGTTGCCGCAGTAATCAACGCCATTGCCGCTGAACCAACCTGCGGGGTAACACCTGGTACACCGGCGATGTTGCCCCAGCTCATTGAGCCAGAGACATCAAGAGCCAGCACCAGACGCTTGTTAGTTGGATTGACGTTACCAAAGCTCTTGTAGAACGCGGTATCCAGCGCATCGGTGACCAGCGTGACTGGTGACCAACTTAGACGCCCACGCACACCATGCCCTTGCTGATAGGTCGTCAATGCAGACAACACGGCCAATGGATGCACACGTGCCTTGCGCAATGCGTCTGCATTGGTCAAGCGGTCAGCCACTAGGCGGCTATTGCTACTCAGTGGTGCCAAGACGCCAAGGCTCGTCAAACGGCCTAGATTCCGAATTGTTGCGGTCATTGGCAAGCTAGGTAGTAGCGCCTCCCACACCTTGGCATCTTTCAGCCATTGTGTTGGGATCGCTTCCCAAGGCAGCCGATAGTCTTCTACCAAACGGATGATGTCCTGTGCGCGTTCAGCACGCTTGGCTTGTTCAAACGCCCAGATCAGTCGAACGCCTTTATCTGACAACAGGTTGTCAGGGAATTCATCGACGCCTTGGGTGATCCACTTATATATGAAAGCTTGTTCATTCAAGAGGGCCTTCGGGTGCGCCAGACGCAGCGCGTCGCGGTGGCTCCAGCCATCGCGTTGCTGATACTTAATCGCTTGGTAGGCCAGCTTGTCTGGAGTCTTATGGTTGTACCAACCGCCAATTGCACGGCGTAGACCACGCCCCCAACCCCGGAAGCCTTCGACATAGTCCATGAAGTGAAACAGATGCGTCCCGATTCGCGCAACTTGAGGCAATGCATCTAACGCGGCCTTACGAGTCGCATCATCTTCAGCCGCAGCAGCAATTGCCAAGGCAAACAACGCAGGATCATTCTTTGGCGCACGACCGCTCGTGCTGATGTCAACAATACGTTGCACTGTGCGCAGGCCATCGCTTGACACACAGCGCATGACCGCTTCAGCATTTTCCACCGTCAACTTGCGTGGTGAAGCGTAATAAGACCCTTGATCAGAGCCAAGAATCAGGAAACGATCTAGCCGCGTCCAGTCATCCACTTGCCAGCTAAAGCCACCAGCGGAGTTCTGAACTTGTGCAGAGCCTGGAATCTTTTCAGACTGTGGCGTCTGCTTTGTTGAAAATAATTGTCGTAGTTTTAACATGTTGTTGTATCTCCATCTCTGTTTGATGGTGCGTAAGTTGGCTGGTTGGTTAGTGAGTGCTGGATAATGCCAACGCGTTAGCCAACTAGCCAACTAACCAACTTCCTTCTATTCAAAGTCACGGTGCTTGATCTTGGTGATAATCCGCTCACCTAAACGATCATTCAGTTCGACCACCGGACGCGCGATGATGCCTTCAGCGATCATGGGCGTCTTAGCGAGCTTACTTTCAAAGCCAGCCTTAGTGAGTTCAATGGCCTCAAGCAAGGTCATCTCACCAATGACGTGTGGACGCGCAATACCAAAGATCGCCGCAAAGTCATCGATAGCGCTGCGGTCTAAAAACGCCATTGGACCATTTGCAGTTTGGAACATCACGTCGAACAAGCAGAAGCTGTTGTTGTGATCCAAGTAGTGCTTCCCGACCTTTTGGATCCCTTTGCCATAGCCTTCACCGTAAAGGGTGAAGCTAAACGCAGGAAAATGTGTTGCAAGCACATCCACACTGAAAATAGTCTTGAGTGCCTTGAGCAACGGCTTTGGAATTTGGGCCTTATTCGTACGCCCGCCAAACACAACGGTTTGTGCTGCTGCATCCCAAGTGACGCGAATGTTTGTGCCATCGATCTTTTCTTCAATGATCCAAGGTGCAGTTGCCAAGTAGCCAAACTCAGGTCGAGTCCATTGGTCCATCAGAAAGGTCTTGTGTTTGTTCGCGGGATCACGCAAGAAAACGGATTGAATCTTGTGATAAGTCTTGTGCATGGTTGCACCTCCTTTTTAGTGATTTGGTTTGCTAGTTGGTTGGTTCGTTAGTCCGTCAGCACTGAGATCACCTCACTAGCCAACTATCAACCTAACCAACTAACTTTGGGGTGCCTTTCCGGATTTGAACCGGACCTACTGCTTCCACAGAGCAGTGTGCTAACCGCTAACACTAAAGGCACCATAGTTGTCATGGACATGGTGCGAGGTTGGGGATATAGCGGGATGGTCCCGCTCCAGGAAAAATGGGTAACCCAATCTCTCCGGCCCATGACGATTTATTTATGTAATTGTTCCTGTCACAGGCAAGTTGTCAGCCTGGGAGTTATGGGCTTAGGTGCCCGAGCCAATTAACAGTTGGTGCAAATGCGATAACCCAGACAGGTCGGCCCGTGACAGATAGTCTTTTCAAAACATGCAGGCATGTTACGTACTTGGGGTTGGACGGTTCATGTCAAAAATGAGGTAACCCAAGCAATCCGGCCCGCAATGAAAAGTTTTCTGGTTGGTTGGTTTGCTGGTTGGCTAGTTCGTTAGCACTGCGCAGCATGCACTAGCCAACTTACCAACCAACCAACACGTGCGTGCCCTTATTCCATCTCCGC
>JAHDIM010000448.1 GCA_020630805.1 Anaerolineales bacterium
CTGTGCAGCGCAGACACTGGATACGGATCGCCTAAGCCGAGGCTGTAGAACTCATAGATTTCGTTGCTGAGGTTGGTACTTTCCGCCTTATTGACGGCCAAAATAATCGGCGGCGTCCGTTTACCATCGACAATGCGCTGTTGTTTACGCAACAGTTCTGCCACTTCGGTATCGGCTGGGGTGACGCCATCTTGTAATGACATCATCAGAATCACGAGATCCGCTTCATTAATCGCCAACGCAGTTTGCCCTTGAATTTCAGGCACAAACCGCGCGGAGTTAATAGCCAACGGTTTCTCGTTGAGATTTGGAATTTCAAGCCCACCAGTATCGACCACGTCAAAGGTGACGCCGTTCCAATACACTTCCGAGACAATTCGGTCTCGAGTCGTGCCTGCAACGTCATCTACAACGGCAATCCGTTCACCAACAAGCCGGTTGAACATGGTGGACTTGCCCACGTTAGGTCGACCCACTAGGGCCACTAAAGGTTTTCGCATAGGTAGATTATCCGCTGAGTGGCGTGAAATGCCAATAGCGGGACCTTTACAACATTAAGTAAGCATCACCGTGACTTTTCTAGACACAGTGTGTTAAAGCAAATGGATTGTGGGAGAGCAATCCATTACGCAACCATTTAGGAGGTTTACAACTATGGACGGAATTATTGGCTCACTTGTGATTGGTGCAATTGCTGGCTTTTTGGCAGACCGCATGACGGGAGATCGCTTCGGTCTAATTGGAAATATCGGCGTGGGGATTGTTGGCGGGATGATTGGTGGCGCCTTAGTCGGGCCGTTAGTTGCAGGCTTTCTGGGCGGCGGCTTTGTCGGGAGCCTAGTAACTGCCTTTATCGGTGCGTTTCTGTTGTTGACTGTCATCAATATGGTGATGAGTCGCCGCGGCTAAGCGCATTACAACGTAATTTATGAAACAGGCCACGCGGTTACGTGGCCTGTTTTTTATTAAGACTCACATTGTCTTCACATGCGTCTGTGCTGAGATCCTTTCGTAGATTGAGCGCATAGTTGCACTTCGACTTCGCTCAGTGGGGGACGCACCACATCATTTTTTTGCCAAAGCACAAAAGGTTATCAAGAGTATGTTGTCTACATATAGACTGATCCACACACTTACTTCTTTTTCTTCTTCACCGGCGCGCGGGCTGCCACTTCAACTGACTTTTGCAACCACGTCTGCAATTCTGCGTCGTTTTCTAAGACATCCGCAGGCGGCATGAAGTAAGGCATGCGATGAAATTGTTCAGCCTCAATAGCTTCATAGTCGCCCCGATTGACCTCATCTACCTTGAAGAACAGTTCATCGCCAGACGAAATAATCGCGAGGATGTTGCCAGATTCTGCTGAGTAAATGCCAATGCCGCCGAACATTTTTCGATACGTCACGGGGTGAAAGCGCCCTAGCAATTCCATGACGTGATCGGTGTATTCCTGACTTGTTGCCATTAGTAATCTCCTTCGGTTGGCGCAAATTCAGAATCGTTTACTACGATTGTTGTTTCCGCAATTGGATAGTCTGCAATCTCACCCTTGATGCCACTATGGTCATAGGTTGCGCGTACATACAGCCACGTCAGCAGCGACCCCACAATCATTGCAGAAATGCCCATCAGCCCTGCTTCGGGGCCAAACTGTCCGCCAGTCCACAGCGCGGGACCGCCTTGTTCAATGGCAATAAAAGTGGGACCAGCATTTGTACCGCTTACCGGAAAGCCAAAGACATTGCCTTGAAAGAAGTTCCACGTGATATGCAGCCCAATCGGCATCGCGATGTTTTTGGTGAGAATGTAACCCAAGCCCAAAAAGACACCCGCTAGTGAAATATTGAGCGTGCTAATAAAGGTCGCGTTCGGATTGCCTGCGTGCAAAATTCCGAAAATCGCTGAAGAAATAATGGTCGCAATAATCACTGCGCCCGTATTGCCAAGCTTGAGAAAGCGCAGCCCTTCGGCCATATTTGTGAGTTGATAGCCGCGCGAAAACAGTTCTTCATAGTAACCGACCGCCACAAACAGCACCAGTGGCCCCAAAATAGCAAGCCCAAACGGGTAGTCCAGGCCGCGGGTCGCAAATGTTTCAGTAATCGTGACCCAGCCGAACGCAAGTTCAATGAGAAAGATCACCAGCATCAGCCCAGCGCCGAGGGCGAGTCCAAATAGTAGTTCTAGCCACCATTTTCGGCTGAGCACTTGTCCAAAGTCAGCAAACGACCGGCGGTCCACAAAGCGACCAGCCAGATAAACGCTACCGATCAGAATAATGCCGCTAATTAGTCCGCCAATTGCCCGCGACAGGAGCGGATCTTCCATTGCTTCAATATTGAGCAACGTCAGCACGCCCCCAATGGGGATGCCCAGCGCAATGGCAAACAGAATTTGCATTAGCAAGCGCCAAACAGACCGTAACCGTTGTTCCGGGGCGCTCCAGAATATGTTTCGCATTGTCTCCATGGTAGTAATAACGCATTGCGGTGGGCGAAGTTGCACCCAAAAATTGACGCATTCGCATCTTGCAATACAATTATTGGCATGTATCAATTAGCTGTTAAACGAGATTTTGTAGCCCAACACTTCCTGATTGGTGGTGACTGGGGCCCAGAGAATTTTTGGCATTCTCACCATTACGTATTGGAACTGATCTTAGAAGGCGCAACGCTGGATCAGCATGGTTATCTAGTCGACATTGTTGACGTGGAAGAAAAGCTGAA
>JAHDIM010000449.1 GCA_020630805.1 Anaerolineales bacterium
ATGACCAACTACAACAATCGCCAAGATTTTGAAATGAATCATTGGCCGGAATTGCGGACAGCGTTCACCGCGCTCATCAAGACTGTTCAGCAAGACAAAGAGATTTCGGCCCAGTACAAAAGTGAACTCTTCACCATGGCCAGCCTTGCCAGTGGCTGTACGCATTGTCAGTCGCATGGTGCGTTTCGCCTGAATGCAATGGGCGTTGAAACAGAACGGATTCGGGCCATTTGGGAATATGAAACCTCAGACCTGTTTACAGATGCAGAGCGGGCTGGACTAAATCTTGTGCGGGCCGCGGCGCAAACGCCAAATGCCAGCACCCCAGCGCATTTTGAAGACCTGCGCAAACACTTCTCTGACTTACAAATTATTGAAATTTTGGCGGTGAGCAGCTTGGCAGCTTGGCTCAACCGCTGGAATGACACAATTGCCACTGTCACAGATCAAGAGTCTGTCGACTGGGCAACTGAGAACCTCTCAGACCTTGGCTGGAGCGCAGGCAAACATACCGGGGAAGTTGAAGAACAACGCAAAGCGCACCCCATCAATTTAGGCTGGGCTGCACGCCCGGATGCGTGAGCATCAATTACAAGGAGGCAAATATGCTAGATCTTTATCATCATGGTTCGTCTGTCTGCGCGGCCAAGGTGCGGTTTGCACTGGCAGAAAAAGGCGTTGAGTGGAACAGTCACTATCTCGACATTTTGGCTGGAGACCAGTTTGATCCTGAGTATATGAAGCTCAATCCAAAAGCGGTTGTGCCGACCATTGTGCACAACGGACAGGTCATTGTGGAGTCCACTGTCATCTGTGAATACATCGATGAAGCCTTTGAGGGGCCATCACTCGTGCCAGACACGCCATTGGAACGCGCCCGCATGCGCCTCTGGACCAAAGCCGTCGATGAATATATTCATCCAGCGTGTGCGGAAGTCACCTTTGTGTCTTGTCATCGCTTTGTCGTGTTGCGCTTGGGTGAAGAAGGGACGCAAAAATTCCTAAATTCGACGCCACCCCGCTCTGTGACTGCGGCATGGAAACAGCGCAAACGTGACCTTGTCTTGGTGGGAATTGAGACTCCCGGTGTTGATGCTAAATTCAAAGCCTACGACCAATATCTGGGTGAGATGGAAGCCGCTTTACGCGAACATAAATGGTTAGCAGGCGATACGTTCTCATTGGCTGACATTGGCCTCACGCCTTACGTCAACCGTTTGGATATGCTGGGGATGTCTGGTCTATGGGATGAAGGGCGGCGTCCACACGTTGAAGATTGGTTCAACCGCATCAAGGCGCGGCCAACGTTCAAACCGATGTTCCTTGACTGGTGTCCAGAAGACCTTACGAATGACTTGAAGACTTTTGGCACCCAGACCTTCCCGCGGGTGTTGGAAATCTTAGGTCGTGACGAAGCAGACTGCACCGTGATCCCAGATGCAGACGGTCTTTGCATGTGTGCGATGGGATAACACCAAAAGTATTTACAACTGATGAATTACACGATTTACAAGGGGGAATTCAGTGTCTCAATCAGACCAATTTAATCAAATCGAGCGCTACGAAGCATTGATGGACGTTGTACGCAATCGGCTTACGAACCGTGCTTTCGACGCAAACTATGAAGTGCCAAAGGAGCACTATGAACTGATCATAGAGGCGGCGCGGCATGGGCCATCTGGGGCGAATGCGCAGCCGTGGCATTACATCGTGATCACACAGCCAGACATGAAGCAAAAGTTGGCGGATTCGTTTGTTACTGAACAAACAAAACGGGCCAAAATGGGCATGAAGTTCCCGACGCCAAATTACCGGGGGATGGCGACTGCTCCCGGCCTCGTTCTAGTGGCGGCAGATTTTCGCTTTATCAAGGCTTTCCCCGTCTTCAACGATGACTCAGAGTTAGACAAGCATTACAAGGTCAATGCGGAGCGCATTTTGTTACAAAGCGTTGCTGCATCCGTGATGTCGGCGCATTTGGCAGCAGCGGCGCTGGGCTATGCAGTTTGGTGGGTCACCGCCATTGGACAAGAAGAAATTCAAGAACAGTTCAAGCCTCTCATTGGGTTACCAGAGGAATTATCGGTCATTGACATTATGTGTTTTGGGCCACCAAAGAAAGAGTCTTACAAGCGCTGGCGGCGTGAGTTGCCAGAAATTATGAACTACGACACGTTCAATATGGATAATTTCTGGACGGATGAAATGATTGATGAATGGATCAAGACCAAACGGCACCGTGTCATGTATCGTGATGCAAACAATATTGACTAGAGAGTAAATATCATGACAGACATAGAAACCTTAGGCTATGAATTGGTCTACAAATCGGCCCAGACCAATGCCTCAGACGCGAATAAGATCGATGTGCAATGCCGCTTGCGGGCATTGGTGGGCATGCAAAAAGAAGCCTTAGTTCACAATAGTGCCACAGGAATTGAGTGGCGCATGGTGTGTGATGAAGGGCCATATCTAAATGGAACCGACTTAGCCCCGTTCCCATTGGCCTTTTACACAACTGGCATGGCCTTCTCTTTTACAAGCGAGTTCCTCAAGCATGCCAAAGCTGCTGGGGTGGCGGTCACAGACTTCCGTTTGACGCAAGATAATTTCTACACCATGCAAGGGTCTGCAATTCGGGGCAATATGATTGGCGGCGCTTTGCCGGTCGAGATGACGATAGCGCTAAGTTCAACAGCGGATGCGGAAACGATTCAGGCGC
>JAHDIM010000450.1 GCA_020630805.1 Anaerolineales bacterium
GGCTGTTAGCGCCGTTTGCGCTGGGCGCGTTGCCGGTGATCCAAATTCAGTCGGCAGCGGACAAAGCCCGCAAGCAGGTCAAACGCGCCTTGCCCGAAGTGGCATCACTTGTCGCAGCTGAGATGGCTGCCGGGAGTTCACCGGAAGTCGCTTTGGAACGCACTGCCCACGTTGGCGGTCTGTTCGCACAGATCCTGACTCATGTCATGCGCGAGAAGCATCAGTCTTCACTGCCGCTGTTTTCATCTGGCACTGTCGAAGGCGCACTTCGCATCGAACTGCGCCGCTGGGCATTGCCAGAGCTGATCCAGTTCAGCGCAATCCTTGATCTGATCGCGTCCAAAGGCTCACATGGTGCGCCAATGATGGCGAACTTTGCCCGCCGCAGCGCCCAAAGCTATGAAGCTGAGATGAAGCGTAATACTGCTTCGCTCGACAACAAAATGGCGGTGCTGCTCGGCGTTTTTGTCATGATCCCGTTTATGATCGGCATCCTCGTGCCGCTTGTTGCGCCAATGCTGGGGCTGTTTGGTTAGTGATTTGGTTGGCTGGTTTGTTGGTTTGCTAGTGCCAAGACCTCGCCAAAGTTCTTCTAAAACTCTTCGACTAGCCCATCAATAAATTCCCTCATGAACAAACTTCTTCTAAAACCTCTTCTCGGACTCTGCCTTTTGCTGCTTACTTCCGTTGGTAGCGTCAGCGCAACCGCGTCTGAATACACGCATACCGTGCAGCGTGGTGACACGTTGGAAAGCATCGCTTGGCGCTATGGCTTGTCTGTTACGGCATTGCTGGATGCAAATGACACTGTTGGCCGTCAAACCCAGTTGTTTGCTGGTCGTGAACTCAACATCCCCAAAACGCTGGATACCACTGTCAAGTGGGGCGAGCCGTTCTTGTATGAAGTGCAAGGCGTGCCCGGTGTCTGGGCCGAAAGCTGGGGCGTGATCGGCTATCGCTTTGAAGTCTTTCAAGACTACTTGCAAATGGCTAATCCGAATGTGGCTCAGCTTGAAGCAGGGATGACAATCTTGATCCCTGCTGGGCCACGCGTGATTGACTTAGATGGCACCGAAACTCTTGCCGATGTAGCCAAACGCTATGACATGAGTGAAAACGCATTGCGGCAGGCGAACCCGAATATTGCGACTAGCAACCGCCTCATCATTCCGCTGATTCGTGATCGTAATTTGGTGACTGCTATTAGCGAAAGTGTGGTGACAGAAACAGTTCCAGTTGAGACCACGCAACTAGCAGCCACTGCCGCCAACAATCCAACACCAATGCCACCAGTGCAGCTAACCGCACAAGCGATTGAAATGGGCTGGGCACCAAGTGTGCCAACGCTGCCTGAAGTGGCTGGGCCTAGTCAGCCTGCGCCAGCGCTGCCGTCTGGCGAACACTACGCTGTACCCGATGAAGGCAAGACGATTGAAATCGTGGCTGGTGGTGAAGCCCTTGATGTGCGCTGGCTAGAGCCAATCCGTGTCAGTCAAGACCATGGAAATGGCACGGCTAACATCGATATGCTGCTGGAATTTCGCGGCGGCGAGCCAATGTATCAGGTCTATCTCAATGGCGACTGGGCGGCGATCTCTGATCCTAAGCTCAAAGAATATCCAAGTGGCAATGTCTGGAACTATGTCGAATTTACCCTTGCCAACGTCGTTTGTGACAACCCAACCCAACTGCACGCCGAAATGCTCACTGGCGACGGCCAAACAGGCTTCGTCATCAACACCTTCGCAGATCTCTGCAAGTAATCGGAGGCACTTATGAAAACTACTTTTGCTTTTCAGAATGAGACACAGCTTTGGCTCACTCATCATCCGCGTCATCCGCGCTCGTCAGCGGCTAATTTCTGGCTGCTTTTGTTGCTCGCAATATTGCTCTTAGCCCCAAGCTTCACCAGTGTCGCCAATGCCGCAGGTTACGAATGTCAGAACACGCTAGACAACAACCTCAACGTGCGTGATGCACCTAGTGGTAGCGTCATCGGTGCGCTTGCGCCAAACCAAACGGTGACTTCAGGATCTGGTGCAGACGGCGACTGGGTCGAAATCCAGTATGAGGGTCAGCTTGGCTATGCCTCTGCGCAATATTTGGAGTGCCAAGCGATCCCAGACCCAACCGCAACACCCACCACTGTTGCACCAGCCGTTGTGACGATTGCTGATCCAGAACCTACTTCTGCGCCCGCCATTATGGTCGATCCAATGACGGCTAGCGGCAATCTCTGTCTTGCATTTGGCATTGTTGGTCAAGAAGCTGAGTCTGTTCAGAACTGCGTGCTTGCCAATCCAGGCGAGAACGATGTGCAGTTTGCCGTGGCAGATGCCAATGGCAACACTGTGCTCCACCAGCAACTCAAAGTCGTTGTCGCAGGTGATGGTGACATCGCCGCGCTAGCTGCTGAAGGTCTTGCTGTTGATGATGAACTAGTAGCAGTAGACGCTTTATCTAATGAAGGCGCTTCCTCTTCAAGAGGGAATATTTGGCTTTGGCTAACCCTTTTGCTGGTGCTTCTCGCCGTAGCGGGCTGGTGGCTCAAGCGCCGTCAGTCATCACGCTCTAACACACCCATTACCGCTGACGTGTCAGGTCTCTCCAACTGACGCGTTCCAGCATTCCTTTTGGTTCTCCCCCTTCTCTCCATCCTCTTTCTTCTCCTCCTGATGATTGGTGCGTGGACGGACTTCCGTTCGCGCACCATCCCCCT
>JAHDIM010000451.1 GCA_020630805.1 Anaerolineales bacterium
CCGTCACGTTAGCCGGACAGCTCGAAAACGTCTGGGTCTACAGTGACTACACCTATGCTTCGTTACGCATCGCCGATGATCTTGTTGATTTGGCCTTTCCCAATGGCTCAGATCTACACGGTGAACCGGTACTCGTTGCCAAAGGTGCCTATGCCGCATGCACGGGCATCATTCGCGATATTCCGCACTATGACACCTTAGCCTATTTGCTGCGCACCATGGATTTACAGCACCGCATGCAAGCTGGCGATGAACAGCGCAAGCTCTGGCGGCATCGCGTGTGCGTGGTGCCAACCGAATGGCGCTTGCTGCAACAGCCACCTGACCCTACCAACAACGTCGATTTACAGGGTATTGTGACCTTCCGTACCAAAGACAACCAATCTACCAAATGGATGGATGCCCGTGGCAACCGCTATCTGCGTGTGCATTTTTATGATGCTTACGCCAAGCGTGAACACGCCAAAGCCCGCGCAAACTACGCCAGCATCAAGATCCCCAACGACAGTCCGTTGATCGATTGGGAGATCCGTGACAAAGCCAAGCTCCGCATTCGCGGCAAGCTAACGCGCATCAATTATGGTGAAACGTTGAATCGGATTTTGCTGCGGGCGAAACAGCCAGAGCGTATTGAAGATGGAGATACGGAGCGCACTCGCGTCAGGGATGCGAGCTATGTGGTGCCAGTGGGATTGGCGATTGAGGGGTAAATAATGGCTTTGAAGAGTTGCTAATATTCATCAAAACCATCGCCAAGAGTTACTAAGCCGACATTGTACTTAGCGGAGTACCTAATGAGTTCAGAGACATCAGAACCTAGTAGATATTGCTCTTTGGCTAAGTGTTTCTCAAGTTGACTTAGCCCAGCAGCAAGCCGCTTTACCTCTTCTGGAGTGATAATTCCGTGAAATGTAAAACCATTTCCAAATGAAGGTAAGTAGTATTTTGAAGGCAGTGGTATGCCAGGTAACGTTCGTCTTGATGCAAATAAGTTAGCAAGAATGTCGGCTGTATGTGGGGCTATGTTGTTCTCTACTTTATATTTTTTGGCCTTATGCTGTTGTAAATATCCTCGATCAAACACTTCCTCTAAAAAGCGAAACCTATTCTTTGCCCCACCAATACAAAGCGGGCCTAATGTTGCGTAATATCCTGTAGCTTTGAAATGAGCATATGTTCTTTTATCGAAAATGAAGCCTGCTGTTCGCTTTAGAGCTGCATAGAAAAAGGCGACTAGGCAATCACAGATGCCAACTTCATCTAGATGCCGATGAAGCTCATTATTTCTAAGTAAAGATGATCGAAGAAAAGGAGACTGCCCATTCCAACCGATTGACGTAATATATGCAGGGGTAAGATGATGCCAAATTTCTTTGATCTCTTCTGGGTAAAAATCCAGATAGAGGTTCTGCATTGGCATTATTTCTCGCTTATCGTAATAAATATCTTCTGAAGAGGGGTCTATAAATGGAATCTGCTTTTTAATATACTCGTCGAGAGTAATCTTCTTAGTAAGTAAGTCTGTCCAAGCTGGCACAAAATTGTTGCACCACACATCCCAATCTATGGGGATAACACAATGATAATGACCCATGTTGCTATCTTAGCAGATACCAATATTGCTCGATAACCAGAAAACTACTTTCCTCAATCCAAAACCGCCATCGTATTCTCTAAATCCTGCTGAGTCACCATGACATAGCTTAGCGTGGTCTCTGGTCGCGCATGGCCAGCGATATTCTGGATATGCTTCAGTGACTGCCCAGCGTTGTTGAGTTGCGTAATCAGATACGCCCGCAGGGTATGCGGCGTGAATTTGACGCCACAGCGCTGACTAATCTCTCCAAACGCGTTTTGAAACATGCGCACGCTGCTTTGACTGCCATCGGCTTTACAGAAGAGCCAGTCTGACTCTGGGCGGATTTCTAGCAACCCACGCAGCGCAGCCCGTGCTTCACGGTTGAGCGGCACATCCCGATCTTTATCCCCTTTGCCGCTGCGCACAAACACCACTCCTTTCTTTTCTGACATCTGAATATGCGTTGGCTGCAACGCCACGAGTTCGCTAATGCGTAAGCCAGTGTAGCCCAAGAACTTGAAGGCACAGGCCATCAGCTTGGCACGATACACGCGTTTGGGTGTATTGGCGCTCAAAATCTGCTTTTCCAACTCACGGAAAATGCGATTCACGTCTTTGCGTTTCAGCGTCGGCTTCGCCACCTTGGTTTTCTTGACGCGACTAACATCGGCCAGTGGATTGCTGGTCCAAACGCCAGTGGCTACCAGCCATGCTCCATATTGGCTGATTGTCACCAGCTTGCGATTGATGGTCGCGGCTTGTTGCTGCTGCACGGTTTGCAAATGCTGCTTATACAACGAAACATCGGTCGCGGTGAGGGTATTCGCGCCAACGTCTTCGCCATTGGTCTGCGCAAACCACTTGGCAAATAACCGCATATCCCGCTGATAGGCCAATACGCTGTGCCGACTTTGCACGCTGCCTGTTTGGTCTAAGGCGCGTTCCTCTAAATATGCGAACCAATTTTCAATACTGCTCATGAATTTTGTTCCTTCCTCCATCTGTATCGGTGGGTGATTTGGTTGGATAGTAGGTTGGTTAGTTGGGTGCTGAATGCACTAACGCACTAGCCAACCAGCAAACGATCAAACTAACCAACAAAACCCCGTTCAACTCGGGGCGATACAGCTATGCGCACT
>JAHDIM010000452.1 GCA_020630805.1 Anaerolineales bacterium
GCAGACACGTTGGTGCTGGGGTGTACACATTATCCATTTCTCAAAGACGCAATTCAGACCGTCGCTGGTAACAAGGTTGCCATTATTGATCCATCTCCCGCAATCGCACGGCAGACTCGGCGCATGCTTGCTAAGCATGGTCTGCTACGTCAGAAGGGATCGTCTCAAATCGAGATCATGACCAGTGGCACCTTAGCCCAACTTACTGCCAGTGTTTCAGGGTTGCCATTGCCTGTCTTGTCGGCCAATAGAGATTCCCTAAAAATCGGACAGCGTGCCTAAGTCAAGATTTTGAGGTGGTTGTATAATCCAATTGGCAAAATTATATTTTCTCCCAAAATAAAATAAAAAACGGGAACCACGTCTTAATAGACGGCAGTGCACCAACAGACTACTACGCTAAGCTGTTAGAACAGTCGCGATCCCTCGCTTGGTGGTGCAAATATGGAACTATCACATGAGCAAAAATACACTAACGATTACTGATAATCGCACGGGGCAAACTTACGAACTCCCAATTGAGAACGATACAATCCGCGCTTTAGATCTGCGTCAGATCAAAGTCAATCCAGATGACTTTGGCATGATGACCTACGATCCGGGTTACGCCAATACCGCATCTACCAAAAGCACAATTACATACATCGATGGTGCCAACGGAATTTTGCGCTATCGCGGTTATCCAATTGAACAATTGGCAGAAAAAAGTTCATTCCTCGAAGTGGCTTACTTGCTCATTTATGGCGAACTCCCAACCGCTAGCGAGTTGGAAACATGGCAACACAAAGTCATGCGCCACACGTACATTCACGAAAGCTTGCGCCAACAAATGCAAACCTTCCGCTATGACGCCCACCCAATGGGCATGCTCATTAGCTCAATTGCGGCAATGTCTACCTTCCATCCAGAAGCGAAAGACGTGACGGACCCAGACACGCAAGACAAGCAAATTTTGCGCATCTTAGGTAAATTGCCAACGATTGCTGCATTTGCATATCGCCATCGCATTGGCCGTCCGTACAACTACCCAAACAGCTCACTCAACTACGCTGAAAACATGTTGTACATGATGGACTACATGAACCAAAGCAATTACGAAGTCAACCCTGTCTTCGCAAAGGCCTTGGATGTACTGTTCATTCTGCACGCCGATCACGAACAAAACTGCTCTACCAGCACCATGCGCGGCATTGGATCTGCTGGTTCAGATCCATATAGTTCAATGGCTGGCGCTGCTGGCGCATTGTATGGGCCATCACATGGTGGTGCGAACCAAGCTGTGATTGAAATGCTGAATGAAATCGGAGACGTAAAGAACATTCCAGCCTTTATGGAACGCGTCAAGAAACGCGAAGTTCGCCTGATGGGCTTCGGACACCGCGTGTACAAGAATTACGATCCACGCGCGAAGTACATCAAGAAGATTGCTGACGAAGTGCTCGCAGAAGTTGGTGGTAACCCAATGCTGGACGTTGCCAAAGAACTGGAACGCATTGCTTTGGAAGATGACTTCTTCGTTGCCCGCAACTTGTATCCAAATGTAGACTTCTACAGCGGGATCATTTATCAAGCCATGGGCTTCCCAACCGATATGTTCACCGTGCTGTTCGCCATTGGTCGTGCACCTGGTTGGTTGGCACAGTGGCGTGAATTCACCCAAGACAAAGAACAACGCATCGCACGTCCACGCCAAATTTATCTTGGTGAAGGCGCTCGTGATTACGTGGCAGTGGAAGATCGATAGTTTGTAAGTTAGTTAGTTTGCAAGTTGGCTAGTGCACAAGCACAGCCCAAGCCTCACTAACAAACCAACCAACTAAATCACCAACAACCCAACTGCCAAGCCTTAGCGCTTGGCAGTTTTTGTATGTTTCCTTTTTCAACGCTCTCCAATTACCATCCTGAGCCATTTCATCCAGCGTATCGGCGGCAAGTTCAAAGCATGCTGACAGATGGAAAGTTTGTAAACGCGCATCTAGACTGGAAAGGCCCCCGTGGTTGGTTTCAAGAAACGCCATTTTGGGTAAATGTCAAACGCCGTCGTGTCGGCGCTGCGCTGGCAGTGCTTTCCGATATTCCCGGCGTTGCTTGGTGGCGCGTTGCTGCCGTGCGTGATGATCTAGACCCACTTGAGATGCTAGTCCCACTTTGGGAGCAAATGCAGCCAGAATTGCAAGCGCGCAACATCAATATGGTGGCTGTCTTGGCCTTACAAGAATGGGTCAATGACATTGCGGCTGACCTAGGATACGCCCACGCCCACGACGTGATTGCACTGATGCGCGAAACGCACACTGCGCCGGATCCAGTTGACCATCAGCTGCAAATTCTGCCGATTACTGTCGCAGACATTGACGCTGTAACGCACATCGATAACACCGCATTCCGCACACCGTGGGCCCACTCCGCGGACATGCTCACCGAAGCACTCAATATGGCAGCCTATGCGACCATTTCTATTTTGGATGGCAAAGTTGTGGGGTATCAGCTCACCACAGAAGGTAGCTATGGCGCTCACCTTGCCCGCTTAGCAGTGTTACCTGGCCATCAAGGCAAAAAGATTGGCCGTGCGCTGGCGGTCGATATGATCAATCATTTCAATGGCAAAGGCGTCTACAGCATTGGCGTCAACACGCAGTCTGATAACGAACATTCACTCAAGCTATATCAGTCGTTAGATTTCCAACTGACAGGCGAAGGCTTTCCGGTGTGG
>JAHDIM010000453.1 GCA_020630805.1 Anaerolineales bacterium
CGCATCGCGGGCCGGATGATGATGGGACGTATATTTCCGATGATGGGCGCGTTGGTCTAGGCTCACGCCGCCTGTCGATTATCGATCTGTCGCCTGCGGGGCATATGCCGATGCGCAATGCCGACGGCAGCATTTGGATTGCCTACAACGGCGAGTCTTACAATTTTGCGCCGCTACGCGCTGACCTGATTGCCAAGGGGCATGTCTTCAAGTCGACTGGTGACACTGAAGTCGTGCTGCACTTGTACGAAGAGTACGGGCCAGACTGTGTCAAAATGCTGCGCGGGATGTATGCGTTCGCAATTTGGGACAGCCGCAAGCAACGCCTCATGTTGGCGCGCGACCGGATTGGCATCAAGCCGCTGTATTACACGCAGACAGCGGGCAAGCTGATTTTTGGCTCGGAAATCAAGAGTATTTTGCAACACCCTGAAGTAGAACGCCGCGTCGATGAGACTGCGTTCTACCACTTCATGACCTTCCTCACCGCGCCAGCGCCAGACACGCTGTTTGCGGGAATCAAGAAGCTGCCTCCAGCCCACTTTGCCCTCATCGAACGCGATGGCGCTTTCAAGCTGCAAAAATATTGGGATCCATTTGAAGATTCGCAAGATCTAACCCACCTTGGTGAAGCCGAGGCCGCAGAACTGATCCAAGCCAAGCTGCGCGAAAGCATTCAGCTGCGCATGGTGTCCGACGTGCCGTTTGGCGTGCTGCTCTCCGGCGGCATCGACAGCAGTACCAACACCGCGCTGATGGCCGAGCAAATGGATCGGCCCGTGCAGAGCTACACCATTGGCTACGAAGGTGAGTCGGGCGCAGCGCACAACGAATTTGTGTATGCACGGCAAGTCGCCGAACAATTTGGCGCAGAGCATCACGAGCGCCAGCTCAACGCGCAGGACCTGATCGACTTTCTGCCTGACCTGATCTATCACCAAGACGAACCGATTGCGGACCCGGTTTGTGTGCCGGTCTACTTTGTCTCTAAGCTGGCAAAAGACAGCGGCACGACTGTCGTTCAAGTCGGCGAAGGTGCCGACGAACTCTACAGCGGTTACTCGCACTGGATTGCCGACCAGAAGCTGATGCAAAACGCAGGCTTCAAAGGCTTTGGAATGCTGCCCAAGCCGCTGCGTAAGCTAGCCTATGGTGCCACCCAAGGGTCACTGTCTGAAGTCCGCGCGGAGTATGTGCGGCGCGTCTCGCACGGCGAAGAATTATTCTGGGGCGGCGCGATTGCCTTTGGCGAACGCATCAAACGCCGCTTGTTATCCCCTACGTTACTCAATCGAGTCGGCGGACTGAACTCACACTCGGTCGTTGCCGGCTATCGGGCGCAGTATCAAGAAAACGCCAAAGTCGTAGATGACCTGAGCTGGATGACCTACGTCGATTTGAATCTGCGCTTGCCGGAGTTACTGCTCATGCGCGTGGACAAGATGGCAATGGCAACCAGCATCGAAGCACGGGTGCCATTCTTGGACCATGAATTTGTCAGCCTTGCGTTGAGCTTTAGCCAACGTCAAAAAGTGGGCACTGAACTCGCGCCCAAGAAGCTGCTAAAAACCGCCGTACGCGGCATCATCCCCGATGACATTATTGACCGCAAGAAGCAAGGCTTTTCGGTCCCAGTACGCGCATGGCTCAACGAAGCCTTGGGTGACTTTACCCGCGACAAGCTCCGCGCCTTCTGCCAACGCACCGACTACTTCAACTGGATCGAAGTCGAACGGCTATTGAATGCCAACGATGAGTTGGTGTGGTATCTGTTGAATTTTGTGTTGTGGCATGAGTTGTGGATTGAGGGGTGAGAGTTGATAGTTGTGAGTTGAAATCAACTCGGCAGGTGCATAAATAAACTGTCAGGCAAAAAATTATTAGCTCGCGGACGAGCGCGGAAAACGCGGATGCTTTCTTACCTAGACCAGAGGTTAAGCATACTACTAAGCTGCTTGTATTTGCCGCACTGTATTTAGGACGGCTTCTGGGTATTTCTCCGCCACATTTAGCAAAACACGTGCCGCCCCATGCGGATTGCGCCGTCCTTGTTCCCAATTCTGTAGCGTTTTTACGCTAACACCCAACATTGCTGCAAACTCACTTTGTGTGAGGTTATATCCTTCACGAATCTGTTTTACATCAGGCGTTGGTAATTCGAACTTGCGTGCTGGGGCTTGCTCACCACGTAAAATTGCACCGCCTTCTTTGACACTTTCTACTAATTCTGCGAAAAGTTCATCGTTCATGGGTAATCCTCTTCAACAATCTTTTTCAGGATTGCCAATTGCTTGGGTGATAAGTTGTCGCTGACATTCTTTGGGTAGATAAACAGCATCAATATTTGGTCATCTGCTGTCGCCCAGTAATAGATTAGACGTGCACCACCGCGTTTACCATGCCCGCTTGCAGACCAACGCATTTTTCGAATACCCCCGCCGTGCTTAATGATCTTTCCCAGATCAGGGCGTAACGCTAATGCTGTCTGTAGTTGTCGATATTCATCATCTGACAATAATGAATGAACCTGTTTTGTAAAAATACTGGTTTCAATGAATATCATAGACAATATTATTGTACGCCATTGGCGTATCTGCTGTAAATAGGTCGATTTATTACTACGCTGCCTAGATACGCCCGCTCACACCTCACGTCATATCCCAATCAATCCCACCATACACCCCATCACCGCCATCGATATCTAGCGTC
>JAHDIM010000454.1 GCA_020630805.1 Anaerolineales bacterium
TAGCCCAGCGATGTGAAACAAATTGGCATGCGTTCGCCAATAACTGCTTGATATTCCTGGATAATTTTTTGGAAGTACAAATGATGGCTACTGCCGCGTGGATCGCCTGAGGTGTCGTTAGGTGAAATTCGGCCGCGATCATAGTGTGCGCCGACACAATCGATGTAACTCAGGGCGTTTTCATCGACGAGCCGTTTCAAAAACTCAATGTCACTACATCCATCCACGCCACAACCGGTCAGGCCAAACTCACTGGTTGGCTTCAGCCCGCCAGAAATTACGCTGGTGCGTGGATTTGCATTCTTGATGGCAATTGCGGACAGCTGTAGCAGTTCTGCATAGTCGCCAACGTCTTTGATGTTAAGCGGCCAACTCCCAGCATCGTTCTGGTCGTGCCAGACTTCAATGCCATCTGCACCTGCGGCTGCAAGGTTTGCTAAGAATTCTGTGTACTCGGCGTAGTTCTCTTCCAGTGCATAGACTGGGCTGGCGGTCACAGTGAGTAGCACTTTTAGCTGTAAGTCATGCGCTTCATCAATGCGAAAGACATGGTCTTCATAGCGTGCACCTGGTGACCAAAAGATGAGGTGTTTGACCCAGGTCATCCCACTTTGGCGCATGGCAATCACGGCGTTTGGACCAAAGAATTCAACTTGACCGCCCAGTTCAAAACTTTCTAAGTTTGGTTCTGGAATTGGGGTTGCGGTGGGCGGGACCTCAGTGGGCTCATCTGTCGGAGCTTCTGTTGGTTCCTCGGTTAGCTCTGGAATGTCAGTTTCTACGGGTGCTTCCGTTGGCGTGACTTCGGCAATTTCAGTAGGGGCAACCTCTGTTGCGCCGGGAGTTGCCGTGACAATCCAAGGGGTTTGCGTTGGTTCAGGCGTTTCTGCTGGGACGGCACAGGCTGCAACGATAAGACTGAGTAAGCTTAGCAGAATAACTTGAGGACTTAAAAGGGGAGGTAACTTAGAGTACGTTTTCATTAAGTATGATCATAGCGAAAGTATGTTTACATTGCGTAAATCATTTGCCTATCATTTATACGGCTAGGCTACGCGCAGATTGAGAATCGGTTTGTATAATCTCGTTATGGCAAAAGTTAATGCTCCTGACTTCACTCCAGACCTCGATTGGATCAATTCGCGACCGCTAACGTTGAAAACCGATTTGCGTGGCAAGCTTGTGCTGCTGGAGTTTTGGACCTACTGCTGAATTAACTGTCATCACAATGTCGCGCAGTTGCGTGAACTTCAAGACACCTTCGCTGAAGAACTGGTCATCATCAGTGTACATTCGGCAAAATTCACGACAGAAAAACAGACTGAGAATATTCGGCAAGCGGCGAAGCGGCATCACATGACGAATCCGGTGGTGAATGATGCCGAGTTCAAAATGTGGCAACAGTACGCAGTACGCGCTTGGCCGACGGTCGTACTCATTGATCCGGCTGGAAAGGTGATTGCTACGCAAGCCGGTGAAGTTCATGCAGATGAGCTTATTCCAGTAATTGAAGACCTCATCCAAGAGTTTGATGACGCTGAAATGCTCAATCGTGACCGGATTGACGTTGGTGTTGTTGTGGACAATGCCGACGACACCATGTTGCGCTATCCGGCCAAACTTTTGGCAGTACCGCTCGAAAATAAGCTGTTTGTAGCTGACACTGGGAACCATCGAATTCTGGAATTGGCGTTGGACGCTGCCCAACAGTCAGCGCAGATTGTCAATATCATTGGCTGTGGTAAAGCTGGACTAACAGACGGTAGTTATGCCGAGGCTTGTTTTGATAGCCCGCATGGACTGGCACTTTGGGAAGACACGCTCTTCGTGGCGGATACTGAAAATCATGCGCTGCGGAAAATTGATCTTGAAACCCAAACTGTCACCACCATTGCTGGCAATGGCAAAAAAGCGCGCGGATTGGCGGTTCCCAATCTGCCGCCGCTTGAAATGAGTATGCGTTCGCCGTGGGCGATTAGTGTGGTCCAAGACGGTGTGTTGCTGATTGCGATGGCCGGCTCTCATCAGATTTGGGCGATGTTAGGGGATGACCAGCTAGGTGTATTTGCTGGCAGTGGTTCAGAAGCCTTGCATGATGCGCCACGCGCTGAAGCGGCGTTCAACCAACCCAGTGATTTGGTCCTACATATGGGGCATCTGTTTGTCGCCGATGCTGAAGCAAGTGCCATCCGGTTGATTACCTTAGATGAAAACTCCCATGTTGGCACGTTAGTCGGTCAAGGCTTGTTTGACTGGGGCGATGTAGATGGTATTGGCAATGCGGTGCGATTGCAGCATCCGACCGGTCTTTGTGCGCAAAGCGGGATGCTTTACATTGCAGATAGCTTCAATCACAAGATCAAAACGCTTGATCCGCGGACAGGTGAAGTCAAAACCCTGATTGGTGATGGGAATTCCGGTAATGCAGACGGAATGTTCAGCAATGCGAGACTCTATGAGCCGGAAGGTGTCGATATTCTAGACGAGACGCTATTTATTGCGGATACCAATAACCATGTTGTGCGGGTCGCAAATTTAGCAACCGGAGTTTTACACACGTTAGACATTCAAGCGTAAAATAGGCGCAGTTAGAAAATATATACTCTCTGCATTACGCATTACGCATTACGCATTACGCATTACGCATCACCAAATCTAAATGC
>JAHDIM010000069.1 GCA_020630805.1 Anaerolineales bacterium
GCAGACCGATTGTCTAGATGCTGCTGAATTGTTTCTAACAATCCGCGCAGTCGAACAGGCTTGCTTAGATAGCCATTTGCGCCAGCCATGAGACAGCGTTCGCGGTCACCGGGCATTGCGGTCCCAGTAAGCGCTACAATCGGCACATTCTTCATTTTCGCGTCTGACCGTAGTCTGCGAATCGCTTCTAGTCCATCCATACGCGGCATATGAATATCCATCAGGATAATTGCCGGATCGACTTTACTGGCTAAGTCAAGCACCTCTACACCAGAACGTGCGACTTCGACCTTTAGCCCCTTCGCAACCAAGTAGTCACGCACAACAGCGATATTAGTTTCATTATCTTCAGCGAGCAGGACTGTTGGTGCATCTGCATCTCCAGTAAAGAGCGGCGCAGATGGCGCGCTTGGGCTCACTTCACCATCCCCCATCGGGTCTGGCATTTCACTGTCGTCTGCTTCGTCTGCGGGGACGAACTTCTCAATATTTGATTGCTGCCAAGGCAAAGACACCGTGAACTGACTACCTTTGCCGACTTTAGAACGCACCATCAACTGACCGCCATGCAACTCGGTCAAGCGTTTTACCAAAACTAAGCCCAAGCCAGTCCCTTCAAATCGCCGGGACAGGCTACTGTCAACTTGGACAAATGGCTTGAATAGGCGTTCGAGATCTTTTTCAGCAATCCCGATCCCAGTGTCGCCAACGGTAAATTTCAGGCGCTCTGAGACTGAGTCCGCTACAACCCGCAAGCCTACACGCCCATTTTCCGGCGTAAATTTGACAGCATTGCTGAGCAAATTCACTAAGACCTGCTTGATACGACGCCGATCTGCGGAGACGATGGTCACATTTGGATCACTAATGTAGACGACTTCAATGTCTTTCTTACGTGCCATTGGGCGAATAAGATTAAGACTTTCTTGGCACAGACGCTCAACCTCAACCTTTTCGATCTTCAAGGCCAATTGGTTGGCTTCAATCTTAGAGACATCTAAGATGTCATTGATTAAGTCAAGCAGCAAGCGGCCACTCTGATCAATCCGATTTAGCGGTTGTGATTGGCGATCGTTCAAGTCACCGTAGACACCTTCCTGCAAAGATTCGGTCATCCCCAAGATAGCGTTTAGCGGCGTGCGCAGTTCATGGCTCATGGTCGCCAAGAATTCATCTTTCATGCGAGCTGACTTTTCTAGTTCGATATTCGCAGCACGTAATTCTGATGTCCGGCTTTCCACACGTTGTGCAAGCAACTCACGCTCTTCTTCAAGCTTCAGATTCGTTGCTTCAATTTCGAGCGTCCGTTCTTTTACCCGCGTTTCAAGCTGTTCATTCGCCGAAATCAGCGCTTGACGGGCTTGCTTTCGTTCCGTAATGTCACGAATTGTTGCTGTGTAAAACTCTTCATCGTTCGCTTCTGCTTTCGTGATTACAACTTCCGCTGGAAACACACTGCCGTCAGCCCGGACGGCCTGCATTTCCTCAATGCCACCTCCCTCCTCAGCAGATTGGATACGCTGTTCAAAGCGCTTTCGAAAGTCATCTGTAATACCGCTCCCAGGTTCAGAAAAGAACTGCATAAAGGACTCGCCTTTTGCTTGCGGACCAGGCATGCCAAAAATTGCCTCTGCAGCGGGGTTCAACGTTTGTACGGCAAACGCCCCCCGCGAGAACGTAATCACGCCATCAAGCGCAGAGTTTACAACGGCTTCGGTTCTTGCCACTGCACCCTCAAGCGCGTTCATGACTAGGTTGTAGCGTTCTGCAATTTGCCCCACTTGCGTGAAAGGCTCAACCGGCACGCGCAACGTCAGATCACCCGTGCGAACTTGCTCGTCCATGACTAGAAACATTTCTGTCATTTCGTTGGTCGCACCATGCTCAGCAACGTTCAAACCCATGCGTTCTTCTGCAATTGACACCCGGATAGGACGCCAGTTGTTGTAAAGCCAGAAGACAAGGAACGTGAGACCAAAGGTCCAAAGCCCAATCACAACCACCCCAACAGCTTGTGCAAACAGTTGATTGACCAGTGTCAGGTCACTTTCAAACAAGATGTCATTTGCAAATAATGGAACAGCTAACGTCCCCCAGATACCGGCTGCTAAGTGAACAGGCACCGCGCCTACGGCATCATCAATTTGGAATTGCTCGAGCAGACCTTCGACGAGGATCATGCAGAAACCACCAACGGCGCCAACAATTAGCGCGTTAGTAACGAAGTAGACATTTGCGCCGGCTGTGACTGCGACTAGTCCGGCCAAAGCGCCATTCATCACGTAACTTACTTCCGCGCGACCGCTCAGTAACATCCCAAGCAACATTGCCGATATGAGTCCAGCAGCGCCACCCAAGATAGTGTTCAAAATCACAACCCCAGTGACTTCGTTCAAGCGCAAGACACTGCCGCCGTTGAAGCCAATCCAGCCGACGTACAAAATCAACACGCCTAACGCCGCAATGGGCAGGTTAGCACCGCGGATGTAACGCGCAGTCCCATCCGCAGCAAAACGCCCTTCACGTGGCCCAATAATGATGAGAATAGCTAAAGCTGCCCACCCCCCAACGCTGTGCACAACAGTTGCGCCAGCAAAGTCATAAAAGCCAAGTTGGCCAAGCCAACCGTTTACTTCTGAGGTGTTGAGACCGTTCCAAACCCAGTGGCCCACAGTTGGATAAATAATGCCTGCTACCAGTAACGTAATCAGAATATAGGCATCAAAGCGGGTTCGTTCTGCAATTGCACCTGACAAGATGGTCACAGCCGTCCCGCAGAACATCACTTGGAATACAAAGAAGATCCCTTGGCGGTATTCGATAAACGTAGGCTGCCACAAGAAATTACTTGTACCAACCCAACCAGCGAGCGAGTCGCCAAACATAATTGCGTAGCCAAATGCCCAAAACAACAAGGTCGTCAATGCGAAGTCAACAAGGTTCTTCATTGCCACATTGATGTTGTTTTTGTTCCGGGTTAGACCAGTTTCCAGACACAGAAAGCCGGCTTGCATTAGAAAGACTAATGCCGCACAAATTGCCACCCATGCTAGATCTAAGTTATTTGCTCCAAACATATATTGGTCCTAAATTATTCCTATCTAACTCAACTAATTCCAAAAAAGCTATCAACTCGATCCCGACATTACTGCGCCTGAGGCGCGTACATCAAAACCGTCTGGCCATACCGTTTCAGCGTCATAAATTGCACCAGTTAGTTTTGCTGTATCTAAAAATGCATTCTTAAATGAGGCTCCGCGAACGTCTGCGTCACGCATGTCGCAGTTCGTCAAAATTGCGGATTGGAGGCTGGCACCAATCAGATTGGCACCAGATAGGTCAGTATCTTTCATGACAGCGCCGTCCAAGTTCGTTGAACAAAGGCGCGCATTTGAAAGGTCTGCCTTTGAAAGGTCTGCATGTCGTAAAACGGCATTTGAAAGGTTCGCATGCCGCATTACCGCGCGAATAAAATTTCCACGGCTTAAGTCTGCATTGCGCAAATCTGCGCCGTTCAAGTTTCGTCTAAATATCGCCATTCTTTGCGTTCTTGTTACTTCCCACTGCTTATCAGCAAATTCATACTAGCACAACGATTAATTGAGAATCAATTGGGTTTTTAATTGATTGTGTCCAATTTCGTAAAAAAAAGGCCGCCAAAGTTAATTGGCGGCCTCTAGAGCTATAGAATTTAGCAATTCGGGAAATTTATCTGGCTATCCGAGAGATTCCCAAACTTCAAGTTTATTTTTTGTGCGATTAATCACACTGTCTGTAAAGTCAGTTGTTGACGAGTGCCCCCCAATGTCAGAGGTCTTGACACCGTCCATGACGGATTCAAAAGCAGCCTCTTTGATGGCCCGACTAGCACGCTGCGCCTTTTCATCATCAATGTATGTCAAGAGCGACGCACCTGCCATAATCATTGCCATTGGATTGGCAACGTTTTTCCCCTCAAGTGATGGTGCCGTCCCATGTGGCGCTTCTGCCATTACGGTATCTACGGTCAGTGAGTCAGGATCGTAACTGAGCACCAATGACTCTGATGCAGCAATCGTGCCGAACATTTTCAAAACCATGTCAGACAACAAGTCACCATCGCGGTTCATGGCCGGGATCACCAGACTTTCGCCATTTGAGCCTAGCAGCAGCGCTAACGTCGCATCAATGAGTTGAGGGTCATAGCGCACGGTTTTATGACGCTCCGCGGCAGCGTCCATTTCTTCCTTGAACATACTTTCATAGATATGACTGACCGTGTACTTCGGACCACCAAACACCTTTGCGCCAACTTTTTCAGCATATTGGAATGCAAACTCTGCCACAGCGCGGCTGGTACGGCGCGAAATTTTTACAGTGCGATAGGCAAACTCGTCATCACCAACGGTTTCTTTCCACTCTTTGGCATTGTAAGCACCATCGACAGCCATGCGAACGACTGCAATTGGCGCATGCACACCACCAACTGGGCGGACGCCTGGAATTCTACGTCCGACCCGTAAGATAACTTCAGCTTCAAGCTCTTTACGCAAAATTGCATTTGGAGAACCAACGTCTTTGCCTGTTTCTGGTGTAATTGTGGCAGCTTTCAAGCCGAGCCCCGTGCGGCGCATTGCCTTTGCAGAGTCCACAACGACTTGATTTTGTGTCTTTCGGCGATTTTCGAGAGAAAGATCAAAATGTTCAAATTCAAGTGGCAATCGCGTAACTTCTGGACTTAGCACGCGTAGTGATTCATCCAACAGCTCTTGGCCTGTTTGGTCGCCTTCTAGGACCACAATTTTGTAAGACGTCATAGATTATTACTCCAATCAAAGGCAAGGATTAACCTTGCTCATTTTTTTAGTTAATTTGTTTATATAAGTGTAACCGAAATGTACACCAAATCAGCTATTCAAATAGACATCACTATTGATATACAACGTCACATATTCGTCTGGGAAATATTCGCCACTGAATTATGTCCAGACCCTGATAGACTTCTATACTAGGAGCAGTCCTTGTTCAGGCTTGCATTCCATACGTATTTGGTTGTAAAAAGAACTAAGCAGCTCTTGTTGTTTCGCTAAATCGCTGCACGTTAATGAAACACCCCTTTTTCAAAAGCTTCATCCCTCTAAAGCTATTTCTGGTTTCCACAAGTGTTTTACTTGCGGGGTGTATTGGTGCTGCCAAAGCACTGGAGACTGCCACTACACCGATTAGCATTGTAGATGCCAATCAGATAACACCTGGCCCGACAATTGCGCCGGTCTCTGTGGCAACTGCGGTGCCCACCGCTGCGCCCACCGCATTACCAACGCTAACGCCTACAGCCATCCCAAGTCTAACGCCTGCGCCAGCAGTTGAGCGAACAACTTACCAATTAGACGCAACTTTCAACTATGGAAATCGGCAATTGTTTGTCAACCAAACGGTCGACTTTCTAAACGACACAGACTTGCCTATTCAAGAGCTAATCTTGGTCGTGGAGGCAAATCACAATCCGGGCGTGTTCTTTCTTGAGAACATCAGCGTTGGCTTCAATGCGCCACTAGCAGATTTCACGTTCCAAGATCGCTATCTCACGGTGACGTTACAAGACACATTGGCCCCCGGCGAACGTGTTTCATTTGAGCTAGCATATTTCTTAGTACTGCCTGCGGAAGCGTCTGAGCTAGGCTTTTGGCGTCAGGTCAATATTGGTGACTGGTATCCATTTGTTGCGGCGCAGACTCACAATGGAGCATGGATATTAGATACACCCGGTCTTGTTGGAGAGCACCAAACCTACCCTCTCGCTAACTTTGAGGTCACATTTGCACTGGAAGATGCACCGGCAGATCTTGTAATTGCGGCGTGTGCACAACCGACTTCAGTTCAAGACAACGTTTACACATACACACATCACAACGCTCGCAACTTTGCCCTTTCGCTGAGTACAGAATACTTGACCGTATCGCAAACTATTGATGACATTGTGGTGACAAGTTACTTTTACGCTGGCTATGAACTCGCTGGCTATGCGGCATTAGATGCGACTGTCAATGCGCTACAACTCTTCCAAGAAAACTTCGGAGCCTATCCTCATCAATCCCTTGACATCGTGATTGCCGACTTTGGCGATGGTCTCGAATTTGATGGCATGTATTTCCTAGGCGAGTCTTACTACCGAACCTACGGCGGCAATGCCCTTGGCTTCCTCACAA
Organism: Anaerolineales bacterium; assembly: GCA_020630805.1. GTDB lineage: Bacteria > Chloroflexota > Anaerolineae > Anaerolineales > UBA6668 > JAHDIM01. Next base: position 6,189 of record JAHDIM010000069.1, read on the forward strand.
TGATTGCGGTTCATGAAACAGCGCACATGTGGTGGTATGGCAAAGTTGGTAATAATCAGGCCCGCGACCCGTGGCTAGATGAAGCGTTTGCGATTTACACGGAATATCTCTACTATGAACGGTTTGAGCCGGACTGGACAGACTGGTGGTGGAAGTTCCGCGTCGATCGCCATGCACCAGAAGGCACAGTTGACGCTCAAGTTGGTGAATTTATCCATCGTCGCCCCTACATCAACGCAGTGTACTTGCGAGGCGTTCAATTTATGCATGAAATTCGGCTACAAATTGGGGATGATCAAGTATTTACAGAATTTTTGCGGGACTATATTGCAATTCACGAGGGTCAGATTGTAGAACCAGAAGACTTCTGGCGTCATCTTGGAAAGTATTTGGATGACGCCACAATTGCAGATCTGCAATCGCAATACTTCAAATAAGCACTTCTGTGGGTTATTCTCAAAACCCATGGTTGACATGCCAATTTTTACTTTGATACAATCTGGCAGCAAATTTACAAACGCCACCGTAGCTCAGATGGTAGAGCAGTTCACTCGTAATGATCAGGTCAGCGGTTCGATTCCGCTCGGTGGCTCAGCACAGGTCGCATAAGCGGCCTGTTTTGCTTTTTGGGCCTAAAATCTCTAGACAACAGGCCATATTGAGGAGACTTTCTAATGACACTTTCTTTTCGCTTTGGAACAGTAGGTTCACCAAAATCGACCCCTAAACGCCCTGGCGGTTCTCCCGGTGCCATCGTGCACATGAATTCAATGGGGTTGAATGCACTTGAACTTGCTTGGGTACGCTCTGTGCGCGTCTCTGAAGCATCGTGCGAGAAGATCAAGGCATTAGCAATTGAAAATGACGTTGCACTAAGCGTGCACGCGCCTTACTACATCAACTTGAATGCAAATGACGAAGAGTGGCCCAAAAGCCGCAAACGACTGATGGATGCCTGTCACTATGGCCATTTGGCTGGAGCAACTGACATTATTTTTCATCCGGGGTCATACTTCAAACAACCCGCCGATGTTGTCTTGAAAAAGGCTATTCCTCGCCTAAAAGAGGTTGCAGATGAATTGAAAGATCAAGGCAATCCAGTGACCTTGAGACCTGAAACAATGGGTAAATCTGCCATGCTAGGCTCTCTAGAAGACACCATTGAAATGGGAATTGCAGTTCCGGGCGTTTTGCCTTGCGTCGATATCGCCCATCTGCATGCTCGCCCCGGTGATGGGACTGTTAACACTACTGAAGAATTTACTGACATCTTGACCAAAATCCGCGATGGATTAGGCCAAGAAGCGTTAGAACGGATGCACATTCATATTTCAGGAATTGAATACGGCCCAAAAGGTGAAAAAAATCATCTGATGCTAGACGAGTCAGATCTTCGCTATCAGGACTTTTTGAATGTATTAGACACGTTTGGTTGTGCTGGGCGGATGGTATGTGAGTCGCCCATCATGGAAGACGATGCCAAAATGCTGCGCGACAAATGGGCCGCATATTCGGCATGAGCCAATTCGACCCCGCAAATCCGCCTCTAATTGACTTTGGCGGTACCGGCAAAGTTGTCCATTTCTTGCATGCCAATGGGTTCCCCCCACTCACCTATCGGCAATATTTATCACAAGTCGCTGAACAATGTCATGTGGTCGCCATTGAAACACGCCCACTGCAATCTGACACTGACCATAGTGACTTTGAAGACTGGTGGCAAATTAGCGAAGATTTCATTGCGTATATTGAAACGCACCATCGTGAGCCAATCATTGGCATTGGGCATTCGATTGGGGCAGTCGTCACGATGCATGTTGCCGTCGAAAGACCCGAGCTGTTTAGTCAAGTCATCTTGATTGACCCTGTCTTTCTCCCGCCGCTCCCGTCGTTTATGTGGACATTCGCACGATGGCTCAATCAAGGCCATCGTCACCCGCTGCATGGCTCGGCGATGAAACGCCGCACCCACTTCGAAAGCCGTGGTGCAATGTTGTCAAAGTTCAAGCGCGCTCGCAACTTCAAGAGATTTACAGACGACAGTTTACGAGATTATATTGAGGCGATCACTGTCGAACATCCCGACCAGTCCGTTACGTTGCGGTTCAAAAAAGAATGGGAAGCGCAAATTTACAAAACGATGCCGGCCCGAATATGGCGGCATATTCGCAAGTTGCAAATTCCCGCCACCCTCATTTATGCAGATGGATCTGACGTAATGCTTGAAAACTCAGTCCGCGCAATGCAGCGCTACGCACCACACGTCAAACTGCATAAGGTACAAAACGCCGGCCACCTTCTCCCCATGGAACATCCAGAGTTGGTTGCAGCACTTACACTGGCTGCCATCAATGAAAACTAACGAAAGTTTTGGGTTTAGTCCGATTTTGCCTATAATGTAAGGGTTATGTCTGGCGTGAGAATTGCACGTTGGAACGAAGACTATTTCAAACCATGACCTGGGAATTTACTTGGCAAGCATTGCCATACGCTGTAGCACTTACAATCACGTTTATTGCGTTGGTTGTTGCTGCCACGCGCCGTAAATCGCCGGGTGGCTGGTATCTTGTCGGGTTCCTCTTTGCAGTTTCAATTTGGGTTGGCGCGGCCATGCTCGAAAATGGCATCTTAGACCCTGTGCAAAAGCTGTTTTGGGCCCGCGTGAGATATATTGGCATCATGAGTGTGCCAGTGTTCTGGTTCGCATTTGCTGTCAACTACACCAATCGGAGCAATCGTCTTCCGTTATTTGGTGTGCTCATCCTATTTCTCGTTCCCGCATTTGTGTTATTCCTCATATGGAGTGACACGCTGGCTTCGTTCATTTTCCAAAATATCAACGATTTGAATATTGCAACTGAAGGGTTGCTCAATATTGAGTTCGCAACCGGATTTTGGATTAGTCAAATCTACAACACTGGCCTAATTATTCTCGGGTCACTGTGGCTTTTGCTAGCGCTCCCGCGCGCGTCCTCGGTGTATCGTGGTCAAAGCCTGACGTTGCTCTTGGCAGCCTTACTCCCTTGGATCGCCAATATTGTTGATTACTTTACATATCCGCAACTGATCCCAATTCCAATCACGTCTTTTGGTTTTGCATTAGGCGGTCTATGTTTGGTCTACGGAATTTTCCGGTTCCGCGTGCTAGATATCACGCCAATTGCCCGGACTAACATCATTGAAAGCATGTCTGATGCGGTCTTTGTGACAGATCAGAAGCACCGCGTTGTTGATGTCAATGTTGCAGCAGCTAATCTCGTATTTTCAAACGCCGAAGCACTTATTGGGAATGAACTGAGGTCTGTCTTTGAAGACCAACTGGGCATCCACGACGTACTTTCAGAAGATGTATTCCAGTCCGGCTTACTTGCCGTGGGCGAAGCACCTTACACACAATATTTTGAGACTACGTATTCCCCGCTGCATGCGCAAAATGAAGATGTCAGCGGTTATTACCTTATCTTGCATGACGTGACAGCGCGCAAATTAGCAGAGGACGAAATTCTGCATGCCAAGCAAGAAGTAGAAGAAGCCAATGAAGCCAAGACGCAATTCTTGGCGACAATTAGCCACGAAATCCGCACCCCGCTGAATGCCGTTCTGGGGCTCACAGACCTCATTCTGCTGGATGACAATTTGACAAATGATCAAAGACATTCGTTAGAACAAGTGCGGACTTCAGGCGACATGCTGGTCAAAATGCTCAACGACCTATTGGATCTCTCTAAGATCGATGCAGGCAAACTTGGGCTAGAAACCATCACGTTCAATTTGCATGATCTCGCCGCAAATACTGTTGAGTTGTTTGCTCCGCGCGCCATCATCAAAGCGCTAGATATTCGCTGCGAAATTGATCCTGGTGTGCCTGAGCTGGTCACAGGCGACCCAACGCGACTGCGCCAGATTCTGTTCAATCTATTGAGCAACGCCATCAAATTTACAGAGCGTGGTTCCGTTGTGTTGCAAGTTGAAGGCGGCGACATTGTCGATGATCTTCAGAAAGTAACCTTGTCTGTCACCGACACCGGCATTGGTATTCCAAAAGATAAACAAGACGCAATATTTGAGCCATTCCAACAGGAGACCCTCTCAACTGCACGGAAATATGGTGGAACTGGCCTTGGTCTTGCCATTGCGATGCGCCTCACTGAATTGATGGGGTCTGGTCTCAAGATCCGCAGTAAAGTAGGTCGCGGCACAAAATTCTATTTTGAGGTCGATTTTGGCTTACCAGGTGAAGAAAAGTCACCGCTGAGTAATCTCATTCTCGGGCAAGCGCACTTTGACCTACTCCGCGAAGACACCCCGCTCCGCATTCTGGTCGCAGAAGATGACCCGATCAATCAGATGGTATTGCGGCAACTCTTAGAGCGGCGCAGCCACAAGATCACGATTGTTGACAACGGTCAATCTGCCGTATCACTGTCGAAACATGAACAATTCGATCTCATTCTCATGGACTTACAGATGCCTGAGCTCAATGGTCTCCAGGCGACGCGTGCCATTCGAGAATACGAACAATCGACTGGCGAACATCTACCAATTGTTGCCTTAACTGCGAATGCCACAGCCGAAGACCGTCGCAGATGCCTAGCCGCAGGGATGGATAGTCATCTCACAAAGCCAATTGAAGTCGATGCCCTGTACGCAACAATAGCAGCCTTGATTCATTCAACCCAAAAAGACACCTCAGAGTTACTTATTGACCAAGAAGACGCGGTTAGCATGTTTGATTTTGATGAAGTTACCGAACGCTGTGGTGGCGACAAAGAACTTGCCATAGAACTTTTACAAATGTTCCACGATTCTTGGCCAGAGTCGCTTGACACCATTGAAGCTGCCATTGCAGATCAGGACGCAGACTTGTTGGAACGCACCGCCCACACGCTAAAAGGCACAGCGAGTACTCTGTCCGCAGGTGAAGTGTCCAAAATTGCCTACGACTTACAAGTCGCTGGGAAAAACGCAGATTTTGATGCCTCACGAACGCTTACGCAAAAACTTGCGCGCGCCCTAAAACGCGTCGACTCTCACCTTGCAGAATTTGTGTTGCTTAGCTAATTAAATATCTTTGGAAATCAACAATTTGAGCCATTGATTTCCGAAATATCGATGATATATTGTTTATACGCGTTTATAACCAATATCTGACGAACTATTAGCAACGCCCTACTTACTCCCTATTTATGGAAGATACTATTCTTATCGTTGAAGACAACCCTACTCTTCGGGAAGGGCTTTGCGAAATCCTTGAATTTGAAGGCTTCAACACCTTAACTGCTGGCCACGGCCAAGAAGCGCTGGACGTAATGGAAAATCAACTTCCAAGTCTCATCTTGGCTGATATTTCCATGCCGGTCATGGACGGTTTCGAGTTTTTCGGACGCGTCCGCGAACGCGAAGATTGGCTCCGCATTCCTTTCATCTTTCTTTCGGCAAGAAGTGACAAACCAGACATCCTGAAAGGCAAGCAACTTGGTGCAGAAGACTATTTGGTCAAACCAGTCGATCATGACGAACTGATTACCGCTGTCCGCTCGCGCATGGAACGTAACGAACAACTCGCCATCGCGCAGTTGCGTGACGCTTATCAGGGCAGTTTGTTGATGTTGGCGAATGCTATTGAGTTGCGAGATCGCTACACACGTGGCCACGTTGAACGAGTCACCATGTATTCATTGGCAATTGCTGAAGAATTAGGGTGGGACAGCGAACGCTTAGAAATCATTCGCTTTGGCGGTATTCTGCATGATGTCGGCAAAATTCACGTGCGTGAAACCACCTTGCGGAAGACTGGCTCTTTGGACGACGCTGAATGGGCAGAGATCCGTCAGCACCCCCAAATTGGCGCAGATATGATTGCGACCGTGCCGTATCTGAAGCCAATGGAAGGCATTGTACGCTATCACCATGAACGCTTCGATGGCAAAGGTTACCCTTATGGGATCGGTGGCCAAGACATCCCAATTGAAGCCCGCATTGTGGCCATTGCAGACTCGTTTGACGCCATTACTAGCAATCGAACCTATCGGCCTAAGCTGACATTTGATCAGGCTTATGAAGAGATTTTGCGCTGTGCTGGCGACCGATATGACCCTGAGATGGTAGAGGCATTCAAGCAGACGTACCTGAAGACTGGGTTGCTCAATTTACCGCCTCTTTCCTAAGTTACAGATACAAAAAAAGCTCGCGAATGCGAGCTTTTTGATTTAAGGCGTTATAGTGAACGCTTAGCGAATTGCTTCAGCAATTAGCACGGTGATATTGTCAGTACCACCAGCAAGATTTGCCGCGTCCACAAGCTTGTCACAGGCATCTTGCATGGTCTCTGAATTGTTAATAATTTCAAGGACCTGCTCGTCTGTAATCAAGGACCAAAGCCCGTCTGAGCAAATGAGAATGCGTTCACCGACCGCAAGTTCTGGCTCAAAGACATCAATCTCCAGTCCTTCACCCTGCCCAATCGCGCGATAAAGCACGTTGCGTTGCGGGTGTACCGCCGCTTCTTCAGCCGTAATTTGTCCTAATTCTTGCAAGCGCTGCACCAGCGAATGATCTTCAGTCAACTGCGAAAGTGCTTCGGTGCCTATTGAATAAGCTCGGCTGTCACCAACGTGACCAATGAACATACGATGGTTGAGGATCAATGCACACGTAACTGTTGTGCCTCCATCGATGACATCTTTTAGCACCGCATAATTCGCTGCTTGCAGTGAGGATTCTAGAATTTCAGCAACAGGGATTTCAACATCGGTAGACCCGTGTTCGAGTAGCGGCACATATATTTGCGAAAGCACTTGGTGCGCTAACACCTTGGCTGCCGTGGCACTGGCCAACTCACCGCGGTTGTGCCCGCCCATTCCGTCCGCCACAATGTAAAGGCCAAAGTCCGAAAACGGTTCGTCGCCTTCAAAGGTGCTTGTAAGGCTATACAACACATCTTGGTTATTCCGCCGTACCATCCCTTTACTTTGGGCATGGGAGACGCGCAAACTCGGTTGAGTTTGGCCATTTGAAAATGGAATGGTAATGGCCCCACTCGGAACGGTGTCAGTTTCAGACGCCGGACGAATCGGTTGGGTGCCGAATAATTTTCGTAGCACAGGTAGCCTAATAAGTTCTGGTATTGGAAAGCATGGTCACAGCGAAGCACCTCCTGCGAACATACTCACGATGATGTTGATTACACGGAAAACGCGTAAACGCGATAGTCACCTGATCCAATATAAAGCATGTCATCCATAATGGATGGGGATGAGATGACCGGACCGCGGGTCCGATATTTCCAATTTAAAGCGCCCGTAGCGCGATCTAAACAATATAAATGATGGTCTGCGGAGCCGAAGTACACCATTGCATCGTAGAGTTTGGGGCTAGATGCCACCTGTCCCTGCGTTGCAAACTCCCAAACTAGCTTACCATTGCGTGCATTTATTGCATACAGTTTGCCATCCGCGGACCCTACGTATACCCTACTCATTTCTGAGTCGATTTCAGGGGAAGAAACGATGGGTCTTTGCGAGTCAAATTTCCAAACCAGCCAGCCCGTTTCAGACTCAAATGCATATAGTGAACGATCCACGCCGCCTACAATAATCAAACCATCTGAATATGCTGGTGAGGAGGTAAATGCACGTGGACTTTCAAAGCGCCAGCGCTCTTTGCCATTTAAATCCAGACAATAGAAATAGCCATTTTCAGCGCCAAAGAACAAGCGGCCATCGTCACTTTCGTGAACATATGGACGTGACCGGATGGGAGACCCTGTTGGGAAATTCCAAACTTGTCGGCCAGTAATACGGTCTAGCGCGTAGAGCGTTCCGTCATCACTACCAAAATAAATATGCTTCTTAGAGGCAACTGCTGAACAGCGAATGGGGCCATCTGTCTTAAAAGACCAAAGCTCACGCCCTGTAATCGAATCCAATGCATAGAGATGGCCATCTTCAGCACCAATGTAAATTTTGCGGGCATGCATGTATGGCGATGCCGCAAAGCCATCTTCAGCAGTAAAGCGCCACATCAAGCGCCCTTTTTCGCTGGAGAGCGCATACAAGCGTCGGTCGTACGAACTGACGTAGACCGTATCTTCAAAGGCTAGCGGCTGACTGCGAATTTCATCGCCGCAAGTAAACTGCCAGTTTGGCTCAATCTTTTCTTCGCCGCGCGTGCGCTTGATGTTTTGACGCGCCATTGCCCGCGACATTGTGGCTGACCGAGACAAACGAGACGTTGGCTCCATATCTAAATTGGTCAACGCTTCGCGCATTGCTGCGGCAGAAGGGAAACGATCTTCTTTGTTATAAGCCAAAGATTGATTAATGATCATTTCCAAGCCAGGAGAAATGGCCGGATTGACCTTCCGCACCGGACGGCTGTCAAATGTAAACGGTGGTTCTAAACGAGGGTCATGATTGGTCAGCAAATGATGCAGCGTCGCCCCAAGTGCATAGATGTCCCCCAAAGGTCCAGCCTCCCCCCGATATTGCTCAGGTGGTGCATAGCCTTCCGTGCCAATCATCGTGTTTTTCTTTGTATTTTCGAGATACCGCGCAATCCCAAAATCAATCAAACGGGCGCGACCATGCTGGTCGATCATGATGTTTGACGGTTTCAGGTCACGAAATACAATCGGATGCGGTTGTTGATTGTGAAGATAATCCAACACATCACAAATCGAAACTGCCCACTCTACAATGTGATCAATTAGTAAGACCCCATCATTGTTTTCCAGAATTTCTTCCAGGTTTTGACCGCTAATATATTCCATCACCAAGAAACAGGCTTCTGAGTCATGGAAAAAGTCATAAATTACGGGAATAGTTGGATGGCTAATGGCGGCCAAAATATTGGCTTCACGCTGGAAAGAACGAATGGTTTTGTCGCGCCCATCCTGATCATGCGCTGGTAACCGAATTTCTTTGATGGCCACCATGCGGCTTACTTCTTGAAAGCGTCTATCACGGGCCTGAAATACAGATCCCATGCCACCTGATCCAAGCGTTTTGACGATTTCGAAGCGATCGTTCAATATTCTTTTGGGGGACTTAGATGCAGATGATGCCATTCAAATTGATACTGTATAGCCAATACTGTGCGTGAATAAAAGTAGGTGCGCTGTGGGAAGAGCGCACCTGCTATTTATGATAGGCAAATTAGGACACAATTGCAAATTTTTAGAGCGACAAAACTAACGCTTCCTTAACGACTTTTGGCATATATTGGGAATTCGCAAACTTCTGTCTAACTCGTAAACCATTCGCGGCGGACACTTATGTCTAAGTCACTGAAAACGCATCGGGTTTGTGAGTTAGGCTTACTATCTGGTCTATAATTTAAGCTATGACTGAAGAAAACACTAGCCGATTTGGTATCTTTCGGCGTGGTCTATCCAAAACCCGCAAGAGTATGTTTGGACGCATTGCAAATGTGCTAGGCGTTTCTGAAATTGACGAAGATACCTGGGATGACTTAGAAGCAACTCTTATTCAAGCCGATATCGGTGTTGAGAGTGCATCTACCATTGTTGAACACTTGCAAGAAGTCGTAGATCGTGAAGGGATTACGCGCACAGACGACCTCAACGATCATCTTCGTTCTGAACTTGCTGGGCTATTGCAAACCCCACCACCCGTTACTATGGACGGCAATCCGACCGTAATCCTGATGGTTGGGGTCAATGGAGCTGGCAAGACAACTACGACAGCGAAGCTTGCAACATCCTTTAAGCAACAAGGCCATGATGTTGTCCTTGCTGCCTGTGACACGTTCCGGGCTGCCGCCGTTGAGCAACTTCAAATTTGGGGTGAGCGCACCAACACACCTGTTATCGCTGGCGCAAAAAATGCAGATCCGGGCGCCGTGTTGTTTGATGCCATTCGCGCTGCAAAAGCACGCGGCGCAAATCTTGTTATTGGCGACACTGCGGGCCGCTTGCACACAAAGTACAACTTGATGGAGGAATTGCGCAAAATCCATCGCGTTGCAGGCAAAGCATCCGATGGCGCACCGCATCATGTCTGGCTTGTCTTGGACGCGATTACCGGGCAAAATGCCCTGATTCAAGCCAAAGCCTTCAAGGAAGCTGCTGATGTCACTGGCGTCATTATTACCAAGCTCGACAGCACCGCTAAAGGCGGGATGGTGTTCGCAGTTGAACGCGAATTAGGCATTCCGGTGTACTATCTTGGCTTAGGTGAAAAAGAAGAAGATCTCCAACAATTTACCCCTGAAGCATTTATCGAAGGGCTTATATCAAACGACTAAATTCCTCTACTATGCAAAATTTACTGGCTCGACTGACTACCGCAAACGAAAAAATCCAGCAACTACAGGTGCGTCTTTGACTTACCTGTAAAAGAAGCCGAACTTGCCAGTCTCGACCGTGAAGCTGGCGAAGCAACATTTTGGGACGACGCAGAGCGTGCACGCAAGAAAATGCAGCGCGCCAACGAAC
>JAHDIM010000455.1 GCA_020630805.1 Anaerolineales bacterium
ACCTCACAGATTTCAAAATTGTGATACATTAAAACCGTAATGACCGGCGGTCAGTGACTAACGGTCAGTAAATTATTCGGGACAGTGAACAACCCTTTTGTCTCGAATGTGCTTGGCAACACAAGCTCAACTAACACCTTTATTTGTATCTACGGAAGCAAAGAGATTTTGTATGGCAATCCCACACGTTTCTGCTAAAACCAACACTGCGCCGCTTAGCAACGCGCAGGATTATTTACCAGTATTGCCCCTGCTGTATGTGGCTTGGGCCGATGCTGAACTTACTAACATTGAACTGGCGCAAATTCAGCAGCATCTGAAGCACCAGGACTGGATCAAGCCCAGCGCGCGCGAACAGATTATGGCTTGGCTAGATCCAGCTTCACCGCCAACCGCCCAAACGCTCAAGCAATGGCTCAATACGCTCAAGGCGGCAGCAGCTGACCTTTCTACAGATGAACGCATGTCGCTGGCAGAGCTAGGCGCTCAAATTGCCGGCGATGACCAACGCGCCGAAGTCAAAGTTGCACTGGAAGATGTTGAAAATGCATTAGGCGTTGTCAGTCATGAAGCCTTGCGCTCTGTAATGGCAGAAGTGACGCCACCGCATGCCGAGATTGAGCATCGCGAAGCGCCACGTTTTGATGTCACTAAAATGCAACAGCACCTCGATGGTGACTTGGCACACCTCAAACAAGAGATCCGCGACCTGCTCGTGTCAGATCCCATCTTCCAGAAAGATGAATACATTAGTCATTCAGACTTCCGCCAAATTACGCTAGACCGCACCAAGGTCTTGGCCCAGCACAAGCTGGGCGCGATGGATATTCCAGAAGAGTTTGGCGGGCGCGGCGAACCCAAAGGTCCACTGGCCTTGATGGAGATCTTGAGCCATTACGACATGAGCTTGGTCATCAAGCAAGGCGTCCATTTTGGGTTGTTTGGCGGCGCGGTGTATTTGCTTGGTACTGACAAACATCATCAACAATATTTGTCTGGATTGGTTGACCTAGACTACTGTGCGTGTTTTGCTATGACGGAACTTGGGCACGGTTCTAACGTGCGCGAGTTGGAAACAACGGCAACGTTTGACCCTGCAACGCAAGAGTTTGTCATCAATACACCTAGTGAAAGCGCCCGTAAAGAATATATTGGTGCCGCAGCCCAACATGCGACCATGGCGGTTGTGTTTGCACAAGCCCACGTTGGCGGCGACTGCCACGGCGTGAATGCCTTCCTTGTCCCGATTCGCAATGAAAAGATGCATCCAATGCCGGGGGTGCGCATTGAAGACAATGGCATGAAGATGGGCCTCAACGGTGTCGATAACGGTCGCCTGTGGTTCGACAATGTCCGCATTCCACGGGAAAACATGCTGGACCGATATGCAAGCGTTACGCCTGAAGGTGAATACGTGACAGATATTGCCAGCGAAAGCAAGCGCTTCTTCACAATGATTGGGGCGTTGGTCAAAGGCCGTTTTGGGGTTGCGATCTCCGCGCTCGGTGCGAGTAAAACCGCACTGACTGTCGCGACTCGCTACGCCAACCGCCGACGACAGTTTGGTCCAGCAGGCAAGCCAGAAGCGCTGCTCATGGAATATGGCACGCATCAGACGCGGCTCATGCCACGCATTGCTAAAGCCTACGCAATTGACTTTGCGCTAAAGCAAATGACAGACAAGTCGCTGGCGTCAGGTGGAGAAAGTACCCGTGAGATAGAAACCCTCGCCGCGGCCATCAAGGCTTATACCACTTGGTACAACACCGACACCATTCAAACTGCACGTGAAACGTGTGGGGGACAAGGGTTTTTAGCGGTCAATCGCTTTGCAGACTTGAAAGGAGACAGTGACGTCTACGCGACCTTTGAAGGTGACAACACTGTCCTAATGCAGCTCGTCGCTAAAGGCCTATTGAGCGAATACGGCAGCCAATTCAACGACAACCGCATGTATGCCATGATGCGGATGATCTCGCGTCAGGCAAGCCGTGAAATCACCGAAAAGAACCCTGTGGTCACCCGCATGCGCAGTGAGGCACACTTACGCGATGCGGACTTCCATCTCAACGCGTTACGCTTCAGAGAAGAAGTGGCCTTGGTGGAAACAGCCAAGCGCTTCCGTCGCCAAATCAAAGAAAAGAAACTGGACTCTTTCGTCGCGCTGACCCGCGTCCAAGGGGACATGCTTGAGCTTGGCAACGCCTACATTGAGCGCGTCATTTTGGAAGAATTCTTGGAATACATCGATGGCGTAGAAGATCCAGACATCGCCGCAATGCTGCGCGATTTGGCGACACTGTTTGCGCTAGACAGCATCAAGACCAATGCTGCGTGGTATCTGGAACGCGGCTATTTGTCAGGCACTAAGTATCACGCGCTGCGTCGCCAAGTCGACAAGCTGTGTGGACAGCTCAAGTGGCAAGGCATTTATCTGGTCGATGCCTTCGGCATTCCAGATGAAATTCTAGGCGCACCAATTGCGACGTAGGGTGACATCGTAAAGAAAAACGCAAAGGCGCTGGTTTCTTAGAAGACAGCGCCTTTTTTGATTCAAGTCGGATCTGGTGTCTTCCTTAGCCTGAATTCTGGATAACGCTTTTGAATATATTAGGTGAGCC
>JAHDIM010000456.1 GCA_020630805.1 Anaerolineales bacterium
CGTCGTCGAATTCGCCAATGATTTCATCGATTGCGTCAATGACGGAAAGGTCAACTGCATCGGGTTGAGTGACGGTGTCAGGGAGTGTTTTCAGGACCGTTTCGAGTTCAACCAGATTGGCAACGAGTTCTGCTTCAAGGCGTTGCACTTCTTCTGACTGGACTTCCAGTTCACTTGTCAGTTGGGTAATAGCTGCGATGAGTGCGTTGAAGTGGGCAGTTGCCGTTTCTACGTCTTCAAAGCGACCGGCATCGGCTAATGCTTGCGCTTCCATTACGCGTCGGTCTGCTAAAGACGCGTATAGATCGGCCTTGGCTGCATCTTGCTGCGTCAAGGCTAACTGCAGTGTTTCCGCAGACCGCTTGACTGGATACAAGGTATCGCCAGGTAGCGAACTTTGGGAAGCATAGACTGCACCACCAGTTGCTGGAATTAGTAGAACTGCTGCAAGCATTAGTGCCATTGCCAGTGATGGCATTTTTTGCAGCTTTACAGGAAGTGCGATCTGTTTCCACCAGGGCTTTGGTGCGGCGACTGGCATCGGTTGACGGGCCACCATTTCTTGTAGAAATTGGTTGCGAGCTTTGGCTGCTTTGTGCGGGTCACGGGTTGGAACCTCACTAAGCGTATTCAGGTAGTCTGTAATGTTAGTTGTCATTAGATATTTACCTTCTTAGCTGTTTTGGTTTTCGCTGGGCGTTAGTAAGCGGCGAAGCGCCCCTAATGCGCGGTGTTGTAAAGATTTGACTGAACCGACTGGCTTCTCAATGACGGCCGCAACCTCGCGGTTGCTCCAGCCTTCGTAGTACTTCAGCAAAATGACTTGCTGTTGGTCGGGCGTGAGTTCGTTCAACGCAGCTCGAATTTGGTCTTGTTTGGACTTCTTATCCAAACCATCGAGCATTTCAGGATCTTTACCTATATGTACATCGTCAATGTCTGTCTCATGCGGTGGACGGCGTTCGTAGTAGTTGGCGATCCAGTTATGAGCAATTCTGTAGAGGTATGCGCGTAAGTGAGTTTTGGGTCCCTTATTGCGTTGAAGTGCTTGCAGAAAACGACTAAAGGTTTCTGAGATGCATTCTTCTGCGAGATCAGGATTTCCTAATTTGCGCATCGCGTAGCGATAAAGTTCAGCGTTATAGCGATCATAGATCTCCGTTAGAACTTCATGGTCATACGCTTTTGCCCCTGCAAGGAGTTGCTTTTCGGTTCTCATTTCTGGCGTAGTTGATGTTGCCTTAGCGATACGTTGCCGTTTCCAAACAGGTGTTTCTGAATGTAACAAAATGTATTCCCCCTCGAACTTGGGTTTTGGTTGTTCGTGGGGTATGACACGGTTGTTGCCAGACAGATACGGGCAATTTCAGAATTGTAAGAATTTGGGTTGTTTTGCGCAATGACACGGGCGCTTCTGTCTTGAAAGACGTGAAACGCATGCGGATATTTGTCTAATAACCGTCCTCGTTGTTTAGGTGTGTGGCGGCAGTCACGCGTTGCAAGGCGTGACTTGCGCAAAGTGGGGCGCTTTTTCCAGCAACCCGAATGATTGAAATTGATATCAGAAATGAGTTGTGTCGTTGTGGTGTAGAGCGCATCAATTGGCATATGTGGCGCTTTCTGAACCTGCAATGTTTGCGCAGATCTAAAACTAAGTGCAAACACGATAAGGAAAAATGTTAACGTGAGCGCGGATATAAATCCTGAAAGTACAAAAAAGTTGATGGGCGGTGTTTGTCGGTAAGGAGTGGGTCTTATCAGCATAAGTAGGCCTCCAAGCAGGAACTGTAATCAACAGCTATGACCCGATGTTGGCAGTGCAGATACGGCTAACACACTAAGTTTGAGAGAACACTTGATTAGAGCGTGCTAGGAAAAAACTCATTTCAAGCGTTGGGTATGACTTTTGTTTACAACGGCGTCAATGAGGTAAGCTCTTACAAAACATATTTGTAATTTGCTAAAGCCTTGATGATGAAAGATCTACTCCAAGAAATCTCCGCCTGCACAGTCTGTGACTTGCCCTTTGGCCCACGCCCCGTGATGACGGCTAGCAAAAACAGCAAGCTTGTCATCATTGGTCAGGCACCAGGGAGTAAGGTGCACGCCAGCGGTGTTCCTTGGGATGACCCAAGTGGTGATTTGTTGCGCAAGTGGCTGGGCGTCGATAAATCAACCTTTTACGATCCAGAGAAAATTGCGATTATTCCGATGGGGTTTTGTTACCCCGGCAAAGGGAAGTCAGGGGATTTGCCGCCCCGGCCAGAGTGTGCGCCACTGTGGCATGAACGGCTTTGGGCAGAAATGAGCAATGTGCAACTGACATTACTCATCGGGCAGTATGCGCAGAAAGCATATTTGGGGGATAGCGCGAAGCGCAATCTGACTGAGAATGTGCGCCATACTGCTGAGTTTTTGCCTCGGTATATTCCATTGCCGCATCCATCTCCACGTAACCGATTTTGGTTGAAAAAGAATCCGTGGTTTGAGACAGAAACACTGCCGAGATTGAGGGCATCCGTCGATGCGTTGCGGCTTGCAACGTTGGCGTAACAGGTGGTGTAGTACTGTTTTAGAAACGCTTCAGCCGATATCGTCTAGTGCTATGGCGCGCCATGTCA
>JAHDIM010000070.1 GCA_020630805.1 Anaerolineales bacterium
AAATATACATTAGCGGTACTCTCTTTTACTTTTTAGCGAACAAATGGTGTTTGAGGCAAAACAAGATGACATGAAAAACAGTAACGGAAACATTACTGATAGCTTGGCTCTTAATCGACCTCCCTCCGTATCGGTTCCAAAAACACAATCGCCTCTGCCAACTGCGCAGACACATTATTCAAATCCGCCTCACTGAATTTGGGCTTTGGAATCAAGGTATAAACCTTGGTCCAGCCTTTATCCCAGTCTTCGGCAATCCAGCTTTCGCCTAAGGTCACTTTCAATTCAATCATGTGCCGGATGTTGGCCTGTAACAACCGCTGATTGAGCGCTTTGTCTTTTGACTCAAAGTGCAACCCCACTTCCATCGATCCACCCGGAAACGGCCCGCGTGACCCCAAATTCCAAACTTCATAATGCAAACGTGGATCGTCAAAGTACAGCTGCAGCATCCAATTCCGAGTCTTCACCCGAAACTGCTGATATTCCGCTGGTAACAACGCCCGAATTGCATCTGGCAAGGTGCGCATAAAATCGCTAGATCGCATGGGGAGAATTTTATATCAACCGAACCCCAACCTGATCTTATAGAAACGTAATGTTGTTTTGGAGTACGATGAAATTGAAATTATTTTGACGAGTGATAAGTGACAAGTGAAATTTACCCAAGACTTGGGTTTACTTCACTCTTCACTCTTCACTCTTTACTCATCACTCCCTATGTTCCGAAAACTCTTCAAAACCGTGATTCAGCAAACTGCTGCTGAATTACAGCGCCAGGCCATGGAAGCCCAGGCTGAGGCACAATTACAGACGACCAGTGGCGACAGCGCTTGGACGCTGCCCGTCTTGATGGTCGAATACTATCCCATCGATTCGCAAGGCAATATTGACCGCAACGTCACTGGCGATGTGGATGGCCCACTCGATGCCCGCCGCGAGCACGTCGAACGCAGCACGCAACAAGCGATGCAAGCGCTCAAAGATGGCAGTTGCTATCATGCCTATAAAAAGCCCGGTGCGCGTCCCAGCATTAGCTATGAAATTGTGCATCGTGAGCAGATTTATGAACCACTGCCCACGTTCGATAATCCGAAATTCAAAGAGCCGATGACGGACTACAACGCCATTATGGAGCGCATCAATGCGCAGTATTGGGTTGAAGAACGCGGCGTCAAAGAAATTTGGGTGTGGGGCTACCACGGCGGCAAGGTGCATCTGTGGGAAAGCAACATGGCGGGCCCTTATGGTGACATCAGCAACAGTGACCGCGATCCAACTGACCTGCCCATCTTCAACAAGACCTACACCTGCTACCACTACAACTATGGGCGTGGGCCTTCAGAGTTTGTTGAAAACCACATGCATCAGATTGAAGCTGTCTTGCGGCACATTGATCATGATCTGTTCTGGAAGCGCTTTGTCGGCGAACCCGGTGAAGGCCGCTGCGGCTGGTCACACTTCCCTCCCAACGGTGTCCGCGACTATGACTGGAAAAACGGCGACTTCATCATGACCGACATCGAAGACTGGAAGCCGGACGGCAGCGGCAAAAAGCAAAAGATGAACTGCGACCGCTGGAACGGCGACAGCCTGCAATGGTTCACCTACTGGATGCAAAACCTCCCCGGCGCAGGCAACGGCTTAGACTTCAACGGGCAACCCCTCACCAACTGGTGGCGCTTCATTGGCGACTTTGACAACGCCATGCGCAGGAAAGAAGGGCTGTACTTGGATGTGCAAATCAAATAATCAATAGTCAACAGCCAATGGTCAATTGTCAATGCAAGCGCCATAACATTGACAATTGACCGTTGAAAAATGACTATTGATCATTCATCTCCGTTTGTAATTCCTAACTTCTTACTATCCGAGTCCCTACTCCGTTATAATCCAATCAATGGCACTAAATGAAGGGACAATTCTGCGGGAACGCTACCGCATTGATTCCGTCCACCGTGAGCACCTCGGTGGGGCCATTTACGTCTGTCATGACCTTGACCTCGACACAGACGTCATCCTCAAAGAAGTCAAAACAATCGACCAAGCCAAGTTTGAATCTGTGATTCAACACTTGCGTTTTCGCATTCATCCCAACCTGCCTGAAGTGCTAGACGCCTTCTCTGTGGCAGACAACGCGCATTACATTGTGATGGAACGCGTGATTGGGGATACGCTTACCGAGCGCATCAATGCCCAAACAGGGATCTCGCAAGATCAAGCGGCACTGTGGATTGGTCAAATCCTGTTTGCACTCGACTATCTGCACCGCCGCCACCCTGCGATTATTCATGGCGACATCAAAAGCGATAACGTCATCATCACCCGCGAAGGGGAAGCGATTTTGGTGGATTACGGCATTGGACCGCGTTCCAATCCAGACACGCCCGAAACGTTTTACGCGCCAGAGTACAGCGAAACGACGGCCAACGAAGCCACAGATCTCTACTCTGTGGGCGCAGTGCTGTATCACGCGCTCGCTGGCGTTGTGCCAGGTGAAGACCGCCGCGGCAACATCTTGCGCAAGAACATCAAGCCGGCGAAAACGGTCTTGACCCGCCAAGGTGCCAAGCTGGCAGATGTCATCGAAAAAGCGATGGCGAATACGCCGACACAGCGCTATGCAACCGCGCGTGAAATGCGATTGGCACTGCATGAAGCAGCACCGCCACGCAACCAAGTCCAGAGTGGCTACATCAGCCTGAATCGCTCTCGTCAACGGCGTCGCGGACAGCCCGCTTGGCTACGCGTTGCCTTGCCATCACTCATCGGATTGATCTTAGTCGGGATTATTGGCACGTTAGCGGTCTTGGGTTACAACTTTTTTGAACAGCGCAGCGCTACAGCCGAAACCGTAGCCGCAGTTCCAACAGACATTGTCGCAACCGTCAGCGATGACGCCGCAGACACCAGTGCTACGGAAGCGCCCACGGCAACGAGTGCCCCGACCGAAGCACCGGAGCCGACAGCCGAACCAGACCCAACCGAAACGCCTGAACCGACGGCAACAAATACCGCTGAACCAACGGCAACAGCAACCAATACCGCAACGACAGAGCCAACCGCGACTCCAACAGAAGCGGCCTTGGTTGGCGGTGAAACACGACTTCTTGCCGACACGGACGGCGCAGAGCAAATTTACATTCCGGCCTCAACATTCTTCATGGGCTCCACCGATGATGAAATTGCGTATTCTGAAAATGAGCGCCCTAAGCAGCCAGTTTCAGTTGAGGCATTCTGGATCGATAAATACGAGGTGACAAACGACCAATATTTGGCCTGTGTCACTGGTGGCGGCTGTACCGTTCCAGCCCGCCCAGAAAGCGCGTTTGTCAGCAATTATTTTGGCAACCCAGAGTATGCAGACTTCCCAATTGTCAACATCCGTTGGGCGCAAGCTGCTGAGTATTGTGAATGGGTCGGCCGCCGTTTACCGATTGAATCCGAATGGGAACTCGCCGCTCGCGGTACGGACAACCGAACGTTCCCATGGGGCGATGAATTCCCAGATCCAACCCGCGCGAATTATGGTATTCTCGTGGGCGATACCACTGCCGTAGGTAGCTTCCCAGACGGTGCCAGCGCCTTTGGCGTAATGGATATGTCTGGAAACGTCACCGAATGGACAGCAAACTACTATCGTAGTAATTACTACAACCTCGTCGTAGAAATCACCGCAACCCCAGAGCCAGAAGGCCTTTACCGTGGTGGAGTACGAACCCTACGCGGCGGGGCATGGAACAGCGATTGGGATGAAATTAGAGCTGCGGTCCGCTTTGGGCCACCAGAGCCAAATTATTACGCGTCTACCGTGGGCTTCCGCTGTGCCTCTTCGGTTTCTGATTCAGAATAACCCCTCTCTTCGTTCATTCAACTGGATAACAAATAGAGGTTGCCTCCAATGAAAGTCGACCTCTTCAACCCAGATCCGCCACCCAAAGGGGAATGGATTCTGCGGCTGCTACCTTGGCTCTTAGGCCTACTGATTGTTGGCGGGATCGCCTTCGGCATCTATCGCTTTTGGGATCCGATTGTGGCGGTTTTCAACCGAGGCCGCACCCAGCTGGCAGCGTTGACAGAACTAATTCCTGCCGCCCCAGATCCGCTAGAACCTGAACTGGTGGCAACGTTCACGCCAACCGCGACAGCAACGCCAGACATTGTTAGCACGCCAACCCCGACGGCAACAGCAACAGCAACGTTTACCCCCAGCGCGACACCAACTGCGACAGCAACACCAACCGCGACCCCCGTTCCAATTCCGGATGCAGGCACCCGTTTGGTTTGGACAATCGATGACGCCGCGTTGCGCTATGTCCCCGCTGGTGAGTTTATTTTTGGCTCTGATCCAAATGATCCCGGCGTCGTAGACAATGAGATGCCGCAATACACCTTATTTTTGGACGCCTTCTGGATTGACGAAACCGAGGTGACGCTCGCGCAATATGCAAAGTGCGTTCAAGTCGCACAATGCACTGAACCAGCCAACCTCACGGGGCCGCTTGGTATTGAATACTACGGGCTAGAAGAGTTCGAAGACCACCCTGTCATCAACGTCACTTGGGAGCAAGCCAACGCATATTGCACTTGGGCTGGTCGCCGTCTGCCGACTGAACAAGAGTGGGAAAAGGCCGCCCGCGGTGAAAATGGGCAACTCTACCCCTGGGGCGATGGGGCCGCGATTAGCGAGGTCGCCAACTTCAGACTTTTCAAAGAAGGCACTAGCGCGGTTGGTAGCTACGAACGCAACGTCTCTCCCTATGGTGCGACCGATATGGCCGGTAACGTTGCAGAGTGGACCAGCAGTTACTATCGCACGCACTATCGTAATTTGCTAGAAGAACTGACTGCCACGCCAGATCCCAGCACCATGTACAACGGTGGCGTTCACGTCATTCGGAATGGCGCATGGAACGACAATGACGAAACCCGCATGCGTGGTGCCTATCGTTACGCGGCGCCAAATCAGGCGTACTTCTCTTCCACTGTCGGATTCCGCTGCGCCCGTACCCCATAAAGCGCCTGTTCTAAAGACATCACTTTCGGCGCTAACATTCGCGCCCACATTGCCCAACAATTGCTCAAAACTACAGTTTTTGAGTGCTAAACACCTCTTGTTAGTCATGTTGTGATTGACTTGCAAATTGCGTAAACTGGGATAACAATCCGTGACGCTCTAGTGTCGCGTACCAGATTGTCTTTACCGCTAGCAATGATCCCACTTTCGTATCCAACGCCAAATATTGCCATGACCTTGCTCATGGTTGTTTTGAGCGCATCTGCGGCAACGCTGTTTGCCACAATTGTGATCATACTCAGCAACAGTTGGCGGGATTGTGAACCCGTCCACTGGGCATTTTTACGCCGCATTTCTATTCACATGTTTTGGCAAGCCTTGTTAGTGGTTATCCGCTTCATAGCGTTTGCAAATCCCCTCTCAGCTGCTCGCGAACAGGCCATTCTTGTACTGGTGCTGATTTCCATCATTTTTGGCACACTCAACACCGCCACCAGCATTCACTTCAGCCTGATTTGGATAGATAAGGACAAGGACGTGCGCTGGCGGAGAATGGTGCAATTTGCATTTGCTTTAGCAGGCATTGCAATCGTGCTGCTCGCGCTTGCACCGCAACTTATTGTGAAAGAAGCCGTGCTTTCGACTGCACGTGTGGTTAGCATCGAATTTACACTGTTCGGTGTGATGTGGTTTGGCACAACGACTTTACTCGGAATCGTTGCACTTTGGATCACAATACAGGCAAAAAAGGGGCAAGGCATCCTCTACTGGCTAAGCGATATTATGCTTGGCGCTTACCTAGTCAGCGTAAATATTTGGCCCACGATCAACGACACATTGATCGTGCACATATTTGTCATTTTGACTTTAGGCCCTTTGATCATTTTCTTCTTTCAAAGTGAAGAGATCAACATTACCCGCTGGGGCTTCAATCGGGTTCGGCAGTCACTAGAAAAGGCCCAAACGCTAAATACCATTAGCCATCAACTGATGCAAAATCAGGTCAATAGTGACGCACCGCAGACCATTCTGAATTTGGTTACCCAAATTGTGCCCGCAGACAATGTCGCCCTCATGATATTTGATGACGACATCTCAAAAGTAGAACGGGCAATGACCATTGATAACAGCCCAATCCCAATGGATCCACTTATCAATGACCTTGAATGGCTCAAACGTGGATTGGCGGGAGATGTCATTGAACAGCGCAAAACCATTGTGTCAGTTGGAGACCAGCCTGACCCCAATGAGGATGAAGATATTCAGCGTCTGCGGGCAGAGCGCGGCGTTGGGCCTGTCATGGTCACGCCACTGCTGTATAACGACAGATTAGTCGGGCTGATGACGCTATCTCGATTTACAGGCGCACCAAGCTTTAACACCAATGACGCCGGCTGGACTGAAACAATTGCGGCCCAAATGGCTGGCACCATTGCGAACAATCGGGCATCTGAGAAAAATAAACAAGCGCTAATGCGGTCTGAAGCCCTCCGCTACATTGGGGCCAAGATCACCCAAGAAGGCAACTTAGAAACCGTTCTAGACACCCTCTTAGAGCAAGTCTCTCTGGCAGTCAATGCGGACGGCGGCGTAGTCGTCTTAGCCGATATAGAGCGAGAAGTCGTCAAAAAGGTGCACATTACTGGAGATCTTATTCAACCAGACGTCCCAACTCTCATGACGTGGGAACGACTCCAAGAAGGTCTACACGGACAAGCCTTGCGCTCCAAAGTACCAATTTTTTCCGCAAAATTCCCAGCAGATCCACGTGAGTCATTAGAGAGTCAGCAATCAAGACGCAACCGAAACATCGGGAGTGCAGTGTTCTTGCCACTGCTTTCGAATGAAAAGCAACTTGGTATAGCAGTTGTCGTTCGCGCGCTAGATAGAGCTGACTTCAACCAAGACGAAATCAATTTTCTTGAATCTATTGCGCAACAGGCTTCAATTGCAGTCGAAAACGCTGCATTACTCGCAGACCGTGAAGCTGCCCTCCAAGAGCAAGCACAGGCCCGTTTACAAGCCGAGATTATGTTTGAAGTTGCCGATGCAGCCCGCGATGAAACTGATCTCGACGGTATGCTGACGACGTTTCTAAAAAACTACTACCTACGCACCGGCTTCAAGTGGCTACGACTTCAGCTTTTAGACGAAAGCACCCGCACCATCTATAAAGACATTCGGTTTGGCATCAATTCACCTATGAGCACCTCCGTGTCTTATGACCGCTTGTTACTTGGAATTCCTGGGCAAGCCTTTACCTCACGCACCGCAATTTTGTCGCCCTCTAATGACCCGCGTGAGCATCCAGACGCCAACGAACGTCGTAAAAACAACGGCATTGGCTCCATTATTTCTGCTCCTTTGCTATACCAAGATCAAGCGATGGGCATGATGACCGTCTTCAACGCCGCAGATGCGCCAGATCATACGCAAGCTGACCTTGAATTGCTTTCAGCAATTACGAACCAAGTTGCGAGTACCATCAACAGTTTCAATGCAACCGACTTAGTGCGCCAACAGGAAGAACGCTTCCGTACCATGATGACGCACGCAACCGAAGCCATTACCATTCTGGATGTAGATCAGGATCGGATTATTGAACTCAATGACGCAGCCTGCGCCCTATTTGGTTACACCCGCGAGTTCATCATGGCAACTGACCCGATTGAGTTCTATCCCCCTGATAAACGCGATCAGCCTTGGCGGCAGCAAGTCATTACAGATGCCTTCAACGAAGGCGGGCATACCATTGAAACCGAGCTTATGCACTCTAGTGGGCGCGTGTTTCCTGCTGAAGTGCGAGTCGCGCCTTTACCAGACCGCAACCGCCGATTGTTGCGCGTCAGTCTCGTAGATGTCACCGAACGCAAGCGCACCGAAGCAGAACAACTACAGTCACAAAAGCTAGAAAGCCTAGGCGTAATGGCCGGCGGCATTGCGCACGACTTCAACAACTTACTGCTCGCCATGCTAGGTCAAGCCCAAATTGCCCAGCGGCGGCTGGATACTGACAGTCCGGCGCAGAAAAACATCAAGAAGATTGAGACAGCCGCCCACCGCGCGTCTGAGCTCACGCGCCAAATGATGGCCTACGCCGGACGCGGCCAAACAGTTGAGCAGCAAGAAATCTCCGTCAATGCGTTGATCAATGAAAATGTCACCTTACTGCGCGCCACCATCCCAGACAACGTAACCCTACACATGGATTTTGACCCGTCAGACCCTCAAGTCTTTGGCGAACGCGGTCAAATTCAACAGGTCGTCATGAATATGATCATCAACGCGAGTGATGCCATTGGCGATGATGACGGGGCAATTAGGATCCGGACGCAACGTTGCCAAATTGAGAACAAGGAACTCAAACCGTGGCAAGCCTTTTCCAACGACTTTGTCGGCGGTGAGTGCGTCAAACTGACCTTTATGGACAATGGCATAGGCATGAAGCCTGAGACCATCGCGCGGATATTTGATCCGTTCTTCAGCACAAAAACCAGCGGCCATGGGTTAGGTCTAGCCGCCGTGCTAGGAATCATCCGCTCACATGAAGGCAGCATTCAAGTGGAGAGTGAATACCAGAGTGGCACGCGCTTTGACATTGTCTTCCCGTCCTCACACACAGCGTCTGAAACCCTGCATGAAGCCGCTGAGGCCGAATTGAATGTCGCCACGTTAGCTGGTCACACCATTCTGCTTGTGGATGATGAAATTGCCGTTTTAGAAACGCTTCAAGAAACGCTACAGTCTTATGACATGCGCGTTTTGAGCGCCGCGTCTGGCATAGATGCAGTGACTCTATTTGCTGAACATCATCAAAGTATTTCGCTTACTTTGGCCGATGTCGCGATGCCCGGAATCAGCGGTGTTGAGACCATGCGTCGGTTACGCAATATTCAGCCGGACGCACAAGTCATTCTGTCTTCCGGCTACAACCGCGAAGATGCAGACAAAGTCGCCGCCAGTGAAGACGGCGTATTCTTCCTCCAAAAGCCGTATCGGACGGAGCAATTACTACAGTTGATGGTCCATTTACTCCAAAAATGAGTTCTCACAGTCTGAGAATAGTGCACCTTACGCGTCGATTTCCCCCCTTTTTCACAATCTGAACCGTCATTTTCTTAGTCAGCCTGATTAGTGACAAAAAGCACAATCTATCTACAATATTAGAACCAGATTTTTATCTCTCTTCAACTGTAGAGAAAAATCTAGCACTAAGCGCTAGACCACCACTAAAGTTGTAAACGCGTCTGACCTTAGTGAACACCAACCGGTTTACACAAAAAAATAGCAGTTCCACCATGTTGTGAAGCGCTTGATTTAGAAGCATTTATTGTGATTCACCATGGAAGCCACGCTATTGCGTGGTTTTTTATTCTCTATTTCCCAGAGCAATAAGAAACGCGTTTCGCCTTCCATTCAGGAGACTCGGTATGACAAACAATGTCCGTCCTCAAAAATATGGCCTGTATGATCCTCAGTTTGAAAAAGATAGCTGCGGGGTTGGCTTTATTGCGAATATCAAAGGGGTAAAGAGTCACGACATTGTTGCCACGGCAGACAGCATGCTCTGCAAGATGGAACACCGTGGCGCGACCGGAGCAGAGGCCAATACCGGCGACGGTTGTGGAATGCTCACCGCCCTGCCAACAAAATTTCTGCGCCGCGTTGCCAAAGAAATGTTTGGCAAAGACCTCCCAGCGTCAGACCGCTTCGCAGCTGGCAATGTATTTCTCCCACGAAACGAAGCCGAACGCGCTATTTGTAAACAAACTGTCGAAAGCCTCATTACAGAATATGGGCAAACCCTCATCGGCTGGCGTCCAGTCCCTGTAGATCCTGAAGGGGCCAACGTTGGCCCAACGGCGCTCGAAGTAGAACCCTACACCGAACAACTTTTTGTCGCCGCTGAAGACAGCCTCACCCTAGAAGAATTCGAACGCAAGCTGTTTATCATTCGGAAAATTGCGACCCATCGCCTCAAGAACGACGCTACCATTACAGAAAACCACCTGTTTTATGTTTGCAGCTTGTCCACTAAGGTGATGATCTACAAAGGCCAGTTGACCACAGATCAGCTGACCGCTTACTACCCAGACTTGCGCGACGCAGACTATGAAAGTCACCTCGCCATGGTGCATTCGCGGTTTAGCACAAACACCTTCCCTAGCTGGGACCGCGCCCAACCTTTCCGCTTCATGTCGCACAACGGCGAGATCAATACCGTACGCGGCAA
Organism: Anaerolineales bacterium; assembly: GCA_020630805.1. Taxonomy (GTDB): domain Bacteria; phylum Chloroflexota; class Anaerolineae; order Anaerolineales; family UBA6668; genus JAHDIM01. The sequence goes on from JAHDIM010000070.1 coordinate 10,251, forward strand.
TCGTAACCGCATGTTTGCGCGCCAGGGAATTTTGGACAGCCCACTATTTGGCGACGAATTACGCAAATCGTTTCCGGTCACTGAACCGGACACTTCAGACAGCGGTACCTTTGACAACACGCTCGAACTGCTGCTGATGAGCGGTCGCAGCCTGCCACGCTCAGTCATGATGATGATCCCTGAAGCATGGGAGCATCACACTGACATGTCACCAGAAAAGCAGGCGTTTTATGAATATCACTCCTGCCTCATTGAACCTTGGGACGGCCCTGCTAGCATTGCCTTTACAGACGGACGTTACATTGGCGCTGTGTTAGACCGCAACGGTCTGCGCCCTAGCCGCTTCTACGTCACCAGCGATGACATGGTCATCATGGCCAGTGAAGTTGGTGTGGTAAACGTGCCGCCACAAAACATTGTGCAAAAAGGCCGCTTGCAACCAGGCCGCATGTTCTTGGTGGACTTTGATCAAGGGCGCATCATTCCAGATGAAGAAGCCAAAGGTGAAGTTGCTAGCAGCTTGCCATATGCAGACTGGCTGGAAGAACACCGCATCACGCTGGATGAAATTGCTGAGCCTGAAGACGTTCCCGGCTTAGACACGGTCTCATTGCTGTCACGCCAAAAAGCATTTGGTTACACCCGTGAACATGTCAACGTCATTCTCAAACCGATGGTGCTCAACAAGAAAGAGCCTCTAGGCAGTATGGGCAATGACACGCCGTTGGCAGCCTTCTCAGCGCGAGCGCGCATGAGCTATGACTACTTCCAACAGCTCTTTGCACAGGTCACCAATCCACCAATCGACTCGATCCGTGAAGAGATCATTATGTCGTTGCAGTGCTACATTGGCCCAGAAGGCAACCTGCTCAACTCAACCCCTGACGACGCCAAACGCTTGCTCATCAAAGATCCAATTCTGAGCAACGAAGAACTTGCCAAGCTCAAGAGCTTAGATCACCGCAGTTGGCGCAGCAAGGTCATTGACATCACGTTCCCTGTTAGCGATGGCGAAGCCGGACTAACCACAACGTTGGACCGCATTTGTGCCGAAGCCTCGCAAGCGATTGCAGACGGTATTGCCATCATTGTCTTGTCTGACCGCGCAACTGGGCCAAAACGCGTCCCAGTGAGCGCGCTGCTAGCAACTGGCGCAGTGCATCAACACCTGATTCGTGAAAACAGCCGCACCCAAATTGGGATTGTGCTGGAAACTGGTGAAGCACGCGAGGTGCATCATCACTGTGTGCTGCTGGGCTTTGGTGCCGACGCCATCAACCCTTACATCGCATTTGAGTCACTCTGGCAACTCCGCGCCATCGGCCTGATTGGCAACGAATACATGCCAGAAGACATTGTCTACAACTATCGCTTGGCAGTTGCAAAAGGCATCCGCAAGGTGATGGGCAAGATGGGCATTTCGACCCTTGCCAGCTACAAAGGTGCGCAAATCTTTGAAGCCGTTGGCGTAGGTGAAGACGTGATTGAAAAGTGCTTCACAGGCACGGTTAGTCGCATCAAAGGTGTGACGTTTGACCAGCTGGCGAAAGAACACATCCGCCGCCATGATGAAGCTTATGGTGAATTGCAGTCACCAACGCTGCCGAATCCGGGTGAATATCACTGGCGCTCTGGCGGTGAAGATCACCTTTGGAACCCGAACGTGATTGCCAACCTACAAATGGCAGCGCGCCACAACAGCAAGAAGGCCTACAAACGCTTTGCGGATGAGGTCAATACCAATGCCCGCAACCGCTTCACCATCCGCGGTTTGCTGAAATTCAAAGACGATACCAGCGCAATTCCGCTCGAAGAGGTGGAACCAGCCACAGAAATTGTCAAACGCTTTGTCACTGGTGCCATGAGCCTTGGCTCTATCTCAGCCGAAGCGCATGAAACCTTAGCCATCGCGATGAATCGCTTGGGCGGGAAGTCCAACACAGGCGAAGGTGGCGAAGACTATCGCCGCTTTGAACCATTGCCAAATGGCGATTCAAAACGCTCGGCCATCAAACAAGTGGCCTCTGGTCGCTTTGGAGTGACCTCGTGGTACCTCACCAATGCAGATGAACTCCAGATCAAAATGGCGCAAGGTGCTAAGCCGGGCGAAGGCGGCGAACTGCCGGGACACAAAGTCTCTGACTACATCGCAGCGACGCGCATGTCGACGCCAGGCGTTGGTCTCATTAGCCCACCGCCGCACCATGACATCTACTCAATTGAAGATCTCAAGCAACTGATTCACGATCTGAAAAATGCCAACCGCGCCGCGCGCATCAGCGTCAAGCTGGTGTCTGAAGCCGGTGTTGGGACGGTTGCAGCGGGCGTTGCCAAAGCCAAAGCCGACCATATTCTGGTCTCTGGCCATAGCGGCGGCACGGGCGCTTCGCCGCTGACAGGTCTAAAGCACGCCGGTCTGCCGTGGGAACTTGGGATTGCAGAAACCCATCAGACGTTGATGTTGAACGATCTGCGCGGTCGGGTCGTTTTACAAACTGACGGCCAAATGAAGACCGGTCGTGATGTGGTGATTGCCGCCTTGCTTGGTGCAGAAGAAGTTGGGTTTAGTACCGCCCCACTGGTGACGATGGGCTGCATCATGATGCGCAAGTGTCACTTGAATACCTGCCCGGTGGGCGTTGCAACGCAAAACCCGGAACTGCGCAAGCTGTTCAACGGCGTGCCAGAAAGCGTGGTCAACTACTTTGTCTTGGTTGCCGAAGAAGCGCGTGAAATCATGGCGCAGTTGGGCGTTCGCACGTTCAATGAATTGGTCGGGCGCGTGGACTTCCTGGATACTGACGATGCTATTCGCCATTGGAAGACGGCTGGCATTGACCTGAGCCCTGTGCTCACCAAAGCCAAGGCTAAGACCGAAGGCGCCGCCACCTACTGCGTGGAAGAACAAGATCATCACCTGAAGGAAGCAATTGACTTTGAACTGATTGAACTGGCGCAAGCATCCATTTTGCGCGAAGAGCCGGTCAACATCGAAATGCCCATTCGCAACATCAACCGCACTGTCGGGACAATGTTGAGCAACGAAATTAGCAAGGCTCACGGTGAACGCGGGTTGCCAGTCGGCACAATCCATATCAAATTCAATGGTCATGCTGGGCAAAGCTTTGGCGCTTGGAGCGTCCGCGGCGTTGAACTCGAACTCGAAGGCGATGCCAATGACTACGTTGGCAAAGGCCTGTCTGGTGCGAGTATTACTGTGTATCCGCCAGCAGAAGCGGCGTTTGTGCCGGAAGACAACATCATCATTGGGAATGTGGCCTTATATGGCGCGACCAGCGGTGAAGCCTTCTTCCGTGGCCGCGCTGCGGAACGCTTTGCGGTGCGCAACTCCGGTGCCCATGCCGTTATTGAAGGCGTTGGCGACCACGGCTGTGAATATATGACGGGCGGTCGTGTGGTAGTGCTTGGCCCAACTGGCCGTAACTTTGCCGCCGGGATGTCCGGTGGGGTCGCCTATGTCTGGGACCACACCAACGACTTTGTCCGCAAATGCAATCTTGAATTGGTCGCCTTGGAAGACGTCGAATTGCCAGACGATGTCGATGAACTCCGAAGCTTGATTGAGCGGCACGCCGAAAAGACTGGCTCCACCGTTGCGCAAGGCATCTTAGATAACTGGGCTGAAGAACTGCCCCGTTTCGTCAAAGTCATGCCTGTCGATTACAAACGCGTTCTCGCCGAAAACGCAAAGAAAATTTCACTACTGCAAGACGCGGTAGTCGCATTAGATTAGTAGAGAGTAAGGCAGTCAACCATCAGCAGTCAGCGGTCAGCTTGGCTCTAAAACTTCTGGGCACTCTTTGAGTTGCATCGGATTACTAGACCCAAGCTGATACCTGATAGCTGATGGCTGACCGCCAAATCTGCCTATGGGTAAACCAACTGGATTTATGGAAATCAATCGGCGGACGGTGCCATACCGTGCCCCGAATGTGCGCATTATGGATTTCGACGAAATCTACACTGCGCCAGATATTGTGCGCCTGCAAACGCAGGGCGCGCGCTGTATGGACTGCGGCGTACCGTTTTGTCAGAGCCACACCGGCTGCCCGATCGATAATTTGATTCCGGAATGGAATGATCTGATCTACAACGGGCACTGGAAACGGGCGTTTGATCGGCTGCACAAGACCAATAACTTCCCTGAATTTACAGGGCGCGCCTGTCCGGCACCGTGTGAAGGTGCGTGCGTGTTGGGCATCACCAACCCGCCGGTCACGATCAAGAACATCGAAAATGCGATTATTGACCGAGGTCGTGAAGAAGGCTGGATTGTGCCGCAACCGCCAAAGACCAAGACTGGAAAAACCGTAGCGATTGTTGGCTCAGGCCCAGCAGGTCTAACCGCCGCCCAGCAACTGGCACGCGCAGGTCACACTGTCACCGTCTACGAACGTGCAGACCGCATCGGTGGTTTGTTGATGTACGGCATTCCGAATATGAAGCTGGATAAAGATCTGGTCGAAGCCCGCGTGGCTCAGATGCGCGCCGAAGGTGTCCGCTTCCGTACCAACATCAACGTTGGGGTGGACTTCACGGTGGATGCACTGCGCCAAGACTATGACGCCGTTATTCTGGCAATTGGCTCCACCCGTCCCCGCGACTTACCTATTCCAGGCCGCTCATTGCAGGGCGTTCACTACGCAATGGAATTCCTGACGGCCAATACCAAGAGTCTGCTGGACAGCAACTTGGAAGACGGCAACTACATCGATGCGAAAGACAAAAACGTCATCGTGATTGGTGGTGGTGACACTGGGACGGACTGCATTGGCACGTCCATCCGGCACGGCTGCAAGAGCGTCGTCAACTTCGAATTGCTAGACCGCCCGCCAAACGACCGCGCCGATAACAATCCATGGCCGCAGTGGCCGCGCATTTTCCGTGTCGATTACGGACACGCCGAAGCCGAAGCCGTATTTGGCGAAGATCCACGTACATATGCCATTCTGACTAAAGAATTTATTGGCGACAAGCATGGCAATGTGACCGGCTTGAAAACAGTCAACATCGAATGGACGGTGCCAGAAGACGGCAGCCGCCCAAGTTTCAAAGAAGTTCCAGGCTCAGAAAAAACATGGGAAGCCGACTTAGTCTTGCTTTCAATGGGATTCATTGGGCCCGAAAAGACCATCGCCCAGCAGTTGGGCTTGAAAGAAGACACCCGTGGCAACATCAAAGCCGAACATGGAGACTTTGAAACCAGCATGAAAGGCGTCTACGCCGCTGGCGACTGCCGCCGTGGTCAAAGCCTTGTCGTCTGGGGCATCAACGAAGGCCGTGGCGTCGCTAGAGCCGTCGATTTAGCACTAATGGGGACAACCGAACTCACCGCCCCAGCCAGCGCGTAATACGTAGTGACATGGCAAGCCATGTCGCGAAACAACATAATTCCACATGGGGTGTGCCATGCCGCGGCGTGGCACATGTCCAACAAAAAGAGCCTTGTCTTCTACATGAGACAAGGCTCTTTTATATTCCCTTCAATTTGGCACACGAATTTCGCAGTTCGCGCAGCGGTTGCGAAGCAACTATGAAGCGAATTTACACGAATAAAAACATTCGCTGTATTCGTTGAATTCGCGTCCCAATGGTCAACGTCTCAAAACACCCTACCGGGTATACACAATCCGCCAGCGCGGCACGCCACCGTCATCAATGTCTTCTTGGCTTTGCTTTTGTAAGCCCGATGTTTCAAAGTGCGCCAGTTCACTCGGGGTCAACGGCCATGGCACCATAGTGCGCTCAACACCATCTGGCACGCCGCGACAAATGACCAAGAGTTGCCCCGTTTCAGATAGATAGTTTGCCAAGATCGGCATGGCGTCACAGCGTAGGTCTACATTGATGGCTTGCAGCGTATAAATTTCTACGATCAGATCGAACTTAGCGTGCCAGTCGGCGTTATCCACAAAAAGATCAAACTGTTGATAACGTACCTTGGACTCTGGAAAGCGCTTCAGCGCCCAATCGACGGCACTATGGGAGAGGTCAAACGCGGTCACTGTTGCGCCCAAAGCCGCCATATATTCTGCGTCATCGCCGAGGCCACAGCCAACGACTAAGACTTGCTTGCCGTTCAGGTCAGGCTGCGTTTGTTCTGCCCACTGCACAAGAAATGGATTTGGTTCTAAGTCTGCCCAAGGAATTGCGGCGGTGTTGCCTTCTGCATTGGCATAAAGCTCTTCAAACCACGCGAGTGGGTCTTCACTTTTCAGGGCGCTCTG